>JAGXHN010000012.1 GCA_024636225.1 Desulfuromonadaceae bacterium | reverse complement strand
CGGCCAGGGCATATTTTCCCGCTGCGCGCCAAAAATGGCGGGGTGCTGGTAAGAACCGGACAGACCGAAGAGTCGGTCGATATGGCCCGCCTGGCCGGGTTGAAACCGTCCGGAGTCATCTGCGAAATCATGAACGATGACGGGACCATGGCCCGGATGCCCCAACTCAAGCCGTTTGCCCTCAAGCATGGGCTTAAGATCGTCTCTGTTGCCGACCTGATTGCCTATCGCATGCAGAAGGAGCTGCTGGTCCGACGGGCGGCAGAAACCATTCTACCGACCTCCTATGGCGGTGAATTCAGGCTCGTGGTCTATGAAAACGACATCGACCAAGCTCAGCACATGGCGCTGATCAAGGGGGCGCTCAGCGCAGATCAGCCGGTTCTGGTCCGGGTTCATTCCGAGTGCTTGACCGGCGATGCGTTCGGTTCACAACGCTGCGATTGTGGTGATCAGCTTCAGCTCGCCATGCGTCAGATTGAGGAGGAGGGGAGTGGGGTCATCCTCTATCTTCGCCAGGAAGGGCGTGTCATCGGCCTGATCAACAAGCTAAAGGCCTATGCCTTGCAGGACCAGGGTCAGGATACGGTTGAGGCGAATGAAAGTCTTGGATTTAAGGCCGATCTGCGTGATTACGGAATCGGCGCCCAAATTCTCGCTGAACTCGGCGTCAGCAAGATCCGGCTGATGACTAACAACCCTAGAAAAGTCATCGGGCTCGAAGGGTATGGCCTGGAGATTGTTGAGAGGGTGCAGATAGAGATGAAACCGACTGATACGAATGGTCATTATCTTAAGACCAAACAGGCTAAAATGGGGCATTTGCTTCGAAACTTATAAGTATTATAAAAGCTTTCATATTCAGGTACTTCAATCCATACATAACGTCGCATAAGATATATTATGTAAACTTTGTAATAGGTCAGCATGAACGAATAAAAAATCTGACATTAAAGAACCCTTACAAAATAAATGTCATCCCCGAATGCTTTAATCGGGGATCCAGTATTTTCTTTTTCGAAAATGATGATTTTTACTATCACAGAGAAAAGTTGATGCAAAACAACCCATACTCACACCTTATCCATATCGAGAAAGTCGCTTACAGGGCAAATATGGAAGCCTTATTTTTGTGCAATATGCTGAAATTATTGAAATAAGAGAGCCAAAGGCTTTATTGGCCGCGGATGCAATCTGATCAAATCTGATAGGTCAAAGGCAAGGCGTTTCACACGGAGACACGAAGAACACAAAGAGAGTCAAAACCCGGCAAGCTTGGTTTAGGTCTTGAACCAAAGATCAGAAGACGCTTTGGATTCCCGATTACCCCCTCGGGAATAACAACTTAAATATTGATCAACCACTGTTCACCAGTTCGAGTCGACCACCCCAGCGTCGTTTTAGCTCTTGACGCACATCCTCATACTCGGGCGCGGTCAAAAATCCGGGACTGTTGGCCAATTCAAAAGCATCTTCATGGGCATCATCGAGAATTCTGGCGTCTCGCAGCAGATTCGCTACGCGAAACTCTGGTAATCCGGCTTGACGTGTGCCGATAAAATCACCAGGACCGCGAATTTCAAGATCCGCTTCGGCGATCCGGAAACCATCGTTGGTTTCGGTCATCACTTGCAGACGTTTCAGGCCATCGTCGCTAATCTGCTTCGAGCGGATTAAAAAACAGCGGCTCTTCCCCTCCCCGCGTCCAACCCGCCCTCTTAATTGGTGCAATTGAGCGAGCCCAAAACGTTCGGCATGTTCAATAACTATGAGTGTTGCATTCGGGACATCGATGCCGACCTCAATGACGGTCGTTGAAACAAGAACCTGTATCAGTCCGGCTTTGAACGCCTTCATCTCGGCATCTTTTTGTTCAGCCGACATGCGACCATGCAACAGACCGACACGGTAACCTGGAAATTCAGTTTTCAGCTGCTGTGCGCCAACAGTTGCGGCCTGAAGATCACTCTTTTCAGATTCATCAACAAGTGGATAGACGATATAGGCTTGCCTCCCTGCCATCAATTCATGCCGAACCGCACTGTAGACATCGGCGCGACGATTCTCCATCACTGCTGTGGTCTGAACGGTCTGCCGCCCTGGTGGCAGTTCATCAATCACCGACAGGGAGAGATCACCATACAGGGTTAAAGCGAGCGTACGCGGAATCGGCGTCGCCGTCATGACTAAAAGATGAGGATTTTCACCTTTTTGCTTTAAAACGGCTCTCTGTTTGACGCCGAATCGATGCTGTTCGTCGACGATGCCTAGTCCCAAACGGTGAAAGATAACACCCTGCTGCAGCACGGCATGCGTGCCGACAACTAAATCAATTTCACCGGAAGCTATCCGTTCATAAACGGTTTTCTTCTCTACCGGAGGCAACGATCCTGACAAGAGAATCGCCTTGAGCCCCAACTGGCCAAGATAAAAGTTGAACTCGGCAAAATGCTGTTCGGCCAGAATCTCTGTCGGAGCGACAATCGCGACCTGACAACAGTTTTCGATTGCAATTAAAGCCGCCATCAGGGCAACAATCGTTTTTCCACTCCCGACGTCTCCCTGGATCAGGCGATTCATCGGATGCGGCGACATGACATCTCGCTTGATCTCACCGAGAACACGGCGCTGTGCATTGGTCAGTTTGTAAGGGAGCAAGGCAGCGAGTGGTTTTGTGAATTGATGGTCGAGTTTAAACGGAATTCCTGGCGCAATCACCATGCCGCGTCTTTTCATCGCCATGCCGAGAGCGAGAAAGAAAAACTCATCATAAACCAACGCCAATCGAGCCGGGTTTCGGCCGGCTTCGAGAAGATCAATACGACTATCGGCAGCCGGATTGTGGACAGTCTGTACCGCCGCGGCCGTGGTCATCAAACCTCTTTTGTTCCGGATCTCTTCGGGGATATGGGTCTGTAAGTCATCTGCAAAACGGCTGACGGCGTCGCGCCATATTTTTTGAGCTGTTTTCTGGTGCAGACCCTCGGTTAAAGGATAGATTGGCAGAATTGTCCCTATGCTTAAAGTATTTTCTAAACAAGCACCTTCTATAGTACTGCTTTCTTTGATAAATTCTACTTCTGGATGGTGAGATTCTCGTTGCGATCCAAACCGTTTGACTTCGGCAATAAAAAACGCTTTACGGCCAACCGCAAAGCGTTTTTTCATCCAGACGGTTTTATACTGAAACCATTTAAGGAGGATCTGGCCGCTGCCATCACTGACGATGACTTCAAAAAGCTTTCGTCGACTGCTGCGGGTCGTCGCTTCACCAGCAGCGAGTATCTCGCCGCTAAAAATCTCCCGCTCCCCTCCTCTTAGTTCTGCAATTTTTTTGACGACACGGCGATCTTCGTAACGCGCTGGCAGCTGAAACAGAACATCTTCAATCGACTCGATCCCCAGCTTCTGCAGCTTGCTCTGTACTGCCGGGCCGACTCCTTGCAACAGAGAGACCGACTGCTGAAGAACTGAGCTCGGGGCTGTTTTTGACATGCCCGTTCCAATCGTTATTTACTTATCGAGAATAAGGTTGAGTTCACGGATAATATCGTTAACATCAAGACCATGAGCTCTGGCACCGAGCGTCAGGGTTTCATTATCGACACCACCGCACCCCATACAGGCCAGATTGAATTTATTCTTGAGCATTTTGCCGACTTCCGGGCTCATTTTTAAAACCTGCCCGAAGGTCATATCGGCTGTTACTTTTTTTGTTTTCATCGTCTCACCTGTAAGCAATATCGATAATTTCGTACACTTTAACCCCGGAAGGGACCCTGATGTGGACTTCGTCATCAATATGATGACCAATTAAAGCTTTCCCGACCGGAGATGTTATTGAAATTTTCCCCTCTTTTATGCTCGCCTCTTCTTCGCCGACAATCTGGTAGGTCACTTCTTTTTCCGTATCGACATCGAGCATGGTAACGGTTGCGCCAAAAACGATATTTTCAGCATTAAGCTGTGTCGGGTCAATGACCTGCGCACGGGCGATTTTGCTGTTTAATTCTTGAATACGCCCTTCTATCATCCCCTGTTTTTCTTTGGCTGCATCGTATTCAGCATTTTCAGACAGATCCCCATGATCGCGAGCCAATGCTATCTCATTAACGACTTTTGGTCGCTCTACACGAACCAGACGTTTCAGCTCTTCCTGAAGACTTTGGTGGCTGGCGGGGGTCATTGGTACACGTTCAGACATATCTGTTCCTTTGATAATAAAATGACCGGACGAGGTAAACCCCGCCCGGCAGTATCGTTCCTGTTGCAATAAATTTAGAGGAGATAATAACCTTGAATTGTTTCGACGTCAAGCCCTTCGCGTTGCATGGCTAAAATTCCATCAACTGCAGCATGCATACCGGCAACCGTTGTATAGTAGGCAACGTTGTGCATCAAAGCTGTCCGACGAATCGAATACGAGTCAATGACGGATTGAGCTCCAAAAGTCGTATTGAAAACCATAGCGATTTCGTTGTTTTTCAGAGCGTCAACGCAGTGCGGGCGCCCCTCTTTTACCTTGTTGATTAATTCAACCTCGACACCATGTTCCTGCAGGTAGTGGGCAGTCCCGTCAGTGGCAACCAGCTTGAATCCGGAGAGGGAGAGTTTGCGCACCGGGTCGAGAATCTGTTCTTTATCTTCATCCTTGACACTTACAAAAACCTTTCCGCCAAGAGGGAGGTTGACCCCGGCACCGATTTGGGCTTTGGCGAAGGCCCGGCCAAATTCCTTATCAATCCCCATGACCTCTCCGGTCGATTTCATCTCCGGTCCAAGCAGGGTGTCGACTCCCGGAAATTTTACAAACGGGAAGACAGCTTCTTTGACGGAGAAATAATTTGGAATTATTTCTCCGCTGATACCGAGTTCGGCCAGGCTTTTGCCAGCCATAACCCGGGCGGCGATTTTAGCCAGTGGACGACCGGTCGCTTTGGAGACAAACGGGGCGGTACGACTCGCTCTCGGATTGACTTCGATCAGGTAGACCTCCCCTTTTCTGACGGCAAACTGGATATTCATCAGCCCGACGACACCGATCTCCAGAGCAAGAGCAACTGTCTGACGACGAATTTCATTTTGAATCGATATGTCGAGTGAGTACGGCGGCAAGGTGCAGGCCGAATCGCCAGAGTGAATACCGGCTTCTTCTATGTGCTGCATAATCCCGCCGATAACAACCTCTTTGCCATCACACAAAGCATCAACATCGACCTCAATCGCCGCTTCCAGAAATTTATCCACCAGAATGGGATGACCTGGCGAAATTTTTACCGCGTAAAGCATATAACTGCGCAGCGCTTCTACATCATAGACGATCTCCATAGCGCGTCCCCCCAGAACGTAAGAAGGGCGAACGACAACCGGATAACCGATCTCTTTGGCGACCTCTTCGGCATCTTCGAGTGAACGGGCGATGCCGTTGGCGGGTTGTTTCAGATTGAGCTTATGCAGTAAAGCCTGAAATCGTTCACGGTCTTCAGCCCGGTCGATTGCATCAGGGGACGTTCCGATGATCGGGACGCCGGCCGCTTCAAGGGCAACGGCTAATTTCAGCGGTGTCTGCCCGCCGAACTGCACAATAACTCCGACCGGCTTTTCGATTTCAACGATCTCCAGAACATCTTCTAAAGTGAGTGGTTCAAAATAGAGACGATCTGAAGTGTCATAATCGGTCGAAACCGTCTCTGGATTACAGTTGACCATGATCGTCTCGTAGCCGTCTTCAGCGAGGGCAAAAAGACCATGGACACAACAGTAGTCGAATTCGATCCCTTGGCCGATACGGTTTGGTCCGCCACCAAGAATGATGATTTTATTACGATCCGTCGGTGCCGCCTCGCACTCCTGTTCGTAGGTCGAGTAGAAATATGGCGTGTAAGCCTCAAATTCAGCGCCGCAGGTATCGACCCGCTTATAGACTGGCCGCACCCCGCTCTCGATTCGCTTTTGCCGAATGGTCGATTCATCCGTCTTCCAGAGCAGAGCCAGACGCTTGTCAGAAAAACCGTATTGTTTGGCTTCGCGTAACAGATCGGTGAACTCGGTGTGCCCCTGACCGAACAGATGTGTTGCTGCGATCAGTTCCTCTTCTTTATTGATGATTTGACGAATGTTTTCGACAAACCATGGATCGATGCCGGTCAGATTGCAGATCCGTTCGGTGCCGAAACCGCAGCGAATTGCATCCCCCATATACCAGAGTCGTTCCCAGTTCGGGACGAGGAGTTTCGCCTCGAGCTCTTTTTCCTGCTCTTTTGTAATCTTTGCTGGGGCACGGCACGGCTCTTCAAACAGGCGGCTTTCGAATCCATAAGAATCGATTTCAAGAGACCGGAGCGCTTTTTGAAACGATTCTTTAAAGGTTCGTCCAATCGCCATGACTTCGCCGACCGATTTCATCTGTGTGGTCAGTGTCGCATCGGCCTGTTGGAATTTTTCAAAGGTAAAGCGGGGGATCTTGGTGACAACATAATCGATGGTCGGCTCAAATGAGGCGAGAGTCTCCCGGGTAATGTCGTTGGTGATTTCATCGAGGGTATACCCGACTGAGAGCTTGGCGGCAATTTTGGCAATCGGGAAACCGGTCGCCTTCGAAGCGAGGGCTGAAGAACGGGAGACGCGGGGGTTCATTTCAATCACAACCAGACGCCCATCGACCGGATTGATTCCGAACTGGATGTTTGAACCGCCGGTTTCAACGCCGATTTCACGGATAATGCGGATCGAGACATCGCGCATAATCTGATATTCTTTGTCGGTCAGTGTCTGTGCCGGGGCAACGGTGATCGAATCACCCGTGTGCACCCCCATAGCATCGAAATTTTCAATCGAGCAGATTATTACAACGTTATCCGCCAGATCGCGCATTACTTCCAGCTCATACTCTTTCCAGCCGATCACCGATTCTTCAATCAGAATTTCATTGGTCGGTGAGGCGTCGATACCAGCCAGGATAATCTGCTGATACTCTTCCATGTTGTAAGCGATACCGCCACCGGAACCGCCAAGAGTAAACGAGGGTCGGATAATCGCCGGAAAACCGATCGATTCGATGATCTGCATCGCCTCTTCTTCGGAATGCGCCAGACCGGATTTCGGAACAGCGACGCCGATCCTCTCCATCGCTCCCTTGAACAGGGTGCGGTCTTCGGCCATTTCGATTGCCGGAAGTTTGGCCCCGATTAATTCGACGCCGTATTTTTCAAGAGTACCGTCTTTTGCGACCGCAACCGCCGTATTGAGGGCAGTCTGACCACCCAGGGTTGGCAATAGAGCGTCGGGGCGTTCTTTGGCGATGATTTTTGTGAGTGACTCCGGTGTCACCGGCTCAATATAAGTCCGATCCGCAAAATCGGGATCGGTCATGATTGTGGCTGGATTTGAATTGAGAAGGATGACTTCGTATCCCTCCTCCTTCAAAGCCTTGCAGGCCTGCGTTCCGCTGTAATCAAATTCGCAGGCCTGACCGATGACAATCGGGCCAGCGCCGATAATCAGGATCTTTTTGATATCTGTACGTTTTGGCATAATGTCCTTCTTTTATTGCAATATGGGAGTCTATTCTTTAAGTATTTATATATAACTAACTGTTATTTAGTCATTTTATGTTTCTTCATCATCTCGATAAAGTCATCAAAAAGATACTGGGCATCGTGTGGTCCGGGAGAGGCTTCGGGGTGATACTGAACCGAAAATGCCGGCAGAGATTTATGGCGAATCCCTTCAACCGTGTTGTCGTTCAGGTTGATATGTGTTACCGCAACATCGGCAGGGAGGGTCTTGGCGTCGACTGCAAACCCGTGATTTTGTGCCGTGATCTCAACGTTTGATCCGTCACCGTGTCGTACAGGCTGATTCCCGCCCCGATGCCCAAATTTGAGCTTATAGGTTTTGGCACCAAGAGCAATCGCCAGAAGTTGGTGACCGAGACAGATCCCGAAGAGTGGAACCTTGCCGAGCAGTTGGCGGATGTTCTCCTGTGCATAAGCGATCGGCTCCGGGTCGCCGGGGCCATTACTTAAGAAAACACCATCCGGCTGCATCGCCAGGACTTCTTCGGCTGAACTGTTTGCCGGAACGACAGTGACCTCGCAACGACGATCGACCATATTACGAAGAATATTCTGTTTAATCCCAAAGTCGTAAGCGACCACCTTGTAAAGCGGTTTATCTGTAACGGTTCTGAAGCCCGTTTCCAGACCCCACCCCCCCTCTTTCCATTGATATGCCGCTTTACAGGTTACCTCTTTAACCAGATCGCGGCCGACAATGGACGGCGCTTTATTCGCCTTGGCGATAGCCGACTGCGGGTTCAGGTCGATCGAAGAGATGATCCCGGTCTGGGCCCCTTTGTCGCGGATGTGCCGAACCAGAGCCCGGGTATCGATCCCCTGGATACCGACAATATTGTGATTTTTCAGCCAGGCATCAAGACTCAATTCCGAACGCCAGTTACTCGGAAAATTGCACGCTTCCTTCACAACAAATCCGCTCAAGTGTGGTCGGCTCGATTCAGCGTCTTCACTGTTCACCCCGTAATTTCCGATCTGGGGGTACGTCATCGTCACTATTTCACCATGATACGATGGGTCAGTCAGGATTTCCTGATACCCGGTCATACTGGTGTTAAAAACGACCTCACCGATCGTTTCGCCGATTGCACCAAGGGCCTTGCCGTAAAACAGGGTCCCATCAGCCAGTGCCAGAATTGCCTTCATAATCTTTGTAACTCCAATGCGCTAAAGTGTCTGTGGGGATCATTCAGCCCGAAGACTGTTTAATTATTGAATGAGGCGGCCACCAAGAATCGTTGCGATTGCAGCCCCCTTCATTTTACGTTGATCAAAAGCTGTGTTCTTGCTTTTTGAGATCAAATCGTTGGCGCTGACCGTCCACTTTTTGTCCAGATCAATAATGGTAACATCGGCCGGGGCACCAACTGTCAAGGTACCGACCGGCAGGTTCAGGACCGAAGCAGGACCACTGGTCAACAGCTCAATTGCACGATTCAGGTCAATGACTTTATCGGAAACCAGTTCAAGAGTCAGCGCCAGAGCTGTCTCAAGGCCGACAACACCGTTCATGGCGATATTAAACTCAACATTCTTTTCATCGATATGATGGGGTGCGTGATCGGTCGCAATGGCATCAAGGGTGCCATCGGCCAATCCCTGACGTACGGCAGCAACATCTTCTGGCGAACGGAGCGGCGGGTTCATTTTGGCATTTGTGTTGTAGCCGCGGACCGCCTCATCGGTCAGAATAAAATGGTGCGGTGCCGCTTCTGCCGTCACCTTGACGCCGCGTTTTTTCGCAGCCCTGACGATTTCGACAGACCCCTTGGTTGAGACATGGGCAATATGCAGACGCGCTCCGGTGAATTCACATAGCATAACATCGCGGGCGGTCGCGGCATCCTCCGCGACCCAGGGGATCCCTTTCAGGCCGAGCTCAGTGGCAACAAAACCCTCATTCATGACCCCTTTGCCGACCAGATCAAGGTCTTCAGCGTGGGAGATGATGACCGTATTGAACGGTTTGGAGTATTCAAGCGCACAGCGCATTAACTCGCCGCTCGTCACCGGCTTACCATCATCAGAAAAAGCGACGCAACCGGCACCTTTCATGTCACCCATTTCACTCAGGGAATCACCCTCCAGTCCTTTGGTGATACTCCCGACCGGGAAGACCCGCGCAAACCCCTCTTTTTCTGCTTTTTCAATAATATATTGGGCGACGGACTTATTGTCGAGAGCCGGTTTGGTATTCGGCATACAGGCGACGGAGGTAAAACCGCCCGCCGCCGCCGCGCGGGTACCCGAAACAATATCTTCTTTGTATTCGTAGCCGGGATCGCGCAAATGAACATGAATATCGATCAGTCCCGGCGTGACCAGTCGCCCGGTTGCGTTAAAAATCTCAACACCGTCAGTCTTGAGATTTTTACCGATTTTTGAGATTTTGCCGTCTTTGATCAGAATATCGAGCTCTGCATCCAGATTATTTGCCGGATCGATCACCCGTCCGCCTTGAATCAGTAGTTTCATATCAAACCTCTTTCGTCTAAGCAGCTCAGTTGTTTCTTATGCTTCACTATGCTCAACCCCGCTGATCAGATAGAGCAGTGCCATGCGAACCGCGACGCCGTTTTCAACCTGACTGAGAATGACGTTTTGTGGGCCGTCGGCAACGTAGGACGAGAGTTCTACGCCGCGATTGATCGGTCCCGGATGCATCACCAGCGCATCCGGTTTGGCCAATTTGAGATTTACCGTATTCAGACCGTAGAATCTGGCGTATTCACGCAGAGAGGGGATTAACGATTTTCCCTGTCGCTCCATCTGGATCCGCAACATCATAACGACATCGGCTCCATCGATCGCTTCATTCATATCGGCATAAACCGTGGCCCCCATTTTTTCGATGCCGGGTGGGATCATCGTCCCCGGTCCACACAAACGAACCTCAGCCCCCATTTTATTGAGAGCATACAGATTGGAACGGACGACACGACTGTGGGTGATATCACCGATAATCGCGACCTTCAAACCTTCAATCCGCCCCTTATGCTGACGGATGGTAAAAAGATCGAGCAGAGCCTGACTCGGATGCTCATGTGCACCGTCACCGGCATTGACAACCGAACAATTCAGCCGTTCGGCAAGATAGTGTGGCGCTCCGGACGCCGAATGACGCATGACAATAATATCCGGGTGCATCGCTTCAATGTTACGCGCTGTATCTTCCAGCGTTTCACCTTTGGTGACCGATGAGGCAGATGCCGAGATATTGACCGTGTCAGCAGAGAGTCGTTTGCCGGCAATTTCAAACGATGTCCGCGTACGGGTGCTCGACTCAAAGAACAGATTGATGATTGTTTTTCCACGCAGGGTCGGAACCTTTTTAATCTCCCGCGTGTTGATCTCTTTAAAACTCTCGGCCGTATCCAGAATTGTGATAATATCCTCGCGCGACAATTCGTTTATACCGAGAATATGTTTATGGGCAAACGCCATACCAGCCTCCTCTATTTAACTCGCGGCTTCAGCAAATGAACCTCTGCGGCACAGTTGTTATCGTCAAAAATCAGATCGACTTTTTCCTCCTTCGCCGTCGGGACATTGCGGCCGACAAAATCGGCCCGAATCGGCAATTCGCGATGGCCTCGATCGATCAGGACGGCCAATTGAATCGCCCGAGGTCGACCAAGATCCATCAGGGCATCCATCGCCGCCCGAATTGTCCGACCGGTGAACAACACATCATCCACCAAAACAATCGATAGTCCATCAAGATTGAAAGGGATATCCGTCGGGCCAACTTTTACGGTGCCACGCGAAGAGAGATCATCACGATAAAGGCCGATATCGATACTACCGCAGGGAACATCGACCTGTTCAATCCGGCAGATGATTTTGGCCAATTCTTTACTGAGAGTGTCACCGCCGGATCGGATCCCGACCAAGGCGAGATTTTTACTCCCTTTATTCTGTTCCAGAATCTCATGGGCGATCCGGGTCAGAGCGCGATTAACTCCGGCAGAATCGAGTAAAATTGTCTGTCCACTTGCCATAAAAATGCCTCCTGACCCGGTTGATCAGACACAAAAAAAGGTATCGCGCTGCATGCAGCACGATACCGGGATAAATTTTAGAGGAGAATTGCTTCTCATTTTTTTGCCACCCTTGTCGATCTCACAGGATCGACTTAAAAGGGACCGAATTGTCGTAAACCGGACGAACTATATCAATGTTGAGCCGGTCGGTCAATGGAAAAACCGCTAGTTTTTCCTATTCGATCAATCGGCCGATTCGACGCCAACGGACCGTGTTGTTTTGCGAGTCCCACGACCAGTATTTTATAAAAGCCAATCCCTTGATATTGGCTTCAGGAACAAACCCCCAGTAACGCCCATCTTTGGAATTGTCGCGGTTATCCCCCAGGACAAAATAACTGTCAGGCGGTACGGTTACAGGTAGCATACAGTCTCTTACCGTCCCCGGCGCTTCATTCTCCCAGTTCCCGATTTCACTGCATCCTGGGATTATGTAAGACGAGGTATAGCGTTCTTCATCTATCTTAAACGGCTCGCCATTCAGATAAACCTGTTTATCCCTGATCTCAACCTGATCGCCAGGGATGCCGATAATTCTTTTAATGAAATCTTTGCGGGTGAAATAATTCAGCTTTTCATTAATGGTATCGACCGGCCATTCAAAGACGATAACATCTCCTCGTTCAGGATTGCGAAGCGGAAGGATCCGGGTTTCGGTAAAAGGGATCTGGGTGCCGTAAATAAATTTATTGACCATCAGATGGTCACCGATAAGCAGGGTCTCTTCCATCGACCCCGAAGGTATCTTGAAAGCCTGTATCACAAATGTCCTGATAATAATGGCCAGAATCGCAGCAAAAATGAGGGCCTCAGTCCACTCTTTGTACCAGGGTTTTTTTTGTTTTTTAGATCTGATGATGACCGTTTCGTCCATGTCGTTACTCTTTCACTTTAAGAATCGCCAAAAAGGCCTCTTGGGGAAGTTCAACACTGCCGATCTGTTTCATCCGCTTTTTGCCAGCTTTTTGCTTTTCGAGCAGCTTTCTTTTCCGTGAAATATCACCACCGTAACATTTGGCGGTGACATCCTTACGTAAAGCTTTAACTGTTTCACGCGCAATAACCTTCCCCCCGATTGCTGCCTGGATTGCAACGACAAACTGTTGGCGCGGAATAAATTCTTTCATTTTTGCCACCAGATCACGCCCTCTGAGCGTCGCTTTGCCCCGATGAACAATCAACGAAAGAGCGTCGACATCATCACCGTTGATCATGATGTTTAATTTGACCAGATCACTTTTACGATACTCAAGCGGTTCATAATCGAGAGATCCATAGCCACGGGTAATCGATTTCAGGCGGTCATAAAAATCGAGGACGATCTCATTGAGCGGGAGCTCATAGGTCACCATAACCCGATTTGAGGATAAATAACGCAGTTCGCGCTGGACCCCCCTCTTCTCTTCACAAAGGGCGAGAACTCCGCCGACAAAATCGTTCGGGACGTGAATCGTCGCAAGGATAAACGGTTCATCGATCTGATCGACAAATTGTACATCCGGTAGCTTGTTGGCACTGTCGACTTCAAAAGTTTTCTTCTTCGAGTCGGTCACTTTGTAGACAACAGTCGGGGCGGTGGTGATAAGATCGATCTTGAATTCGCGTTCAAGACGTTCCTGAACAATCTCCATATGCAAAAGACCGAGAAAACCGCAACGAAAACCGAAGCCGAGCGCTACGGAATTTTCGGGCTCAAAAGAGAAGGCTGAGTCGTTCAATCGCAGTTTCTCCATCGCATCGCGCAAGAAATCATAATCGTTGGTATCGATGGGATAGAGACCGGAGAAGACCATCGGTTTAACTTCCTTAAAACCGGGAAGTGGGACCGTCGCACCTTTTTTTTCATGGGTAATCGTGTCGCCAACCTTGGCATCCTGCACCGTCTTGATTCCTGCGATAATAAATCCGACTTCACCGGCTGACAGCTCTTTTTTCTCCATGGTGTGAGGTGTAAACACACCGAGTTTCAAAACTTCATAAGCATGGCCGCTCGCCATCAGTTTAATCCGATCCCCTTTTTTAACCTGTCCGTCAACAATCCGGACCAGAACAATCCCTCCCTGATAAGAGTCGTACCAGGAGTCAAAGATCAATGCCTTGAGCGGTGCCAGCGGATCACCGGCCGGGGGTGGAATTTTCGCCACGATCTCTTCTAAAATCTCGTGAATGCCGATCCCTTCCTTGGCGCTGGCGTGAACAGCATTCGTAGCGTCAATGCCGATAATTTCTTCTATATCGGCTATGACCCGTTCAGGATCTGCGCTCGGTAAATCTATTTTATTCAGAACCGGGAAGACCTCAAGATTCTGTTCGATCGCCAGATAGACGTTTGCCAGTGTTTGTGCTTCAACCCCTTGTGATGCGTCTACGACCAGAAGAGCCCCTTCACAGGCCGAAAGAGAGCGACTGACTTCATAGTTGAAGTCAACATGACCCGGGGTGTCGATCAGATTAAGCATGTAATCATGTCCATCATCGGCCCGGTAATTAAGACGAACCGATTGGGCCTTGATGGTGATCCCTCGTTCCCGTTCAATATCCATCTTGTCGAGAAATTGCGCCGACATCTCTCGGGCCGTCAGAGCACCGGTCGCCTCAAGGAGTCGATCGGCAAGGGTCGATTTGCCATGATCAATATGAGCAATGATTGAAAAATTTCGAATTCGGCTCTGTTCCATTATCTAGATATATCCGTTCCTGTTATGGGGACCCGTAAGATATAGCTTACGGGAAAAATTGTAAAGAATATTAGCCGTACCCAAAGCGTGAAACCAGCATGATCTGGTGATAAATTGTTGCATTGGCGTTACAGAAAGTGTATAGACGAAGAGTCTTATCAGTTGTTGTGCAGATTTATTGCAATCATGTTTGACCTGCGGCTATTGTCGACATTGGTGTCCCGATCGCTGTTTTTGATTGCGTCAATCCTGCACATACCCGTTTCGGCATTGCCGGTGCAAAAAGGAGCATGTGATGGCAGAAGGAACAGTGAAATGGTTTAACGATTCCAAGGGGTTTGGCTTTATTACTCAGGATAATGGGCCCGATGTGTTCGCACACTATTCCGCCATTGGTGGGGACGGGTTTAAATCTCTGGCGGAGGGTGATCGGGTCAGTTTTGACATCATCGACGGCCCGAAGGGGCCGCAAGCTGCAAATATACAGAAAAATTAAACAGCTAAATCTGGTTAGAGTTGCTATAGACGCCCCGAATGACGACCATTTCGGGGCGTTTTGTTTATTTATTGCGTACAACCTCAACCTTGTAACCGTCAGGGTCGGTTATAAAGTAGAACTGCGGCGGAGAACCGGGAAGTCCCTTTAGTGGAGTCACTTCAAATCCTGCTTCTGAATGCTTTCGATGTGACCCTTCCAGGTCATCGACGCCGACTGCAACATGGGAGTAGCCGTTACCGAGCTCGTACGGTTTTGTTTGACCATAATTGTAAGTCAACTCCAATTCAAACGGAAATTCTTCTGCGATCATATAGGTGAGCGTAAAGTTGTCTGGAAAATCTTTTTTACGAGAAATTATAAAACCAAAGGCTTCAGAATAAAAGCGCTCAGACACGGCCAAATCGAGGACGCGCAAACAGACATGAATCATTTTGTAATTCATAAAAATCTCCTTGTGAAGTTGCGGTTTTACAGCAGAGCGGTCAGCCTCCCCTGGCGAGATACTGATTGACTGCGTTTAAGCATCGACAAAAATACTTCTTCGATAAAAGGGATTGATTGCTGCAATGAATGATCATCATCAACCATATACAGTGTTGAGCGGTGAGTTTTGGCAAATTGAAACGACGCTGCTGGCTTAATCAGATGGTCATTCCAGCCGTGAACAATTGTGGTCTTTTTAGCGACAGGTTCCGGGGCAGGCTCACGATATCCTTCCAGATTCAGTGCAGGTGCGAGCAGAAGCAGAGCGTTTGGCTTGATCACCTTCGATGCCATCAAAGCGACATACCCTCCCATGCTCGATCCGACAATAACAGATCCGCCACAGTCGTCTTTTGCGATATCGAGAAAAAGAGCAACGCGCAGATCGGGGTCCAGAGTTGCTGAGAGATCCGGAGCAATAACCTTACAACCTTGTGTTGTTGCTATAGCACTCAGACGCTTGATTTTGACACTGAGCGGGCTGCTGTCACGTCCGTGCAATAAGTAGACAGTCGGCGTCATCAGATCCTCACTGTTGTGTCGATTAAATAGAGAGTACAGATCCAACCGAGAGAAAAATAGTTTCGGCCGGAAAATGTGCATACAATTCAGCAGATCGACGCTGTCCGGTGCAATGCCCCACCCCGATTTTACTGACTTTATGCTGTTTCAGTACGTCAACGGTCTGTGCAAATTGCGCATCATTCAGTGGTGCCAAATGCATCCCGCCGAGGACTGCATAGATTTTATCATCACCCATCTTAGTCGTAACATGATGCAAGATATTTGCAAGACCGGCGTGAGCACAACCGAGTAGAACCACCAATCCGTGCTCAGATTCAATCACCAAAGAGCAATCATCTTCTAACAGATCCTGGGTCAATACTCCACACGGATCTACATAGTGCAGGGCCTTGTCGACTTTTTCAAACTCAGTTTGTCGCGGGATTTCACCGGTTAACCAAAGACCTGGTGAAATTTCCCTGAATATGGTGGAAAGATCAAAACAGGCACCGAGTTTTTCATATTGATCCTGGCTGAGGGGGATCCCGTTCGGCCTCTGTTCGAATTTACCAAGCCAAAAACGTTCCCGGAAAAGATCAGGATGACCATACACCGGGAGCGTGCCGGTTCGACTCAGGAGTTGTTGCAACCCACCTGTATGATCAAAATGTCCATGACTCAAAATAACCCCTTGTAAACTTTTCAATGAGACATTTAACAGATCAGCGTTGTGCAACAGTCCTAAACCCTGGCCCGTATCAAAAAGAAACACTCCATTATCGGTTTCGACCAAACAGGAAAAACCGTGTTCGCCAATGGCGTGAACCGGCTTTTCAACACTGTTTTCGCAGAGGATAACCAAACGTTTCAACATTGTGATACCTTTTTCGTTATACTGTTCATAATTCATCAACGACAGGAACATTATCTGATTGCCATTCGCTGGCGACTGAAATATGATGCACGACCTTGACAAAAAAGATAAAGAGAGTAAACATCACATGACAGAACTCAAAGGGAAACAGACCCGCTTTTTGCGTGGACTTGGTCATCACCTGCAACCGGTTGTGATGATCGGAAAAGAGGAGTTGAGTGAGCAGCTGGTCAGTGCAACCGATGCCGCGCTGGAAAAACACGAACTGATCAAAGTTCGATTGCAAGAGGGGTGTGCACTTGACCGCAAAGAAGCGGCGGCCGAGTTGGCCCGTCTTACCTCCTCCGCCGTCGCCCAGATCCTCGGCAAAACATTTTTACTCTATCGGCGTGCTAAAAAGCCCGAGATTATTCTCCCGTCCTGATCAGAATCAGACCCTTTCATACGGATCGAACAGCCGTTTGTATTCATCCAAAGCGTAACGGTCTGTCATCCCGGCAATGTAATCACAAATAACACGCATCTCCCCTTCTGAATTATATTTGTCCTGATAACTGTGGGGGAGCAATGAAGGGTGTTCTGCGTAATTTTCAAACAGTAAACGAATAAATCGTTCCGACTTTACCCGCATCCGTTCCACTTTATAGTGGGTATAAAGCTTTTTCCAGAGAAACTGTTTCAACTCTTTGTTTTTTCGTTTAATTTCAGGGCTGAATGTAACACATCTCTCGCCCAGATTACGGACATCACTGAGACTCTGGATACGACTCGCAGCAATACGCTTACGGGTGGTTGCGACCAGATCATCAATCAGAATTCCGATCAGATGGCTGATCGTCTGGCTGATATACCGTTCCCCGATCAGACCGGGGAATTTCCCCTTGACCTGTAACGCTGCGTCAGACCACAGATCAATCTTTTCCAGTTCCGACAAAACTAAATAACCGGCTTTCAATCCATCATCGATATCGTGATTATTGTAGGCAATTTCATCGGCCAGATCGATCAATTGAGCTTCCAGGGGGGGTTGTAATTTTGGTTCAAAATCGACTGCCGAAAGATCGCCAGGTCGGTCATATTCGGAAGAGTGTTTGATGATCCCTTCCCTGGCCTCAAAGGTGAGATTCAGGCCATTGAACCCTGGGTAACGCTCTTCTAAGTGGTCGACAATCCGAAGCGACTGATGATTGTGTTCAAATCCGCCATGCTCCTTCATCAACAGATTTAAAACATGCTCACCGGTGTGCCCGAAGGGCGTATGCCCGAGATCGTGAGCCAAAGCGAGAGTCTCGGCCAAATCCTCATTCAGGTGCAGGCGCCGGGCAATCCCGCGTGATATCTGCGCGACTTCAAGGGAATGGGTCAGACGGGTTCGGTAATAGTCCCCCTCATGGTTGATAAAAACCTGGGTCTTGTATTCCAGTCGCCTGAAGGCGGCACAATGGATAATCCGGTCACGGTCCCGCTCAAAAGCGGGTCGATCATCCTTAAACGGTTCTGCATGTAAACGCCCTTGTGATTGAAGACTTGAAGCGGCAAAAGTGGCGAGATCCGGTCGTTCCATTTGGTCTCCTTATTTTGAGTCGTATCGACTATACAATATCAGTCTGACAGGTTATGTCACAATTTGCAAAAACCTAAAATCTTGACCTCTGTTCAGCGCTTGTGATATTTCTAAAGGCGTTAAATACCCTATAATTATTGAATTTTTAAGGTGATTTTTGCGTATAATCAGCGGGACAGCCAGAGGGTGCAGACTGGCAGAATTTTCAAGTTCCGGGATCAGGCCAACAGCGGACAGAGTTCGTGAGGCTCTTTTCAGTATTCTCACCAGCAAACTGGGGACTCTGGCCGGACGAAACGTCCTCGATCTTTTTGCCGGAACCGGAGCAATGGGGTTTGAAGCACTAAGTCGGGGCGCATTGTCGGCGCTGTTTGTCGACAGCTCCAAGCATGCAATCGAGCTGATCCGAAAAAATGCGACAGCGACCCGTCTGCTTGAAAACGCTTTAATTATTCAGGCCGACGCGCGGCAGATTATCGACAAACAGACACAAAAATTTGATCTTATTTTTATCGATCCTCCTTACGGTGAACAAGATATTACCGAAATTTTATTATTGATGGCAGAAAAAAAAATATTAACGACTGATGGTATTATTTGCGTTGAGACGGCTCACACCACGCCTCTTCCTGAGGCCATACAGAGATTGGTTCAGGTTGATCGGCGAAGATATGGCTCGACCTCGATCACTTTTTACCACTATGGAGAGATTCAAGATGCATAAGCGTATTGCTGTTTACCCGGGATCGTTCGATCCTGTCACGAACGGACATCTTGATATCATGATTCGTGGCCTGCGTACTTTCGACCGGTTGATTGTTGCCGTTGCCAGAAATTCCGAGAAATCATCCCTCTTCACAATTGAAGAACGCATAGAGATGATCCGTAAAGTCATGGCGCACGAAGAACGACTTCAGGTCGATTCTTTCGAAGGGTTGCTGGTCGATTATGTTATCAGCCAGAATGCAGAGACGATCTTGCGGGGACTGAGAGCCGTCTCAGACTTTGAATATGAATTTCAGCTTGCCCAGATGAATCATACGGTGAAACCGCAAGTTGAAACCTTGTTTATGATGACAGCGGTCCCTTACGGTTATCTCAGTTCATCTATTGTGAAAGAAGTTGCTTCATATCGAGGCAATATCGATGCTTTTGTCCCACCCCTGGTGAAAGAAGCACTAGAGGCTAAATTCGGTAAACATTCAGAGGATAATATATGATTACACGCGATATGAAAATTGAAGAGATTATTCGTAAATACCCGGAAACAATTGGTATCTTTGAGGAATTTGGATTGGAATGCAGTGCTTGTTCTATTGCCGCTTATGAAGACCTGGCACATGGTGCCGGTGTCCACAAGGTTAATCTGGAAGAACTTCTGGATCGATTGAACAAAAAAATCAGCAAATAGCAGCATTCATTCAAAGTAGACCGAGCCAGCGATGTGTCTGAGGGATAATCCGTACAGAGGGGACAATTCTGGCTGCGCACTCCTGCAGGCTGAAAAGATGGCGGGCACTCACCGTCTGTCCGGCAATCGTCGCAGGCTGAAGAATTAAATCAGCGACAGAAGCAGACTCCTGCATAATCCGTGCGGCCTGCTCCACCTCCTCGATTGTACTTGAATTCGAGACAACCAGTTTTGCACAGAGAAGTTTATTCCCCGCAGTTTGCAGAAATTTTCGGTGTACTTCCCACGAAGTTGCTACTTTGCAGACTGATGCCAATTTGAAATCCATTGAAATCAGGTCGATATCATGAATCACCCTGGCGAGCTGCATAGGTAATGTGCCGTTGGTTTCAAGGTGAATCGGCAGCTTTTTTTTCAGTCTCGGCAGCCAGTTTTCAAGCAGGACAACGGATGCAAGCGGCTCCCCACCGGTGATGCTGATCGAATGATGCAGCCCCGGATGGCGGTCTGTAAATTGATCGATTTGAGCCGCAACACGATCCAGATTGACCGGATTACTCCAGAGCTCTGTTTCACCCGAACCGGGGATCGCTTCGACCTTGCAGAGAGAAGATGGCTGAAAGTCAGTATCACAATAGTGACAATCCAGATTGCAACCGCTGACCCGGATAAAAATCTGCCGAAAACCGACCAGCGGCCCTTCTCCCTGAATCGAAGAGAATATTTCGATCAGTCTACCGTCAGTCGGCTGAATAACTTGCACAGGCTCTATCCGATTCCCAGACCGTTACACATTCAGTCGTAACGTTCGCGTTATTTAATTTTTTGCTGATTTCATCATAAAGATAACGGGCAATATGTTCCGAAGAGGGACTTAAGTCCTTAAACATCGGTAGATCATTCAAATATTTATGATCAAGCGTATCCAGCAATTGCTCGGTTTCACGTTTCAGAATTTTAAAATCGACGCCGAGGCCAGCGCTGTTCAGTTCTCTGGCTGCGACACGTACTTCTACTTTCCAGTTGTGACCGTGCAAGTTCTCGCAATCCCCCTGATAGTTGATCAGATTATGGGCTGCGGCAAAATCAGTTAAGATTGTCAGTCGGTACATATTTAAAACTCCTCTTCAGTGTCAGACGGTAAAAAGGGGACCACATTGTTGACCGATGCGGTCGGGACCCGGTACGATTCGTCTGCCCAGTTCCCCAGATCAATTAAACGACAACGAGCTGAACAGAATGGTCGATCGGGGTTATCTGCCCATTCGGTTTCAGTTTGACACTGCGGACAACGGATCATTGGACTTGTCATATTAAATCTCCAACTTAATCTTTAGTGAAGATTATCACACGCCCGCCTTGCGGTACAATACAGGTAGGGGAAAATATGAAAAGACCCGGCGCTGTCAGGCGCCGGGTCTGGATTAGCTGGAGCGGGAAACGGGATTCGAACCCGCGACCTTCAGCTTGGGAAGCTGACACTCTACCACTGAGTTATTCCCGCTCATAAGGAGGGTGGATTATAGGTGCTCAAGCAAAATATTGTCAACCGTTTTCTGGTTTTCCCAGAGCCATTTTTTTACCTCTTGAGTTGTCGAGACCTCACCCCTTAACTCGGCTTCTTCCACCAGTTTAAGGAGACGCCCAACAACTGGTCCTTCTTTGATCTGATAGTTTGTACGCAGCCAGTTTCCATCAATCAGTTCAACCAGTTTTTCATCCTTAGCATGAAGAAAAAAACTGTTTGCAAAACGATTAATAACCGTCATATCCATCTGAAAGGAGAGCATCTCAGCCATTAAAACAGCGAGACATCCGATCGGTTCCCGACCAAGATTTGCGACCCATCTCGCTTCTGCACGAGTTACATTTGGCAACTCCAGAATTGTCGACAGATCATTATGTAGGGAACGGGACTGCATCTCCATCACAAAATCGATCGTGCGGTTGCAAAAACGCAAAGCCCGCAAGACATTTTTCAGCGCAATCGGCCGATAGGCTCGACAAAATACCGAAAGTTTTAATACATCAGAAAGCTTCAGGTACTCTTCAAAATCTTTATCAAGAGTAGTTTGGAACTCTATCGAGCCGTCAGTTTTGAAATCTGCTAATAAAGAATTCAAACTATCAAGTCGCTCAATCGCCAGCGATACCCCCTCTGGCTGTGGCTGACCAAAAAGCTCTGCCAACAGACCGGATTCACTCAATAGGCGGACTCCGGTCGTCACCTCGTCATCAGCCAGAATCTTTGCCAATTCGGCACGAATTCTTTCCGGGGCAATCTGATCAATATTTGCAACAGCATCTTTTAGTAAGGACAAAGTCTCCTTCTCTATAGTCAGATGCATGCAGGTTGCGTGACGAATCCCCTTTAAGGTCCGTAGCGGATCCTCCTGGAAGGATTGAGGAGAACAGACCCGTAGCCTGCCGTTTCGCAGATCGTCGATCCCGTTAAGAGGATCAAAAATGTGATCCTTGATCGAATCGGAAGCACAGGACCAGGCCAGAGCATTAATGGTGAAATCTCTGTTTTGCAGATCTTCTTTCAGGGTTGGAGCCCGAAAAGGTGCAAAATCACAAATAATGCGTTCGCCTTTGATCTCTATCACGACCCGGCTCTGGTTGCGAGTCGGGTCGAGTATAAAAAAGGACCCCTTGAAATGGTGAGCCAACCCTTTGGCACAAACGGTCGGATCCTGCGTCATGATAAAGTCAAAATCTGCACCTATGGCCCCCAGGAGGCTGTCTCGCAACGCCCCACCGACCAGATAGACCGGTGGGACGTCTGCACCACGACCATTCAGGTAACCCAGGATTCCAGACTCATCGAGATACTGTTTTAACCGTTCCATTGACCTCTTTCAAATAGAGACCTACACAAAAACAATCGATTACTGAAGGTCAAGTGCCGCCTGATAAATGATCGCAAACATCTCTTCAATATTTTCTTTGGCAATACAAGAGAAGGCGACGCGCAGATCGGTCGAACCGATTGAAATAGTGCCGACTCCGTACTTATCGAGAAGATGTACCCTTAATTTTTCAGCATGAACCGTTTTCAGCTTCAGACACATGAAATACCCGGAATTAAACGGGTAATAGACAAAATGATCATCAAACAGACCTTGATCAAGAACCCGTTTGACCTCAAGAGCACGCTCTTTCAATATTTCAAATTTTTCTGCTTTTTGCGGGATAAAGTCTGCTGACTGCAACGCCTTGATAACAACAGTCTGTGAAATATGCGGGCAGTTGGAAATCGTCGCGCGAATGATCCCCATGGTCTTCTTCTCAAGAGCGACCAGCACCGCTTCGCTTTTTGCGGCAAAGGTGATAAATCCGACCCGAAAGCCCCAGACGTACTCTTCCTTGGTTGCGCCATCAAGTTTAACGGCCAAAACACGCGGGTGTATATTGGCTAATTTACCGAACAACGACTCCTGCATCGAATCTTCGTAGAACAGGCCAAAATAGGCATCGTCAGTGACGACGACGATATTGCAACCGGCTTCAGCCACATCTTTAATTGCAGCGACAATGGCATCCCCCTCGGCCGTTGTCGGGGTATAACCGCTCGGATTATTCGGGAAATTAAGAAGAACGATCGCCTTCCCTTGTTCTGCGGCGGTCTTCTGCAGGACTGCTTTGAAGGCAACGACATCGTAACCACCTTCAGGGGTGAAGGTGTTGTGTTTCTGGATAATGCCGCCGCAGCGGGTGGTAAAGGTCAGGTTGTAATTCCCCCACATCATATCCGGCATGATCAGATGATCACCGGCATCGACAAACAGGTCAGCGACAATAGAGAGACCGTGAGTCAGAGCACTGGTGACAACCGGGTTGCTGAAGCTCTTCCCTTGCATACTCGGGTTTTCGCGCAACATCTTGTCGCGCCATAAGCTGCGCAGTTCCGGCTTCCCCGCAGGGGGTGCATAGGGGAAAACATCCTTCGGATCAAACCCCTGGAGTTGATCCTGGATGCACTGAAGATACATCGGACCGCCATTCTCGGTAGCAATCCCGATTGTTGCATTGAATTTATGGGCTTTATCTTTCGCCTCGGCTGATTGAGTCAGTATCCCTTTTGGGAAAAAAAGGTTTTTACCGAGTTCGGATAACAGTTCGAAAGTGTGAGGATTATCAGCGGAAATCTGTTCATTCAGTTCTAAAGCCAGCGGGTTCATTGTGCCTCCTTGGTCGATGTTTGACACCGAAAAGCGGGGATGATTTTGACCGCTTATTTAAGCAACTTTAACTTTAGTTTGTCAAACGAATTGCATCAAAAACAGGATACAGATTGAATATAATCTCATCCCCGTGCTAGTTTTGTAACATGCTCTTTATCAATGTTGTCCTCCCTGTTTTTATAATTGTTTTTTTAGGGTTTGTTCTCGGGCGAAAACTGGCTCTGGACTCAACAACCCTGACCAATCTCTCCCTTTATCTTTTGACCCCGGCGCTGGTCTTTTCCGCCCTGTTAAAAAACCCGATCGCTATTGATGTCGGGAGCAGACTGGCCCTCTATATGGGGCTCTACACGACTTTGATGCTGATTGTCGGCTGGCTCACCGCAAGGATGTTCAGGATCGACAGCGATTCGCGTCGGGCGCTCTATCTCTCTTCGGCCATGATGAATATCGGCAACTTTGGCTTGCCGCTCGCTTTTTTTGCATACGGTTCAGCCGGACTTGATACATCGATTCTGATTTTTGTCCTGTTTACCATACCGCTTGGAACAGTCGGAATCGTCCTTGCCCAGGGGAGTCAGGCGAATCTGAAGAGAGCAATCATCAATACGACAAAGATACCGATATTTCATGCAGTCATTCTGGCACTGATCGTTCAGGGGATTAATCTGCAGTTGCCGGGGTTTTTACTCAATATGCTCGATCTGGTCGGGCAGGCGGCTATTCCGGTGATGCTGATTCTGCTCGGGATGCAGATGTCGTACGCAAAAGTGATTCCGGCTGTACGTTTTTTGACTCTTGCGACGGCTCTGAGGCTGGTGATCGGACCGATGATTGGCTGGGGATTGACTCTACTGCTCGGGATTACGGGGATTGAACGAAATATTGTTATTCTGCAGACCAGCACACCGGCGGCGGTGCTCCCCCTCCTCTACGCGTTGCGTTTCAACGCCCGTCCGGATCTGGTTGCCGGTTCCATATTTGTCACAACTCTGTGCAGTGCCGGTACTCTGACGCTCCTGCTCTATCTGCTTGAACGGTTCTAAATATTTCAAGACGACCCGAGGAGATCCTGATCGAGAATCCAGATCTTAAAGATTGAAATTGTTTTGTCATTCTCGAAACGGTTCTAATCGGAAATTTCGCTTTCAAATAGATTGAAACTATTCTCTCATTCCCAAAGCGATTTTTATCAGGAATCCAGATTAATTAAAAAAGGGTTCCGACAATAGTACCGAGAGCAGAGATCGTCCCCGAATCGGTCAGACCGTCGGCTGCTTTTTCAACTTTGTTAAGCGTCGTTTTGGCATCATAGTAAAGGCTGGGATCATTGACCAATTTACCCAGAGTCCCCTCCCCTGATTCAATTTTCCCCGCAATAATTCGAAGACTGGCCATTGTTTTCTGAAGATCCGCATAAACCTGGTCATCTTCACTGATCAATTTCGCTAACAACCCTTCCCCTTCATTGATTTTTTTTGCAACAGCACTCAGATCGATAAAGGTATTGTTGACATTCACATATAACTCCTCATCCGTCATTAATCGACCGAGAGTCCCTTCCCCTTTTCGCAGACCTTCCGAGATATTTTTTAAATTAGCAAGGGTTTGAACCAGATCATTGGCCGCATTCGAATCCGACAGAGTTGACGCAATCCTTGACAGAGAGTTAAAGGTAGATTTCAATTCATCAGCAAGCGCATCATCGCTCATTAACATGCCGAGAACCCCTTCGCCATTCTCGATTTTTATCGCCAGATTATTGAATTTGCCGAACATCTCCTTCTGGTTTCTATCCAGACTGGTAATCAACTCATCAATATTCGTCCCTTCTTCAGATATAATGCTGGAATCAGGCGGGAGGACTGTATTTGCTTCTGAACCAAAATCGAGACCGAGAAACTGACCCCCGAGTAAATTCATCTGCCTGATGCGAGCGATCGAGTCTGTGCGGATTTGTGTCGTTTCATCGACTTTTAAGTCGACACGAACCCGCGTGCCATCGATGCTGATTTTTTCTATTTTACCAACTTCGACACCAGCCATTCGGACAGGATCCCCCACTTTGAGGCCGATTGCCGAATTGAAGTGAGTATAATAGGCATTCTGTTTTCGAAACGGGTCCCAATTTTCAACCAGTTCAATCACCAGGGCCAAAATAATCAAGGCCACAATAAAAAACAGCCCCACTTTCTGTTCAGTTGTAATGGTCATCTTATCTCTTCCCTTGAATCCCCTTAGTGGTCGTATAAAGAAAACGCCGGACAAGAGGATTAACACTTTTTTTAATCTCGTCCGGGGTTCCTAACTCAATAATTTCACCCTCATGCATCATCGCAACACGATCGGACAGATAAAGAGCAAAGTTCAGGTCGTGACTGACAATAATCGTGGTGAGATTCACCTTGTCTTTAAGATTATTAATCACCCGGGCGAGTTCATCGGTTGTCACCGGGTCGAGCTCAGCGGTCGGCTCATCATAAAAAATAAGATCAGGATTCATGGCAAGCGATCGAGCGATGGCGACCCGTTTCTTCATACCACCGGACAAGTCGGCAATCGGCATCGACTCTCGTCCTTCAAGACCAACCAGACGCAATTTTTCACGGATCACACGACGAATACGTCGTTCGGGAAGGACATCTTTTTCCCTTAACCAGAGTCCGATATTTTCTCCAACCGTCAGGGAGTTAAACAAGGCAGACGTCTGAAAAACCATACTGTAGCGGTATTTTTGTTCAACCATGACCCCCGGTTCAAAATTAATATTCTCATTATCGATCAGGATCTCCCCGGAATCAGGTTTCAGCAGTTTGGCGAGGTGTCTGAGCAAAACGCTTTTCCCGGTTCCCGACGCACCGATAATAGAAAAAATCTCTCCGGGCTTTATTTCAAGAGATATATTCTTCAGTACCGGCTGACCGTTGAAGCTTTTGCACAGATTCTTGATTTGAATTCCGATCCCCCGGGAGGTTTCATACGCTTCGCGAGAGATACTGGTCTCCACCGTCATTTGCGAGAAGGAGTGAGTCAGGCGTCGGAAAAAAGAGACCTTCTGCTGATCTTTATTTTGAGTCTGGTCAGACATAATTTTTCCGGTCACATCATAAAGCGAGTCAAAAAATAGTCGGCAACAAATATCATCAAAAAGGACATTACGACGGAACGGGTGGTTGCGCGACCGATCCCCCGAGCGCCACCGGTGGTCTTAAATCCAACATAACAACCGACAAGGGCGACAATCCCGCCAAATACAGTCGCCTTGACCAAACCATTTAAAATTTCAGCCATATCAACAGAACGGGTCAGAACATCATAATAGACCGACATCGGGACATTGATCGCCGGATTAATATCGCTGACCACCGCACCTCCAGTGACCCCGACGATAAAAGAGAAGACGGTTAACATCGGGACGGCAAGCAGACAGGCGATCAGTCTTGGCATAGCCAGATAACGGACCGGGTTGATTTCCAAAGTCCGCATTGCATCGATCTCTTCATAGACCTGCATCGCTCCAACTTCGGCCGCCATGGATGAACCGACGCGCCCCGCGATCAGCAGACTGGTTAACACCGGCCCTAGCTCTTTTGCCATCGACAATCCGACGATCGCGCCAATTTTCTCCTGAACTCCAAGTAAAGCGAGTTGTGAACCGGTTTGTAAAGCGAGAACCATCCCGATAAACAGAGACATAAGAATCGCAATCGGCAATGTGCCGACCCCCACCTCATAGAGTTGCGCAACGATCGATGCCCGGTTGCGAAACGCCTCCTTAAAGTAAAAAAGAGTTTCAACCAGAAGAGAGAGCATCTCTCCGAGACTCTGGGCAGAAAGCAGAAGTATTCGTCCGAGGTTAGTCAGCATAAATGATCCAGATAGCGTGCTGTTTCAAAGAGATTCATTTTGTAAAACGGGTTGTTCTCATAAGGTTTACAGTTCCGACGTTCCCAGAGGAATCCCCCAGGGGAGATAAAGCAGATGTAACCTCTGTTTTTCATTATTGTTTTCAACGCGAATCAACCCTTTTAAAAAAGACCATTCACGTACCCTTTCAGGGTTATGTCGATAAGAGAAAATCGGGAAAAGCTCCCAGGCAACTCCTTTGGGGCTCCGTTCGTGCCAGAAGACATTCCAGAGTAGCGTCGAGACTGAATTTCCTTGTTTATCCCATTTTCGTTGGTAAAGACGCCACAAAGGCGACCAATTTCGTGTAATACCATCTGAATGCTGAAAAATCGGTTCCAGAAGCGCCAATGTATAAAAATGTGAAACGTCGTTCTCCTGGCGATAGCCAAACAGAGGCCAAAGCAGCTTTCTATGTAAAGATGTCTGATCCGTCCCCCGCTCTTTTTCGATCAAATCGGTATAAAGAAAAAAGAGCAGCCGCGTTCGCTTCTGGGAAAGTGTGCTGAACTGCTGATCTTCGATCCTTAAAATCGGCCAGAGGTAGTTACGGGTCCGCTTACTGTTTGTCGTCATGTCGGAAATAAGCGGTAACGCTTTGTAGCCGTAACGATGCTCCCCTTTGACATAAGAGAAGAGCGGCCACGGAAAGTTCCACTCAGTATAACCATTTTTTCGATTATCGAAGTAAGAAAAGAACGGCCAGATAATGATGCGCCGACTTTCAGCAGGAGCCTCGCTGTAAAGATAAAACGGAAAGAGATAACGGTGAGACGTCGGATTATCACTATCCTGCTGCAAATCTTCTGATGTCCAGAACGGCCAGAGCACCATTGTCTTTTGATAAACACCAGGGTTCTCTGAATGACCGTAGAGCGGCCAGATCTTCAGACCCGACTCTTGCGGCGTGTCACCACTGATACGTGCAAAAAAAGGCCAGAGATAATTATCGACATAAGTTCCACCTCTGGTCGTGTGTGAATAGAGTGGAAACAGGAAATAAGAGACTTCGTCACGACCAAAAAAATTGTATAAATGTCCGGTAAACGGAAAGAGTGCATACTGAAAAGGTCTGTCGTCCTTATTTTTATACAGCAAGAAAGGGAAAAGTGAAAACTCCCGTTGATGAAAACTCTCATTAAGGTTGGAATAGTAATGAAATAGAAATAAAAAACGGTAGGAGACGATTTCAGTATCGTGTTTGTAATTGAAGAAAGGGTAGAGAATATCGAGCTGTGTTGCACCGCGGTCTTGATCTGTCGTATAAAAAAAGAGTGGACGCATGGCTCGACTGAGCTCACTCCCTTTCTGTTCGTACTTAAAAATCGGTCCTGCGATATTAATAGAGGTGTAGTCGATCGCCGGATCGGATCGATAATCAAAAACAGGAGGAAAAGTATAGAGACGGGATTCCTGATTCGGCAGAGCAAAAACGGATGTTGCGATAAAAACTGAAACAAGAATAGTGCAGAATTGCACAAACAGCTTTTGTACCCTCCTGCACGATTTGAACTTTAAAAAAAACGGGACATTTATCAAAATTATAAATCCGGTCGTTTTTGTCCTGTTCTGTTCCCGGATCGTGTTTTTCTGATCGGACCGAACCAATAGACAAAGAAATAGATGACCCCGCCGGTCAACAGGATAAAGAGGACGTCGGCAAAGGTTAAATTGTTTAACATTGTTCCCCCTGTAAAGGATAACGGTTTATGCCATCGAGTGCTGGCTGATGGGTCGGATCGAGTTCCAGCGCCCTGACAAAGGCGACCTGTGCAAGACAAGGATCCCCGGATCGTTCACGACTGATTCCCAACAGAGAATAGAATTCCGGATTTGGAAATTCAGTCGGGACGATCTGTTTCTGTTCAAGAGTTTCAAGTATCGCTCTCGCCAAAGCAGGTTCGTCTGAGGCGAGCAACTGCATCGCCTCGCCGATCGATTCCAGATCGACAACCAGGGGGTGATCCAACGATTCTACGCCCTGAATCGCTTCGATTCGTGCATCAAGGGATAATTGTGTCGTCTCGTCATGAATCAGCGTCGACAAAAGTTGCCATCTCTTGATCGCTTGCGGATAATCGCCAAACAGATAATCGATCTGTGCCATGTAGTTCAGATTGGTCGTATCATTCGCTAGCAATCGATCAGCTTCAGTAAAATAACCGATGGCCCGGGTCAGGTGTGAGCGGCAATGAGAAAGTTCAACATAATTAAGGGCCAGATCATAACAGGCCATACCGAGCTGCTGTAGCAAGCCGGGATTATCTGCATTGAGCAATAAAAGGATCTGCAAACCCGAAATTTTGCGGCGTAGATAAGGAGCATCAATCTCTTTATGATCGAGCATGATGATCATGGCTGCCAGATCAGAGAGATAATGAGGCCAGACATCTCGAAGAAGTGCAGCATATTCGGTATTGTAGGAGCAGTCGGGAAATTGTCGCAGATAATCATAGAGTCCACTACCGATCATATCGGCAGTAGGGTCTGCGTCTGTTGCTTTACTGTTCAAAATTGGCAGAGGGATTATTGGGAGTATGCACGCGCGCGCGTCAGCTCCGGTCACGACTGAGTAGCCGACTGGAGGATGCCAAAATCTGAAATGGGGAGCGAGTGGCGTATGCAGGTTCATAGCTTCCTTACACTTTACAAGTACGCAACCCTTAATTTACACAGGGGAGATTCCAACGTCAACGTAAACGATAAAAAAAGAGGTGAAGCAATTGCTTCACCTCGATGCCTACCCTCAGGTAAGCAGAAAATGGTACGCCCAGGGGGATTCGAACCCCCGTCGCCGCCGTGAAAGGGCGGTGTCCTAGACCAGGCTAGACGATGAGCGCATATCTTTAACGACTACTATAACGTTCGACCCAAGCTTGAGTCTGTCGTTCGTTTCTTGGCTGGGGTGCAAGGATTCGAACCTTGGAATGCGGGAATCAGAATCCCGTGCCTTACCACTTGGCGACACCCCAATTGGTGGCAAACAATATACAAAGCATGAGGGCTTCGTCAAGTAAAAATTCACTCTTTACAAAGATTCTTGAATTCGTTGCAGCCGGCGGCAGCTCTCCTCTATACCGAGCACAGAAATTACTTCATAAATACCCGGGCTTGATGTGCTCCCGGTCAAGGCAACCCTGACAGATGGGCCGATCTTACCGAGCTTCAGCCCCGTCTCTTCCATGATCGTATCAAACGTTTTACCGATCGATACCTCATCGGCTTGTTTTAAAAGGTGCAGATGACGAATCACAGCTTCCAGAACCGGTTTTTTATCTGCGGTCAGAAATTTTTCAGCGGCTGACGGGTCAATATCGACGGTATCGGCAAAATAGAAACGAGCCGCTTCTGCCATCTCGACCATAGTCCGGGCTCTCTCCTGTAACGTTTTGACCACTGCAACCAGATTTGGACCCTTATTGATCTCAATTCCAGCGGCCTGCATATACTCCTTGAGAAGTTCAGCCAGTCTTTGCGGATGACCGGTTTTGATATAATGGGCATTTAACCAGAGGAGCTTGTCCGGGTTGAAAACACTAGCGGAACGACCGATGTTATCGAGAGAAAATTTCTCGATCAACTCCTCCATGGAAAAAATTTCGTCATCACCATGTGACCAGCCGAGTCGCACCAGGTAGTTGACCAATGCTTCCGGCAGATAGCCCATATCACGATAGGCCATCACCGAAGTTGCTCCATGACGTTTCGAAAGTCGTGTTTTGTCTGAACCGAGAATCATCGGCACATGGGCAAAGTCCGGCACCGGATAACCGAGGGCCTTATACATGACAATTTGCCGGGGTGTATTATTAATATGGTCGTCGCCACGTAAGACCAGGGTGATATTCATTGTCGCATCGTCAACGACTACAACAAAATTATAGGTTGGGGTCCCATCTGTTCTTTGAATGATCACATCATCGAGTTCATCGTTAGAAAAAGTAATCACCCCTTTGACCCGGTCGTCAAATGAGGTTTCGCCGTCTAGCGGTGAACGAAACCGGATGACATAAGGGGCATTTTCGGGGTGATCAGACCGGTCGCGACAGGTCCCGTCATATTTTGGTTTCAACCCCTTAGCCTGGGCGGCTTCACGCTTCTGGTCGAGCTCGTCCTGACGACAGTAGCAACGGTAGGCCTTCCCTCCGGTCACCAGTTGATCAATTTTTTCACGGTAGAGTTCAAAACGTTCAGACTGGTAAACTGGCCCCTCGTCGCAGGTAAAACCGAGCCATTTCATTGCGTCGAGAATTGCGTCTACCGACTCCTGGGTTGAACGGGCAACATCGGTATCCTCTATGCGCAGAACAAAAGTCCCCTGCTCCTTACGCGCCAGGAGGTAGTTGAACAGAGCGGTTCTGGCACCACCTATATGCAGATGGCCGGTCGGACTTGGAGCAAAACGGACACGTAACTCAGACATCGATACCTCCAAAAAAGCAAAGTCGCCAGCAGCGACCAGAAGTGTGAGTGTTGATAAATTTTAAACGGTTGGAAAAGACCCTGCTCTTATACCTTGCAAGAACGTTGTAAGACAAGCCTTTTATCCCGGCCCGACCAGAGCTCCTGCGTAAGCAACGACCTCATTATAATCGTGTGTTACATCGCCTGAATTTCCGTAAACGACAATTGTACTCTGCGTCATACCCAATAATTGCGCCACTTTGAGTAAAACAACGGTCGGCATAAACCCACACATACTGATCCGCTGCTTAACAACGTTTTTGAACAACCCTTCTGCGTCGACTGTTTCAACAGACTGCAGAGCGATTCGATCCTTACGCGCGGCACTCTCGGCCGATTCAAAATGTGTCATATCGGTACTGGCAATTAACAGAATCGGATCGATATTTTTGCTGATCACGGCTGCAATAGCAGTCGCAATTTTCAAGAGATGATCCAAGCTCTGATGGCCGAGACAGATCGGGACAAGAGTCGACTGATGATTCAGATACTGGATAAACGGAACCTGAACCTCCAGTGAATGTTCTAACTGGTGCGCCGTTGTGTCAGCTTGCAGCAAGGGTGTTGCAGACAGTAGTTCTTGAGCCAACGGCGCATCGATTGTAATCGCCCCCAAAGGTGTTGTCCAGTCCCCCTTTGAGTAAACAGCTCCCGGGTGGCCAATACCGTGATGATTTGGTCCAAGCAGTATTACCCGGTTCGGAATTGTGACCTGATCGTACACTTTGCCGGCAATAGCGCCAGAATAGATATAGCCTGCATGCGGCACCATGAGGCCCATAACCTTCTCTGTTGTCCCCTGACGGGGACAGAACTGTTTCAGCATTCTTAACAGAGATATTGCGTCTGCAGGGTAGAACTGTCCTGCAACAGCAGGTGTTCGTTGCATGGTGTGCCGCCTAGAGAGAGAGGAATAGAGGGATCAGTAACCGCAGGCCAATTATAATCAGCAAAAAGGCAAAGATTTTCATCAGTCTATCGCGTTCAAAACGGTTGGCAAGTCGGGCACCAAAACTGGCAGCCATGATGGTAAAGGGAGCGACGATGGCTACCACCAGAAGATTGACATAACCGAAAGTCCAGTCCGGTAGATCAGGGACGGACCAGCCGTGTACGACATAAGAGAGAGCGCCGACCACGGACGATAATACGATCATGGCGCTGGAGTTTCCGACCGCCCGATGAATCGGCAAGTACAGCAGGAACAGCATCATCGGCACGGCAATGACTCCGCCGCCGACACCAAAAAAAGCAGAGAAGGTACCGGCCGCCAGGCCGACCAGAAGGAGTTTATACGGCGGGACTTTTCGTTCCGGTTCCAGATGCTCGATTTTGGTCGGTTTGAAAATTTTGACCGCAACACCGATCTGCATCAAGCCGAACAGCCCTTTCAAAACCTCCCCATCAACAAAAGTAGCCAGAGTTGCCCCACCCAAAGCCCCGATCATCGCCCCGATTGAGAGATACAAAACTTGTGTGGGGTTAACATGGCCGTTTCTGAAATGACTGAAGGTACTGCTGACTGTTGTTGGAAAGATGATTGTCAAGCTTGTGCCGATGGCGATATGAACCAGAACGGTATCGGGGAAGCCAACCTGGGCGAAAGCCCAAAGAAACAGGGGAACCAGAATCACCCCGCCACCAATTCCGAGCAGACCTGCCAAGAAACCGGCAATAGAGCCGAAGGCGGCAAACATGAGAATCACGACAGGTGTAAACATGAGTCACCCTGAAGATAAAAAAGCCAGCCGATAAAGGCTGGCTTTGATGATGGAGGCCTCGACCAGATTTGAACTGGTGATGACGGTGTTGCAGACCGTTGCCTTACCACTTGGCGACGAGGCCATCAAAAAGAGGTATTTAATAACAGCAGGGGTGACTGCTGTCAAGTAAATATTAAAGAAGTTGGAGATGGCTTGACACTCTTTCACTTGCTCACCATAATGAACATCTCAAAAAAGACATTAACCCTCTAAAAATAACGTGAGTTATGAAAATCATATCAGAATTTCTAATTATCGGAAGTGGTATCGCGGGGCTTTCTTACGCTTTGAAAGTTGCTGAAAAGGGGAGCGTTTCCCTGATCACCAAACGGAAGGTATCAGACACAGCGACGGACCTGGCTCAGGGAGGGATAGCGTCGGTCACATCTGAAGAAGATTCCTTTGCCGAGCATATCGAAGACACAATGGTTGCCGGAGCTTATCTTTCAGACCCCACGGTCGTCAAAATGATCATTGAAGGGGGACCTGACGCCATACAGGATTTGATCAATTGGGGGGTCAACTTTACCCGTAATGAAAAAGATGAGTATGATCTGACCCGGGAAGGTGGACACAGCAGACGTCGCATTCTGCATGCCAAGGATATGACCGGTCATGAGATCGAACGGGCGCTGGTGGAGGCGGTTCGTGCCCATCCCAACATCTCTCTTTACGAACAACATATTGCCGTCGACCTGATAACAGAGAGCAAGATCAAGTATCGACGGGGTAAACCCGACCGCTGTATCGGTGCTTATGTTCTCGACATCAACAGTGATGAAGTGATCTCATTCGGTGCTCGTATCACCGTTTTGGCGACCGGCGGCGCAGGTAAAGTTTACCTCTACACCTGTAACCCCGATGTTGCCACCGGAGACGGGGTGGCAATGGCCTACCGGGCCGGGGCAACGATTGCCAATATGGAATTCATGCAGTTTCATCCGACCACCCTCTTCCATCCGCTCGCCAAATCATTTCTGATATCAGAGGCGGTGCGTGGTGAAGGGGCTATTTTGCGGCGGGCTGATGGCACAGCTTTCATGCCTGAGTATCACAAACTCAAGGATCTGGCTCCGCGTGACATCGTCGCCCGTGCAATCGATAATGAAATGAAAAAACATGGAGACGACTGTGTCTTTCTCGATATTACCCATGAAGATGACGACGTCATTAAAGACCGTTTTCCCAATATTTACGAAACCTGTCTCAGTTACGGCATTGATATAACAAAAGATCCAATCCCGGTCGTCCCGGCTGCGCATTACCTCTGTGGTGGCGTAAAAGTTGACAGATGGGGGGAATCAGATATTCACAACCTCTTTGTTATCGGCGAGGCATCCTGTACCGGTCTGCACGGCGCCAACCGGCTTGCCAGCAACAGCCTGCTCGAAGGTGCGGTCTTCGCAGCACGCGCTGCAGAACGTTCTATTGAGCGAATGAAGGAGATGCAACCCCCTTTCCCCGATGTAAAAGTTTGGGATAGCGGGAGTGCCACAAACAGTGATGAAGAGGTCGTCGTTGTTCATAATTGGCACGAAATCCGTCTTAGTATGTGGAATTACGTCGGCATTGTCCGTTCAACCAAGCGATTAACCCGGGCGCTGCGCCGCATCCAGATGATACAGGAAGAGATAGATGACTATTACTGGGATTTTTTCATCACCTCAGATCTGATTGAATTACGCAACATTTCCACCGTGGCTGAGTTGATTATTCGCTCGGCGCTAAAACGAAAAGAGAGCCGCGGGTTGCACTACACCCTTGATTATCCGCAGACGGACGATGTCCATTACAAAAAAGATACACTTATCAGAAAAAGATTCTAAAGGAGGCACTTTTGGATATAGATGACTACCGTGAGCAGATCGATCAGTTCGATCGTGACCTGTTGCGAATTTTTAATGCGCGAGCGGCTCTCGCTCTCAAAATTGGCGAGATTAAAAAAAAGCTGGCTCTTCCGGTGTACGACCCGGCACGTGAGAAGCGTATTTTCGATATCATGACGGCCAACAATCCGGGACCACTCGATGATAGTGCCATTGTTCGTCTGTTTGAGCGCGTTATTGATGAATCCCGAACCCTGGAACGGATCAAAACGAAAGGACTCTGAGCGTCATGTTGATTATCATGAAAAAAAATGCTGACGAAAAGTCACTGCAGCAGGTTAAACAGTATCTGGTCGATGGTGATTTTGATTTTCATCAGTCGACCGGTGCCAATCGGGTCATCGTCGGGGTGATCGGCGATACCGCCAGCATTGACATGTCGAAACTCGAAGCGTTACCGGGTGTGCATGTTGTCTTTAAAATCCCTGAAGAGTGACAACCGCACTGTCCGGAACAAAAGGGAGCCTGCTTGGCTCCCTTTATCTTTTTTAGCTCTGGATTCTCACCCATAAAGAAGCTAAAATGCGCGGCCATAAACAAAAGCGACCCTGAACAGGAGTTAAATATGAGCGTAGACGATAAAAAAATTATTTACAGCATGATGAAAATATCCAAGTTTTATGACAAAAAGCCGGTCATCAAGGATATTTCTCTTTCCTACTTCTATGGTGCCAAGATCGGCGTACTCGGTCTCAACGGCTCTGGTAAAAGCACACTGCTGAGAATCATGGCCGGCGTTGATAAAGATTTCAATGGTGAGGCGGTCCTCTCCAAAGGGTACAGCGTCGGCTACCTGGAGCAGGAACCGCTGCTGAATGAAACACGAACGGTTCGCGAAGTTGTTGAAGAAGGGGTTCAGGAGACGGTCGATCTTCTCAAGGAATTTGAAGAGATCAACAACTCTTTTGCCGATCCTGACGCCGACATGGAAAAATTGATTGAACGCCAGGGTGAAGTGCAGGAAAAACTCGATCATCTCAATGCCTGGGATCTCGATTCCAAGCTGGATCAGGCGATGGATGCCCTGCGTTGCCCGCCGGCCGATGCGCTGGTTAACGTTCTCTCCGGTGGTGAGAAACGCCGGGTCGCCCTCTGTCGACTCTTGCTGCAAAAACCCGATATTCTGCTGCTCGATGAGCCGACCAACCATCTTGACGCCGAAACCGTCGCCTGGCTGGAACACCATCTTCAACGTTACGAAGGGACAATCATCGCCGTCACTCATGATCGATATTTCCTCGATAATGTCGCCGGTTGGATTCTTGAACTCGACCGCGGGCATGGTATCCCCTGGAAAGGGAACTACTCGTCGTGGCTGGAACAGAAGCAGGATCGTCTGCAAAAAGAGGAAAAAACTGAAGGGACCCGGCAGAAAACGCTCCAACGCGAACTCGAATGGATCCGCATGTCGCCCAAAGGGCGTCACGCTAAAAGTCAGGCTCGTATCAGTGCTTACGAAAAGCTGCTCACGCAAGAATCCGATAAACAGACGCGAGATCTCGAACTCTACATCCCACCGGGACCGCGCCTTGGCGATATTGTCATCCAGGCACACGGTGTCAGCAAAGGATATGGCGACCGCCTGCTGTATGAAAACCTTAATTTCAGTCTGCCGCCGGGCGGAATTGTCGGCATTATCGGCCCGAATGGTGCCGGAAAGACCACCCTGTTTCGGATGATTACCGGACAGGAAGCACCAGATAATGGAAGTTTCAGAATCGGTGACACGGTCAAGCTCGCCTATGTAGATCAATCCCGTGAGCTCGATGCAAACAAGACCATCTGGGAGGAGATTTCAGGTGGTCAGGATCAGTTTGAAATGGGGAACCAATTGGTTAATGCCCGCGCTTACGTTGGGCGTTTCAATTTTTCCGGTAGTGATCAACAGAAAAAAGTCAGCATGATCTCCGGCGGTGAACGGAACAGGGTACACTTGGCAAAAATGCTGAAGGAGGGGGCAAATGTTCTGCTCCTTGACGAACCGACGAACGATCTCGATGTCAACACCATGCGGGCACTGGAGGAAGCACTGGAAAATTTTGCCGGCTGCGCTGTTATTATCAGTCACGATCGTTGGTTCCTCGACCGGATCGCCACACATATTCTCGCATTTGAAGGAGATAGCGAAGTCACCTTCTTTGAAGGGAACTGGAGCGAATACGAAGAGGATCGCAAGAAACGTCTCGGTCCGGCGGCTGAACAGCCGCACCGGATCAAGTATCGGCAGCTCACAAGATAAAAAGATTAAAAAAAGCGCCCTTTCGGGCGCTTTTTTAATAAGATTTTCTAAATAAAGTCGCGTGGCACTTTGGACAGGGGGGGATCCGCACATTCGACTTCAAGTGCATCTCAGCCTCACACATCTTGCAGGTTAATGTGCCAGGACTGGTCACTTCCCCGGTTTTATATTCAAGATTTTTCTCGGTCTTTGCCGCCCAATCAGATAGTGTCTCGGCTGTTGAACTCAAAACCCATGAAAAAAGACTCTTGGCTCCGGCAGCCACGCGATGAGGTTCAACCGCTTTTTTGAATGAATCACGGGCTTTCTCAGCGTGCTGACCCATCAGGGCAAAGTCTCTGCGTACCCAAGTCTTGATTTTTTCAGCCTGTTCACTCGAAAATTCTCCGGCGTTATTTAACTCTTCGCCCGCTTTTTTCAAAGACTCATCAAAAGTCTTCTTCCCCTCTTCCAGAATCTCTGCCGTTCGCTTGGTCAGCTTCTCATAGAAACCGATTTCCTGCTGCTCATCTTTGTTATTTTCATGCTCTGTCATATTTCTCTCCTGTCGAGTTATGTCTTACCTGTTAATTGAAACATGAATTCAATAATGCACAATTAAAAACATCTTTATAATGAAATTCATGAAGTGACTTTTAGTAGTGATTATACAGAGTTCAGACTGATAGTGTGAAAAAAATAAATTAAAAAAATAGTTTTCCCTCTATAAAGCTGTCAGTAATAATCGCCCTCCGAGCCCGATCAGAAGAAAACCGAGAAGAGCCTGGACCAGATGTTGGACGCGCAGAAACTGTGGTCGTATGCGTATGTCAGTAATCAGCAGAGCGACAATGGCATACCAGACAAAAGAGATGATAAACATGAACAGATTCAGCAAAACTTTAGCCCAGAACGGAGTCTCTGGAATCATTACCAGCGTAAACAGACTTAAATAAAATGCCCAGGCTTTTGGATTAGCCAGATTGGTCAGTAACCCGGTCCGATAAGCTGCAACAGGGTGTAAAATATCCGTTGCAACGGCCGGGACAGAAACCAGCGAAGATGGGTCGCGGCGTTTTGAGCGAATCATCTTATATCCGAGCCAGACAAGATAGACGCCGCCAACAAGTGGAGCAAAAATCGCAAAATACGGCAAAGAATTTATGGCCAGAATCAGGCCGAGCATCCCGGCCAAAGCAAACAGTCCGCTACCGGTGGCGACACCAAGCGCGGTATAGAGGCCAGCACGTCGTGAATCAGAGAGCGCCGTGTTCACCACCATAATAAAGTTTGGACCGGGGCTGACAATCGCCAGAGTAAAAACGGACAGTACTGAAAAAATATTAAGCCAGACAATATCCACAGGAGTAAAATTCCAAAAAGAAAAAGATTAAGGCAATGGATCTAAGTGCATTTACAATCAGAGTATTTTAAAAGACAGCTCAGACAGTCTCTTTCCATTCACTTGACTCCGTCTTAAGTGATGATAAAATAAAAACAGTTTGAACGGGTCACATTCTTTAAAGATCGTCCCTTTTCAGCAAATAACTATAACCAAAACGTGGACGGTCTTTAAAAGGTGGGTGCCGTGCGGCACTATCTTAGTAACCCGAACGAAGTCAAAGGAGGAAGTCTGTATGGCAGTCTCTGATCCACCGGGTCACATAGGAGTTCGAACATAGTTTCAAGAAAAAGCACCTGGATTATCCAGGAATAACCCCGCAAAGGGGCTCTGAGAACAATAAAATTTTGAAAAGCCCCGGCGAATTGACCGGGGCTTTTAATTTTTCATCTTCCCTGCCTTCTTCCGCTCCACAAGACCTTTATATGACGTAATAATAAATTGCCAGAAAATGACTAAAACTCCCGCCGAGAACAAAAATGTGCCAGATAGCATGATTACAGGGGATTTTGTCGATTGCATAAAACAGCAGTCCGACGGTGTAAACAATACCGCCGACAAGCAGCCACATCACCCCCTTTTCCGGCATCAGAGAGAGGAGCGTATCAAATTTGACAACGATCAGCCACCCCATCGCCACATAGAGAACCGGTGCCAGAAAAGCGATTCGATGGACAGCAAAAATCTTGAAGATCACACCGGCTACGGCCAATCCCCAGATAATGCCGAGCAGAGTCCAACCGCCGTTGCCGCGTAAAGTTACGAGCACAAATGGAGTGTATGAAGCGGCAATTACGATATAGATAAAAGCATGATCCAGAATCCGGAAAAGATTCCGCACTTTGGGGGTGTGTACAGAGTGATAGAGCGTTGAAACCATGTAGAAAAGGGTTAAACAGGCCCCGAAGATCGCAGAACTGACAATCCGGTACGGATCACCGGTACGGGTTGAAGCGATAATTAAAAACACCAGCCCGACGCAGCTGGCTAAAACACCAAATCCGTGTGTAAAACGATTGAGACGCTCTTCTTCCGGAGTGTATGTGACCAGATGATACGTTTTTGGCATAAATCTTCTCAGATATAAACGAGAATAAAGAGTATTAAAATTGATTTGATTATAGCGTATTCAGCAGACTTGTCTATTTCAAAAACATTTTATTATCAGTTGCAACGGTGAGGGTTTGACAGTTGAAACAATGACGATAATCTTGATTTATGAAACAACACTCACCTGTCATAAAGCTCTGTTTTCTCCTTCTTATCTTTAATTTCTGTGTCGTTGCCGAAAGCTGGCCGCAGACAACCATCCGCCATCTGGTGGTACAATCGACCATCAATCCGGTCACGGCTGCATTCGTCGTAGAACAGATTGAAACCGGCAACAGGTCAGAAGAGCTGGCAATACTGATTCAGCTCGATACTCCCGGCGGTCTCGATAGTGCTATGCGGATGATTATCCAGGCAGAGTTGCAATCGGAGCGTCCGGTCATCGTCTATGTCTCCCCTTCCGGCGGTCGTGCCGCCTCGGCCGGTGCTCTGATCACCCTGGCTGCTGATTTTGCCGTCATGGCGCCCGGAACCAATATCGGTGCTGCTCACCCGGTCGCACTTGTGCAGGGTCAACAAGATGAGACGATGCAAAAAAAAGTGACAAACGATGCAGTTGCATACATCAAGAGTTTGACTAAAAAAAGGGGTCGCAATAGTGATTGGGCAGAAAAGGCGGTACGCGACAGCGCTTCAATCCCGGCCGAAGAGGCATTGAAACTGGGAGTAATCGATCTGGTTGCGGATAATATACCTCTGTTGCTTGCCGGAATCGAAGGAAAGACCTATCACCGCGACAAAAAACCTGTGATCTTCAGTAGTCAACAGGCTCAACTCAATCGTGTCGAGATGAACTGGCGACAAAAAATTCTCGACACTCTCAGTAATCCGACCATTGCCTACATGCTGTTGATGCTCGGCATGCTCGGAATATTTTTTGAGATTTCCCAACCCGGAGCAATCCTGCCCGGTGTCGTTGGAGTTATTGCACTGCTTCTGGCTTTCTTTGCCCTGCAGGCGTTGCCGGTCAATTATGTCGGCGTACTGCTGATACTCCTGGCAATGGTCTTGTTTATCCTCGAAATCAAGATCATGTCATACGGCATGCTGACCGTCGGTGGAATTATCTCTATGGCGATCGGCTCTCTGATGCTGATTGACAGCAGCGAACCGTATCTGCAGATATCGAAAGTGGTGATCGCGGCAACTGTCCTGACCAGTAGCGGCTTCTTTCTCTTTGCGACCTGGATGGTATTGTCCAACCAGAAACGCCCGATCTTCTCTGGTATCGAAGGGATGATCGGAGAGATCGGACAAGCGGTCACGCCGCTTAATAAAAGCGGTAAAATCTTTGTTCATGGTGAATACTGGCAGGCGGTATCTACAGAACCTGTCGCCGCAGGAGATGATATAGAGGTACTCGGCATTGGTGACCATCTGCAATTGCTGGTCAGACCCTATAAAACAACCACACCTTAACATTCAACCTTACAAAAGGAGCCGATATGTTACCCGAACTCGGAGTCGATCTATTCTGGGTGATCACAGCTGCTATTCTGGTCCTTATTCTCGCTTCTTCGATTCGTATTCTGATCGAATACGAACGAGGCGTTGTCTTCCGGCTCGGCCGCTTTGCAGGAGTCAAGGGCCCGGGCCTGCGTTTTATCATTCCAATCGTCGACAAGCTGGTCAAGGTCAGCATGCGAACCGTCGCTATGGATGTTCCACCTCAGGATGTCATTACACGCGACAACGTCTCAATGAAAGTTAATGCCGTCCTCTATTTTCGGGTTGTCCAGCCGGATAAAGCGTTAATTGAAGTCGAACAATACCTGTATGCTACCAGTCAGCTGGCTCAGACCTCACTCCGCAGCGTTCTGGGTCAGGTTGAGCTCGATGATCTATTGGCGCAACGCGACAAGATCAATAAAAATCTGCAGGAACTGCTCGATCGCCAAACCGACCCGTGGGGCGTTAAAATATCCAATGTCGAGATCAAACATGTCGACCTGCCGATCGAGATGCAGCGGGCAATGGCGCGTCAGGCCGAAGCCGAACGGGAACGGCGTTCAAAGATTATTCACGCCGAAGGGGAATGGCAGGCATCAGAAAAACTCGCCAAGGCCGCAAAAAATATCAATGCTGAAACCGGCGCCTTGCAGCTCCGTTTCCTGCAAACTTTAACCGAAATCGCCAGTGAGAAAAATTCAACGATCCTCTTCCCGATGCCGATAGAGTTGATTACACCGTTCATGAAAAAAACGACGGAGAATCCCGATGAATCTCAGGATAGAGTCAAAACTATCCCCTGATTTTTTTTATCGTCCAGAGCGTCAACAGATAACCACAGGCAAACAGAGAAAAGTACATAAAGAATGGGGGCCAGAGACGCAAATTAAAGCCGATATCGACCCAAAAAGCGTAGACGGACAGAGGGAGTGCGGTTATCAGTGGTACGGTGGCTAATTCGCGCCAACGGAGTCGATAGCGGCGCAACATCTGAATTTGCATGACGATGTAAGCCGGGATCGACAACAGGGAAAGGATAAAAATAATATCCGAAACCGGGTCAGGCTGTTTCGGTGCTGAATCGAACAGATAATCACGCTTTACCCGCTCTTTTTTTTGCAGCGCCTGCACCCACTCAGCCGGTTCACGTGGTGACTCAATGATTGTTTCACTCCACCGAGAGTCGATCAGGATAGATGCTACTGCAACTTCATTCCATGCTTCATCGTAGGCGGTCACCACAACCTCATCAATGTGGGTCGGATTATCGAACGAAATCCAGGTCAACGCCTTTAATTGGCCGGAGGCATGCAGATCAGCACTACTTGTACGAGCCCCGACCTCTCTCTTCTCTTTTTGACGTAATGCACTCGGCAGGAATCGTACCGGCAGATCACTATCGTAACGAATGCCGAGATATAACGGTTCGTTACTCCCCAGAATCACCTCTTCAGTTGGGCTCGAATAAAACAGTTCAAAAGTAACCGCAGCCAAAGCCGGGGATGAAGTCAGAGGGGCAAGTAACAGAATCAGAAACAGAATCGACAGGGATCGATAAAAGGGCATGAATATCATCATTTCTTAAAGTTGAAGTCAAATATCCTGTGACAATATACCGCACGGAACGATTGCCGCCAGAAAAAAAATAAAATAGCGCCCTGCTGAGTCATTCTCCGGCTAATTGCGGGCCAAGAACCGATCAAGTTGATTAGCGAAGGTCTGTTTATCATTCGGACCGATCGCTGCCGGTCCGCCGGTCTCCACTCCGGCACCACGCAGTTCATCAAGCATATTGCGCACCGCGAGCCGTTCAGCGATATTATCTGTCGTATAAAATTGACCCCGCGGATTCAAAGCATACCCCTCTTTTTTGACTGCCGCCGCAGCGAGCGGAATATCAGCGGTAATCACCAGGTCACCGGGATTGATCAATTCGATTATTTTATCATCCGCCACATCGAACCCGGCACTGACAACCAGCGAATCGATGTAGGGTGATGGCGGCGTGCGTAGTGGCTGATTCGCCACCAGCGTGATCTGCACTTTTTTTCGCTCTGCAGCCCGATAAAGGATCTCTTTTATCACTCTGGGACAGGCATCAGAATCAACCCAGATTTTCATAAAATATCCTCTCTCTGAAGTAATTAATTATTGAAAAAAAGTTATTTATTCCCCTTTTTCAGCGACAAACACCACATGCCGGTAACCGCCCCGCCCCGGTCTTTGGCTGCTGGTCGTGAACCCAGCCGCGCCAAGCCGCCTGTCGAACCCTTCATCAAAATTCTCCCCCCAGATCGTAAACAGACCGTTTGGTTTCAGAGCGTTATAGACATTTGCGATCGCACGGCTGCCGTAAAGTTGGTCCTTGACCTTGTCGGTCTTGTAATGCGGTCCCTTGTAGAGATCAAACACCACCGCATCAAATTTTTGACTCCATGCAGCTTGAGACGCCTGCTGTACAACTTCAGCCACATTACAGATTTCAACCGTCACCCGTGGATCAGTGACGGCACTGTCGGTGAGGAGCGCCAGCGGCCCCTTACACCAATCGACCACAGCCGGGTTAAGCTCAGCCACAATCACCTCTGCTGTTTCTGGGAGACAATCGAGAACCGCTTTGAGGGTGTAACCCATGCCGAGACCACCGACCAGAACCCTGGGAGCAAAATGATCTTTGAGATATTGACAACCGAGTTGGCCAAGAACAATTTCGGAGCGATTGGACAGGCTATTCATCAAGACCTGTCCGCCGATGGTGATCAAAAAATCTTTCGCACCGCGCTGCCGCAGTTCAAGCTCCCCCTCTTCAGTGGAGAGACTTTCAAGAGTTTTCCAGGGTTGAGCCATTGCGTGCCTCGTTCAAGTATTAAAAAATAAGTTTGATATTTCAATTTGTCGAAGAGGAGAATACAGGGAGTTTAAACCAGAGTAAACCTCTCTTGTCCCAACTTCTAATTTTCTGCGCGCCAAAAGACCCGTCAGGCGGACAACCGTGATTTAAATTAGCAATCAAATTTAAGACAGGTATGTGATAGTATTGCAGCAGTTATTTTCAACCCGTAAGCTGCAAGGTGAACTGATGGCTTCACTCCCTGCATTTCCACCTCCTAAACCGGGTCAAAACTCCGCAACTCGAATTGCTGCAAAAATCACGGCCGTTTACGCTTTATTAGCCGCGTTCTGGATCTATTTCTCCGATCGACTCTTGTTATTGTTCGTTCAGGATATCCACCAGCTCGACAGGATGCAGACGGCCAAGGGTTGGTTTTTTGTCCTTATAACCACCCTCCTGTTCTTTTACCTGTCACGGCAATCGCTTGTTCGGGAGCAAGCCAACCAAGTCGCCTTGCTCCAGCAAAAGACATTGCTGAAACAAGTCATTGATACCATACCGGTCGGCATACGGCTTGTCGATCTCAAGGGAGAGGTTACTTTCGTCAACCCGGCCAGCACGTCAATCCGGGGCGCAAAGCGCATAATGAGCATTGAAGAGGAAGACCGGAGTCTGTCTCGCGCTCTTTACCATGGAGAAATGTCCCTCGATGATGAACTTCTCATCGAGATTCCCGACGGAAGCCAAAAAACTATCCTTGAATCGACGGTGCCACTCTTGAACAGGAATGGCGAGCTCACCGGAGCCATCGTTATCAATCAGGATATCACAAAAAGAAAGGCACTCGAAACCGACTGGCGGCTTTCACAATTCTGTATGGAACAGGCCTCGATCGGCATCTTCCGGATTGACGAGGAAGGAAAGATTCTGGATGCCAACAGCTATGCCTGCAACAGTCTCGGTTACACACATAATGAGCTCTGCACACTGAGCGTCTTCGACATCGACCCGTGCTTTTCACAGGATTACTGGCTGGCTCATCGGGCAGAGTTGCGGACCAGAGGAGCCGGAACAATAGAGACCCGACATCGCCGCAAGGACGGTTCGACCTTCCCGGTCGAGGTTTCCATCAACTATCTCGAATATGAAGGAAAACCGTTTTCTTTCTCCTTTACAAAAGACATTACCGAGCGCAAACAGACCGAAGCAGCCCTTCGCGATGCCAAAGACTTTGCCGAAAATTTGATCCAGACCGCTAACGTGCTGTTTATACAGCTCGATGGAGAGGGTCGGGTTGTACGTGTCAACGAAACCACATCGACGGTGACCGGTTATTCCAAAGCGGAACTTATCGGTCAAAACTGGTTCAATAAACTCGTCCCGCGCGAGCGCTTCCCCGAGGTCTGGAATGAGTTTGAGCAGATCACCCGGTATGGAGAGATGCGCGAGTTTTTTGAGAACCCGGTGCTGACCAAAGAAGGTGACGAACGATATATCCTCTGGAAAAACCGGCAACTGCAAGATGGAGAGACCAAGGCCGGTTCCATCTCATTCGGTATGGATATTACGGCACGCAAGGAGGCTGAAGAGGCTCTCAAGTATCATCAACAGCTATTGCAGCAAGTAGGACGAGTCGCAAAGATCGGCGGGTGGGAATTTAACCCGGGGACAGGGGAAGGAACCTGGACCGAGGAGGTCGCAAGGATACATGATCTCGACCCTGGTGAACCGACAAATGTCGAACGCGGGATAAGCTTTTATTCTGACGAGTCCCGTCTTAAGCTTGAACAGGCTATAAAAAAAGCTATTGAGATAGGAGAAAGCTATAACCTCGAGCTTGAAATGGAGACCGCAAAAGGAGCGCACAAATGGGTTCAAACCATCGGTCGTCCCGTTATTGACAAAGGTAAAGTTGTCAACGTACGCGGCTCCTTCCAGGACATCACCGACCGAAAGCAATCTGAATTCGAACTGCTGCACCACAAGAAGCATCTGGAGGAGTTGGTCGCGGAACGGACCGCGGAACTAAAAGCGGCCAATCAGGATCTAAAAGCTTTCTCTTATTCAGTCTCTCACGATCTGCGTGCCCCTCTGCGGGCAGTGAGCGGTTTCGCACACATTCTGACGAATCGTTACAAATCGGCACTCGATGAACAAGGGCAACATTACCTTGGCAACATCGAAACCGCCGCAGAGCGGATGAGCAAGCTGATAGACGACTTACTGACCTATTCCAGACTCGGACAGCGTGGGGTGCGACTGCAACCGGTCCCCCTCAACAAAATCCTGTCCGTGCTCACAGAAGAGCGCGCCCAACTCTTGTCTGATCCAGGTGTGACCCTGACGGTGGCCCCTGCCCTGCCGATTGTTCTCGGCGATCCGACTCTGCTGCGTCAGGCTCTCGCCAACCTGCTGGACAATGCCCTGACCTACCGTCGCCCGGGGGTTAGCTCCTCTGTTTCTGTCGACTGGGAAGAGCTCGAAGATGATGTCGTCATCTCCATCCGCGACAACGGCATCGGCATCGCCGCCGAATACCAGGAAAAAATATTCGATGTATTCCAGCGTCTGCACAGCGACGATGATTTCCCCGGCACCGGTATCGGTCTCTCAATTGTTAAAAAAGTCGCAGATTTACTGGGAGGGTCGGTCGGGGTTGAGTCCATTCAAGACGAAGGGAGCAGCTTCAATCTTCGCCTGAACCGTGCACCTCAAGCCTCACAGCAGGGGCACTATCCAGAGAGGAAGAATCATGAGTAGATCCGCCAATATCCTTCTGGTCGACGACAACGCCATGGACGTCGAGCTCACCCTTGACGCCTTCCGGGAAGCTCATTTCAGCAACACGATTCAGGTTGCCAAAAACGGTCAGGAGGCGCTCGACTACCTCTTTGGGAATGGGCCGTTCGCCGATCGGGGAAAATATCCTTTACCCGACGTTGTTCTGCTCGATCTTAAAATGCCGAAAATTGACGGTTTCGAAGTATTGCGTCAGGTTAAGACCGCTCCGTATATCATGCGAATCCCGATTATTATTCTCACCTCTTCTACTGAGGAAGGAGATCGGGCGCTCGGATATGACTGCGGAGCCAACAGCTACCTGGTCAAACCGATCTCTTTTGAAGGGTTCCTGGCGGTCGTTCGTAACGTTGGAGAGTACTGGCTGACCCTCAACGTCAAACCACCAAAGCACGATACAAGCCCGGAGCAGAATCAATAATAATTAAATGACCGTTGAACAGAACCAAAGACGAGAGTGACACAAATAAAAAATTTATTGCGCTGCAAGTCTGCCGTCACGATAACAGACGCATCTTCAGCCATATATTCAAAAGGGGTAGCTGCATGACTACAAGCTTGAACCGTTCGGCCCGTATTCTTCACATTGACGACAATCTGCATGATCGTGATCTGGTGCAAGACGCACTGGATCACGCAGAGATAGACTTTAAAATTACCAGCGCAACCACCCGTGAAGAGTTTGAGCTGAAACTAGAAGATGGGAAATTTGATATTATCCTTTCCGACTTTAATATTCTTGGCTACACTGGCCTGGATGTTTTGAAAGCGGTACAACAGCACCACCCGGAACTGCCGGTGGTGTTGCTCACCGGCACCGGGACCGAAGAGGTCGCGGTTGAGGCGTTAAAACGTGGAGCGGCTGATTATGTCGTCAAAAGTCGCAAACACATCCAACGCCTCCCCCTCACAATTATGGCGGTTCTTGATGCCGCCCGCATCCGTAAAGAGCATCGTGCCGCACAGGCCGCCGAGGCAGAAAGCACAGAACTCCTCCGTACAATATTGGCCGGCGCTCCTGACAGCATCATCACCATCGATGAAAGAGGGATTATCGAGTCGGTCAACGCCGCGACCTTAACAATGTTCGGTTATACTGAGACCGAGCTTGAAGGAGAAAATGTCAAAATCCTGATGCCTCGCCCTTATTCGGACGAGCACGACTCGTACATTGCCAACTACCTGAATACTGAAAAAACCAAACGACTCCATAAAAACAGTGAGGTTGAGGGACAGCGCAAAGATGGCACCACCTTCCCTTTGGCTCTTTCTGTCAGCGAGCTGTTCCTGTCCGACCGTCGATATTTCACCGGTATCCTGCACGATATCAGCGAGCGCAAAGCAAATGAGGAGTTACAAAATGTTCTAAATCGGACGCTGCGTGTTCTTAGTCGATGCAATGAAGCGCTGGTAAGGGCAACTGATGAAACCAGCCTGCTGGAGAGCATCTGTTCCAACCTGACAGAGATCGGTGGCTACCCACTGGCCTGGGTCGGTTTTTGTGATGGTGTCGTGGTTGACCCCGTGATGCATTCCGGCGAGGCATCAGCCTATCTGGAGCAATTGAACATCACGCTGGACGGCGGCGACCGCAGTCAGGGACCGACAGGATTGGCGGCATCAAGTCGTAAAGCAGTCATTATTCACAACCTCGAATCCAACCCGGATTGCGCACACCTCAAGCCGATGGTCAAAAAGTTTGGGTTCACCTCTGCGGCCGCTTTTCCGCTTATTACCGGCAAAGATCTCTGTGGTGTTCTGACCCTTTACAGTCAGGGTGACAACACCTTTAATACCGATGAGATGGCCCTGCTGACCGAACTTGCCGAAGACCTCATCTATGGTATCGATGCGCTGCGTACGGCTGTTGCCAGACGCGAAGCAGAAGCGTCTCTGCAATTGCGCACCCGGGCCATCGAAGCGAGCAGCAACGGCATCATTATCTCCGACATGTCCCAATCTGCAGCACCGATCATTTATCTCAACCCCGCCTTTGAGCGGATCACCGGCTATAAGGCGGACGAGCTACTAGGAAGAGATGCACAGTTCCTGCTCAACAACGATCTCGACCAGAAGGGGGTCGTCGATATAAGATCAGCAATGCGTTTAGGAAATGAAGGGCATGCTGTTATTCGTAATTATCGTCAGGACGGCACCCTCTTCTGGAATGAGCTGTCGGTCTCCCCGGTTCGTGACGAGAACGGTCTGATCTCTCACTACGTCAGCGTCATCAACGATGTCACAGATCGTAAGCAGTACGAAGAGGAGTTGGAACATCAGGCCAGCTACGACACTCTCACCGGGTTAGCCAATCGCAACCTGCTCAAAGACCGCTTGCAGCAGGGTCTTGTCTTTGCCAGACATGCAGACCGCATGTTGGCGGTGCTGCTCCTCGACCTCGATCGCTTCAAGGTGATCAATGACAGTCTCGGGCACAGCAGTGGCGATCTGCTTCTACAAAGCGTAGCCAAGCGTTTAAATAGCTGTCTGCGTCAGAGCGACACGGTGGCGCGCCTCGGCAGCGATGAATTTGCTCTGGTTCTGGCACAGATCGCCCAGACCGACGACATCGCCCCTTTGATACACAAAATTGAAGCAGCTCTAAAACCTTCGCACCAGATCAACGGCCGAGAACTCAGGATCAGCGCAAGCATCGGGATCAGTCTCTACCCTCGTGATGGTGAAGAGGCCGAAACCTTGATTCGTAACGCCGACACCGCCATGTTTCAGGTCAAGGAGGAAGGGGGCGATGCCTTCCGCCTTTTCTCTCCGGAGATGAATAAACGCGTATTCGATAAACTGGAGATGGAGAATGCTTTGCGCCAGGGGTTGGCAGACAACGAATTTCTCCTTCATTACCAGCCAAAGGTTGATCTCTCCAGCGGTGAGATTGTTGGTGCCGAAGCGCTGGTTCGTTGGCAGCCACAGGGGAAGGATATGGTATCGCCAGCCGACTTCATTCCGCTGGCCGAAGAGACCGGACTCATATTGCCGCTCGGAGCCTGGGTTTTTAGAACAGCGTGTACCCAACTAAAATCCTGGCACGATCAAGGTCTGCCGTTGAAAAATATGGCCATAAACCTCTCGGCGCGGCAGTTTCATCAAAGAGGGCTTGTTGACCTGATTCAGCAGATCATTGCAGAGACTGCTGTCGATGCCGCCTGTCTTGAACTGGAGCTGACTGAAAGCATGGTGATGCACAATCCGGATGCGGCGGTGTCGCTCATGAACGCGTTTAAATTATTGGGATTACGATTAGCCCTTGACGATTTCGGAACCGGCTACTCCAGCCTTAACTATTTGCGCCGGTTCCCCGTCGACACCCTGAAGGTCGACCGCTCATTCGTCAATGAAATCACGACCGATCCTGGTTGCGAAGCAATCGCCTCTTCCATTATCGACCTCGCTCACAACTTCAAAATCAAAGTTGTCGCTGAAGGGGTGGAAACGCACGAACAGCTGGCGCTATTGCGCCGGTATCACTGCAACGAAATGCAGGGGTATCTGTTCAGCAGACCGTTGCCGGTCGATGAATTCACTGCATTGCTGCGTGAGGGGAGACGGATGGAGTTCATCTAGTCAGACCTTGGGGCGGATGTTGTGACCAGTGGTGTCCTCTTTTTTGAGCGAAACAAGCTAACCGCAGAACTTATTCTTCTTCTCGCACCCGTAAAATGTAATAATGTCCCCTTCATGTCAGAGCTTAAAGTCTGACCAGAACATACATATTATCGAGACAACGATGAAACCAATTTTCAACTGCCGCTGCTGCGGCCACTGCTGTCTCAATCTGATCGATGCCTACAACGGCTGCATCAGTGATGCCGATCTCGCACGTTGGCAAAAACTTGAGCGTAAAGATCTGATCGATTGGGTCAAAACATTATATCTTGGCCCCGACAACCTGCTGCACACCGCCTGGATCGACCCCGTGACCGGTGAGGACGTCGAACGCTGTCCCTGGCTGCTCGACATGCTGCAGCAAAAAGGGTATCTGTGCGGCATAGATGCGATCAAACCGGACCACTGCCGAGCCTATCCTGAACATAAAAAACATGCAGCTTCAACCGGCTGTAGAGGCTATGAGAAAGAGTCATAACATGAAAGAGAAGAGTGAAAATAAAGATCTGTTCGTCACCGACATCGCTTTCGAAGCGACCGAAGCCGATCTGCATAAACTGTTCAGCGTCTGCGGAACGGTGCGTCTCATCAACCTGCTGACAGATAAAAAAACAGGTAAATTCACCGGCTGTGCCTTCGTTCGCATGTCGACCAGCGCCGAAGCTAAAGACGCGCTCAATATGCTCGATGAAGCTCAGTTGTTCGAACGCTCCATCCGGGTCAAACCGGTCCGTCCGAAGCCGCCGGCAGCCAAAGCTGCGGATAGTGACCCGCAAAAGCGTGCAAACTCTCCACAGAGACGGCGTAAATAGAGGAAACAACAAGAGCAGAAAGCCGTTTAAGACGTTCTGCTCTTGTTGTGAAATTAAAAACAAAAAAGGGTGACATTCCCGAGGGGGTAATCGAGAATCGAGCTTTTAAAGCTATAGATCCTTTGATAGAATCATTTTCACAGATGACAGATTTTCTTATAATTCTCAGTCCGCCAACTTACGGATCAGCGGTGTGATCGCCAGTGTCTGGTCGCCGGCACTCAGATAGATCTCACCATCCTGTATCGTACACTGCAACTGCATGCTGCGTTGCACAAAACGAGTCATCTCGTTGCAGGTCGCATCAGAAATCTGAAACACACTCAGATTATGAAAGCGTTGCAGCTTCTGTTCATTCTTCTGCCACCATGGTTCGGCAGCACGGGCGCCGTAGAGATAAAGGGATACCCTCTGGGCACGATTGCATGCCTTGCGCACCCGCTTCTCTTCCGGCAGACCGACATCGATCCAGAGAGCAATCTCATCGGAGAGACTCTTCAACCAGAGGTCCGGCTGTTCGTCGATCCCCATCCCTTTCGTAAAAGCGAGATGCTCGTCAGCGTTCAGGGCAAAAGCGAGTAACCGCACCATCATCCGCTCATCCGTTTCAGAAGGGTGCCGTGCCAGGGTCAGATGATGCTCCCCATAGTAGTTGCGATCCATATCCGAGATCTGCAGTTCAGCTTTAAAAATCGTGGCGGACAGAGCCATTCTTTCTCCATTAATACGTAATTTCCGGCAACCGTTTACTCTTTTCCGGCTCCACCTTCGCCACTTAATTTCACGACATCTTTAAGCCAGTTAATCTCTTCCGGGACAAACTGTTTTGAATAATCGGTGCCGATATTCATCGCCAGATGCAGCTGATCGGTGGTCATCGCAATAATCGCATAACCGGGTAGCGTGATACACTGTACACCCTCTTCAGCCCAGGCAACAACACGGTCTTCATGATCGAATAACATCATGAAATCACTCCCGTCAGACTCCATAATCAAAGGCATCGCTTTTTCCGGTTTCAACTCCTCATCCTCAGTCTTGGTCACATCGCCACTTTTTTCATTGAACGTCGGGATATAAAAAGAGGTCTGAAGAAACAGACTGTAAAAATGGTGACGGTTTTCGATATTTTCCGGATCATCTTTCAGAATGTTCAGTGCCTTATCGAGCGGAGTCATAGTAAACCTTTCTATTTTGAGGACCGATTGACAAAAAAAGAGAGTGCATCCTAACAGATCAGGCTGAAACAACCAAGGAGATAGCGATTCCCACCCCCTACTCGCTTATGCCGGTCATCTGGGCTTCCACCCCCCAGTTCCAGGCGAGAAGCGGTTTCTTGCCGGATAACGGCAGAATCTGCACCGCCATCTCTGGTAAATGTAAAATCATGCAGCTATGATTGAAGACGGTACTGCCAGGATTCACGACCAGAAGATCACCGAACCTTTCAACAAAAAGCTGATGCGTATGACCCACCACCAGCAGATCATAAGGGAAAGAATGCAAACTGGCGTTCCAGAACTCTTTTTGTGCCCCGATTAACCGCCCTTTTTCGTCTAAAAGTTTAATGCCATTCAATTGCGAATCAGGTGGACTGGCGTGAACCAGATAGAGAGACTTTCCCGCAGCAAAAAATTCAAGCTTCTTCGGCAAAGATCGCAAGTAACTATCGACAGACTCTTCCAGAACTGAATCAGAGCGATCGAGGGCCCAGAGATCATGATTCCCTGCAACAGTCAGACAGTGATTCTCTTTAAGCAGCTGAACTGTTAGCGCAAGGTCGGATCCGTAGCCAGCAATATCGCCAGCGCAGAGGATGGTATCGACCCCTTCGCGGGCGAAGAGGGTCAACGCTTCAGCCAAAGGAGACGCTTTTGCGTGAACATCGCTGATTAAACCGATTTTCACTGGCATAAAAACCCCTGAATCAAAGTTCATAAAAAAATAGTATCAGCGAACTTTGTGCTGAAATCGCATCGACTCACTCTGTGCGATATCGGCCTTTACCTCTTTTACGCTCCGTGCATAAATGATCTCACGCCCCATCACGTTTCCAACGTAGGCGAGCCCATTACGGCTCGGCACCAGCCGACACTTGACGTTGTTGATCCCCTCGCCGATGGCAATATAGATCACGTCAGCCTGTTTATCTGTGACCACAACCTCAAGAGTCTGGCCACTCTCGGTCTGTACCTTGATCTTTTCGTTCTCCATTTTATTTCCTCCTCTGGCGGAATCGATTAAATAGACAAAACTTTCAGACTGACTGTCGCCAGGCGGTGACGGCAAGAAGCAGCCAACCGACCAGAAAAGCGACGCCGCCGATCGGCGTGATGATGCCGAGTGGCTTTGTGCCGGTCAACACCAGCAGATAGAGGCTGCCGGAGAAAAGAACGATGCCGATCTGCAGCAGCCAGCCAGAAGTTCGCAGCAGGGAACTGTCCGGTAACAATTGGCAAAATATGGCGATCAGGAGCAGACCGAGGGCATGTATCAGGTGATACTGAACAGCCGTCTCCCACACCGCCAGCATCTGAGAAGTCACTTTTGTTTTAAGACCGTGGGCACCGAAAGCGCCGAGTCCGACGCCGATAAAGGCATTCAGGCTGCCGAGGATAATAAAGAGTTTCATACACTATCTCCCTTGATTCGAGGGTCATTAAAAAATAAATAAGCCATCAATATTTAAAAAAAATCACGAATCAGATAACCGTTGTAGACGAGATATGAGCAGACCAAAAGAGCCCCGCCCCAACGATTAATGCGCCCCACTCTTCGATAGCGATAACCGAAAACAAAGATCGATAAAGTCAAGATAGACATCACCAGCAGGTCGCGAGAAATAACGACCGGTTCGACGCTCATCGGTTGAATCGTACCAGCAATACCGACCACCGCCAGGGTGTTAAAAAGATTCGAGCCGAGAACATTCCCCAGCGCGATATCATGGGCCCCTTTGCGGGTTGCGATGATAGCCGAAGCCAGCTCCGGCAGCGACGTTCCGATCGCAACGATTGTTAAGCCAATCAACAGGTCGCTGACACCAAAACCCCGGGCGATCGCAACCGCTCCCCAGACCAAAATGCGTGAACTTACAACAAGGAGAGTCAGACCGACAACCAACCGTAAAAGTGCGCGGTTAATCGGCATGGCGTGGGTATCGATATCGAGCGCCACTTCACTCCCCATGGCATCCTCATTTTTTTGTAACCCTTGCCAGATCGTCCAGCCCATCACGACGGCGAAGACGCAAAGAAGAACCACCCCTTCTATCCGGGTGATTTCACCATCCCAGAGCTGAAAACCAGCCAGAGCCGTCACAACAGTGAGGAGTGGCAGTTCTTTGCGCAAGACCTGGGACTGCACAACAATCGGACTGATCAGAGCGGTCAGTCCCAGAACCAGAGCGATATTTGCGATATTTGACCCATAAGCGTTACCGAGGGCGATGCCGGGATTCCCCTGTGATGCGGCCAGTGCCGAAACGACCATCTCCGGGGCAGAAGTTCCAAAACCGACAATGACCATACCGATCAACAGCGGTGGCATGCCAAAATGATCGGCGGTAGCCGAAGCGCCTTCGATAAAACGATCAGCACTCCAGATCAAAAGCATCAGACCTGAAATAACAGCGAAAAATGGGAGCAGCATAAGAGTCGTGAACCTTGGAGCCTTTTGTAAAGGGTTTCCAGTTAGATTATTTGATTGAAACCGATCGTTTAAATACCAAAAAGACCGGTTAGCGTTGCGCTGACCGGTCTTTTCTCCTATCAGACAAAAGAGCAGAGATCAGAGCGATTTAAACATCTTTTCCAGCGAAGAGGTGTAGCTGTCTGTCCACTCATTGATTGTCTCTTTGTTGACCGCCTTGATGCCGAGCCCCCCTAAAACATTTTCCCCGACCATATCGATACGACGGTAGAAAATTTTATCTCCATTTTTATCCCAGAAGGAGACGATATTTTTTGTTTTTGCGCGGGTAAGCGGTACAAAACCTCCCGTTGCCTGGGTCCACTCGGAGAAGACCAGAACAACAGCGTCAACTTTCAGCGTTTTGCAGAGCTCACGGGCCTTTTCCGGGGTAATATCCCCTTTTTTGAAGCCGGGGCCAAACAACGGCATCTCTTTTTTATTGATGATTGGCGAATAGACCGAAACCTTGATATCTTCAGCCGCTTTACGGTATCCCGTGCTGGTGATAAACGTTTTAACGGCGACAACCTGCCAATGCTCAGACAAGGTTTTTTCAGTGACGGTCAGCATCTTTGCAGTCGCCCCCTGCATCAAGGATGAGACGGAGTTACCGCCGACGCTATTCGAATCGACCGACCCCCCCCAATCACTGATGGCCAGCGAAACGACGGCAACCTTCTTCAGTTCAGGATTCCCTTTGAGATTCGCCTTAACAGCTCCGGCACAGCCGGTAAGCAGGAGTAAAAACATCAGAAATACGACAAGAGATAAGCGTTGCTGCATGATTGAAGCCTCCATATCAAGATTAGATTAAATTTAACGTGATGATTCTGCCAAATCAGCAACGATTAAGCAAGGTTTTGTTTGATCTAATATATGCGCCTCCCCTATCTCTTTTTCTCTTCTTTCAGCAGAAAACAGGCGAGAGCCGGTAAAAGCAGTATGGCACCAAGCATGTTAACCAAAAACATAAAAGTCAGCAGAATCCCCATATCCGCCTGAAACTTAAGAGGGGAGAAAATCCAGGTTGAAACGCCGATCGCAAGAGTAACGCCGGTAAAAACTACGCCATTTCCGGTGATCGCCAGAGTATGCAGATAGGCTTGCTGTAATGATTGTCCCTGATCCAGATAACTGCGCAGGCGACTGAAGATATAGATACCGTAATCGACTCCGACCCCAACGCCCAGGGCGACCACAGGCAAGGTAGAGACTTTTAAGCCGATTTGAAAGATACTCATCAAAGCATAAGCGAGAAGAGAGACGAGTGCTAGAGGAATAACAATACAAAGGACCGAACGTACCGAACGGAATTCATAAAAACAGAGCAGGATAACAGCGCTGAAGACATAGAGCAGAATCGGGAACTGGGCAGCCGAGACCTCTTCATTGGTCGCCGCCATAACCCCGACGTTGCCGGTTGCCAGTCTGAATTTTACATTCTCTGTAACTGTGGTTTTCCGGTAATTTTTAACTTCGGATACAATCTTTGCGATGGTTTCAGCCTTATGATCTTTGGTAAAGATCATCACCGGCATGACGCTGCAGTCGGAATTAAGCAGGCCGCTGCTGGTCGGAACATAACCGACAGCCTGGACCATGGTCGATTGATTACGCGGCAAAACCCGCCATTTCAGACTCCCCTCGTTCCAGCCCGAATTGATCACCTTAGCAATTCCCGGGAGGGTGATGACCGATTGCACCCCTTCAACATTATTCATATGCCAGGCAAAACGATCGATCGCTGTCATGATGTCGAAATCGACACAACCGTCAGCTTTGGTTTCAACAATCACCGTAATCACATCGACACCGATAGAGAAGTGTTCGGTCACAACAGCACTATCGAGATTGTATCGGGAATCAGCCCGCAGCTCGGGGACGCCGCGATGCATGTCGCCTATTCTCACATCCGACCCCTTCCAGAGCCCGAACCCGAAGAGAATGACGGCAACAGTCAGAATAATAATGGCAGGCTTCGGCTCGGCTGCCTGCTCGAAGAAACGCCAGAATGGTCTCAAGACACTGATCTGCTGATCGACACGCCGCTGATAACGGTTGCCGGTTCGCACGTATGAGAGGAGAATCGGCAAAAGGACGAGGTTGGTCAGAATAATAACAGCAACCCCGAGACTGGCGGTCACCGCCATCTCCTGAATCACTTTAATATCGATCAGATAAATCGTCACAAAACCGATGGTATCACTGGCCAGGGCAATAAAACCGGGGATCAGCAGCTGGCGAAAGCTCGCTTTGGCCGCGCTGAGTCGATCGGCACCAGCACGCACTTCTGCCGTATTGGCAGTGATCATCTGCACAGCATGACTGACACCAATAGCAAAAATCAAAAACGGGACCAGCAGCCCCATCGGGTCGATGCCGTAACCGAGCAGCGGGAGCAGTCCGAGTTGCCAGATGACGGCAATCAGTGAACAGCTCAAAGGGATCAGGCTGAGAAGAAAGGAACGGGTATACAAGAAAACCAGTAAGGACGTAATAACAAAAGCGACAAAGAAAAACAGAATGACGCGTTTTGCTCCATCAGCAATATCACCGATAACTTTGGCAAAACCTATGATATGAACGCTGACCTCATCGCTCTGGTATTTATCGCGAATCCTCTCTTCGAGCAGGTCTGAAACTTTAATAAAATCGAGCTTTTCACCACTGCTCGGGTCGATTTCCAACAGTTGCGCACTGATCACTGCTCCACTGAAATCGTTGGCCACCAATCGACCGACAATCCCGGCCTTAAGAATATTTTTCCGAACTTTTTCCAGCCCCTCTGCCGTCGGTTCAAAATCTGCCGGAATAACATTACCGCCGGCGATCCCGTCCTCAACAACTTCGGTAAACCTGACATTCGGAGTAAAGAGCGAAGTGACCTGCGCACGGTCGACTCCCGGGAGGAAAAAGACATCATCAGTCGCTTTCTGCAGTGTTTCAAAAAACTCCGGAGTAAAGATATCGCCCTGTTTTGTCATCAGGGCAATCAAAATCCGATTCGCACCGCCGAACTCTTTTTGATGCTCAACATAGGTCTGCATGTATTCATGTTCAAGAGGGAGCAGTTTGCTGAATCCGGCATCGATGCGCAGATTGGTGACGGAATAAGCCATCAGCAGCGTCATCAGAATAAAAAAACCGAGGAACAGACGGCGATTATTAAAAACGACCCTTTCAAGTCTCGATATCAAAATATCCAATTTCATAAAGATCTCCTGCCCACTATTTATCTGAAAGTAGACTGGTTTGTGAAAATCTGGTAACGCCGAAGTCTCCCACGGCAACAATAGCGCCGTCAGCGCTCTGAAGTAAGCTGCTGTATCCCCGACGTTCAGGATCTTGTTGCAGCTCAAAACTCTGGCCATCGTCATCACTGACGAGAAGAACTCCGGCCATTCCGGCGATAACGATTCTCCCGTCATTTAATCGCAGACCAGCAGTCAAACTCGCTTCCGTTGCCTTTTCTATCTGTTCCCAGGTTTCGCCGGCATCCTCTGAATGAAACAGGTGACCGCGTAATCCATACAGCAGCAATCGATCGCCGGTTATCGGCAAAATACCAAAAAATGATCCATTGTAATCAGGCGTCAAGCTGATCCAGTTCTCCCCGTCATCATCAGAACGGTAAGCAACTCCCGCTTCTGCAGCAATAAACAGGCTGTCACCAATTTTTATAATTTTATTCAGATGTAAATCATCTTCACTGATAAATCTTTTTGACCAGCTGTTTCCCGCATCGAACGTCTCCAGAAAAAGACCGTAAGCGCCAATTGCAAAGCCGTGTTGCTGATCGAGAAAATAGAGATCGAGCAGGGGCGTCTCGGCTTCGATATCTTCATAGAGAAGCTCCCAACTCACCCCGCCATTTCGTGTGCGCAAAATGACCTGATCATGACCAACCGCATAGCCATGCAGACGGTCTGGAAAATAGACGCCGGTTAAAGTGGCCCTGGTCGGAACCAGTTGCTGCTGCCAGCTGTTGCCGTTATCCTCACTGATCAGGATGTGTCCGCGCTCTCCGACAGCAATAAGCGCACTATCTGCACGTTTAATATCAAGGAGCAGGGAGTGCGTTGCAAGGGGTGCAATGACCGAATTTTCGCCCTCTGTCGCCGAAGAGACAGAATAACAGGAGCCGAAAAAGATCAGAAAAATGATCAGTTTAAAGCTGCGTTGAGATAAATAATTTTTCATAATCGACCATCTCACAGTGTGTCCTGATTAAAAAAACGGTCGAGCCGATGCCGACCCGACCGCAAAAAAGCAAACAAAAAGTGATTATTTAATGTTCAACGATGTCCAGATCGACGCAGGTCCCCGGGTGAAAAATCATTCAGAGTCCGCTTGATGTCAAAATCATACATGCTGCTTTCGTTATCCAGACCGATTGCGATATAACGACCTGTTTGCAGATCGGTGTGAACTTCAAGGGTTGTCCAGAAGGTCGGCACCTCATAATAGTTGATCGAATGCCCTTCTGATACCCGCCACAATTGATCCCGGTTGTCATAGATATCGACAGCGACGATCTGCCAGCTATCCTCATCAATATAGAAAGTGCGTCGTTTATAGAGATGTCTCTCCCCGTCTTTTAATGTCGCGTCAACAATCCAGACCCGGTGCAGCTCATAGCGCAGATAATCCGGATTGAGGTGCAAAGGGGTCAGAATGTCGTTGTATTTGAGCTTATCGCTATGCAGCGTGTAAGAGTTGTAAGGGACATAAATCTCTTTTTTGCCGACCAGTTCCCAATTGTAGCGATCCGTGGCACCATTAAACATATCGAACTGATCATTGGTCCGTATCCCGTCGGAAGCGGTACCGGGATTGTCGTAGGAGACGTTTGGTGCTCTTCTGACTCGTCTCTGCCCGGGGTTATAGACCCAGGCGGCGCGTGGTTCCTTGATCTGATCGAGAGTTTCATGAACAAGAAGAATATTGCCGGCCAGACGAGCTGGCGCGGTGACAATCTGCTTGAAAAGAAGGATTTTGTTATCGAGCTCCTTTTCGGTTATCCCCGCCTTGCTGTAGACAAGATTAAATTCGTCGTCAAACTTGACCAGGGTGTAGTCGCCACCACGAGTCAAAGCCGCCTGGGCGATTTGGCGTGACGCCATATCCCCGCGATAGCGCAGCAAGTGATTCCAGATCGCTTCGATCCCTGATTTGGGAATCGGAAACGGAATACCGTTGACGGTCCCTGTGACGCCGTCACCGTTATTAACCAGTTCTGCCGTCGCTGCGACCTTGCGGGTGGCGTCATAAATTCGTTGAGGAGATGATGCACTCCGCCGGGTCGGATAAATGTTCATCTTGAAAGTCGGATAAGCCTTCAGCATCGCCTGATGACCGACCGTCAATTTATCAGAATATTTTTCCATATTCTCATTGGTAATGCTGAATTCGATCTTGTCCGCCGCAAAAGGATCCTGGTGATGATCCCCCTTTTTATAACCGGCGAGCGGGGTGGTAATCCCCCCGGTCCACGCGGGGATCGTCCCGTCGGCATTCGCGGCTTGTTCAGCACCGATCGGCGTCAGATCCTTTCCGAGCCGGGCAATCTCTTCCGGCGACAATTTCGCCCAGCAGACGGACGCGATGCCGACAAACAGCAGGGTCGCTCCGAGAGTTATATTTTTTTTCAGACGCATAGTAATTCCCCTATCGTTTAGAATGAGTATTTGATGTTGGCGGCGACAATATCACGATCATTGATCAGGTTGTACCGTCCGGCGCCGAAGAAATTGGTGTAGCTCAAGTCGGCCGTCCAGCTGTTGAGGTAGTTGGCGCCAATCCCCACCGTGACCGCCATACGCCCTTCGACGAAGTTGCCACCGGGTCCGGGGCTGTTGCCGTTGACGTCGTGCTGCCAGGCGACCCGTGGAGAAAGAGTGACCGCACCAATGGCGTTGTCATAGTCGAGTCGCGTCGCCAGACGATATCCCCAGGAGGTGGCGTCGGCAAAAGCGTCAGCTGGCTCAATGTCACCAAAATGAAAGGCGGCCAGATTGGCATTGCCACTGATGGGTGTCCCTGGGCCATCGAGACGCAGTTCATTCTTGTCCGGCATATCGTTGACGTGGGTAACGCCGACTTCACCGATCAGAACAAACTGACTCGCTCCAAAAGTGGGGCCTAACAGTTTCGTCGCCGTTGATTGAACCTGAACGACATCACGTTTGATATAACCGGGGATCACACTTTCGAAAGGTGGCAAACCGAGTTGACCATAGGTGGCAAGCGGGGCGGCAGGAGTATTTCCGGGACTAAGATTATCCTGCGCGGCGAGTGCGGCGAAGAGGAGCTCTATGTCGTCAATCTGCAGAGGCACATCCTGACGGTAAGAGACCTCACCCTGCAGCGCGATACCGGACCCAGGAAGCTGGGTGTTGAAGCTGACACCGTAAAGCTGAATATCTTCGGGGTAGCTAAGAAAGTAACTTGCTGTTTCCGTATAAATCCTTCCCTGAGGATCTACTCCAGCCGCCGAAGCTGCGGTTCCGGTCCGTGCGTTAATAATAGGTAATCGACTGTGGTAATTAATGTAGTAGAAACCAAATTCTGTATCGTTCAACGCAGGGGCAAAGAGCCGCAACGCAAACCCGAATTGACCATCGTTAGAGGCATCCTGTGTCGCAGAACGACCAACAACCTTTCCTGTTCCGTCAAAACTGACATCTGAGGACAATATGTCATCATTGACTGCACCAAAGCCAAGCATGACCCGGCTACCACCTTCCCCAGCAAAATCGTTGGTACTCCAATAGGAACCGGGGGGGTCGATAACTGTTTCTTCCCAATCATAGAGATAAAAACCTTCGACGGTAACGTTCTCGGTCGCACCCAGAGAACCCCATATCATCCCTTCCGGGGTCAGAGCTTCTTTCAACTCAGCCCCCGGCAGACGAATCGCGCTGACATTGACCGGATTGATGCTGTTGATACTGTTCTGGATAAAAGTGCTCTCCCCCCAACTGACAACCTGATCGCCGACCCGAAACTGCATCGGTATCGAACCGGCATTAAAGGATGCGTGGATATAAGCATCGAGCAGATCGGTGGAACTGCCAACCAGATCTTTAGCCTCAGAGGTCAATGGTGCTTTATCGCGATCGCCCTTCTCATTTTCGTAATCATAAAATGTCGTGCCGCGCAGAAAAAGTCCGACGCTGCGATAGTTCACCGCCAGATCAGAGGTGAGTTTGGCGACATTACTGATCAGCCCCTTACCATAATTAAGATTACCGTCATCATAGTTGACCGAACGCGCCGTTCCACCGGCCGCTGTACCGATCAGTTGAGAACTCTGATCCTGCACCCGCCACGTCGCCCCGTAGGAGAGAGTCGAATCGAGGCTGCCGGTGATCTCACCTGCTTCAAACTGAAATGCTGCAGCAGAAGAGACCACTAAAGTTGAAAGAATAAAAACAGACAGCACAAATCCACCGACAGGTGAGCCGTAGCTCCAAAATTTTTTGATCGTTTGCTTCATCATAGTCACCCCTTTGGGCAGTAAAGATCGTTGAGATATCGCTCTGATCACGAATCTACCCCTATTCCAGTACTGAATCGTCAGATATTGTAAACGTAGCGCCATCTGCCGCCAAAAAGGTTGCCATGGCCGTCTGCATGACAGATGTGACCAGAGGATTTGCCGCCGGGCTGAGAATCGAACTGTGGTCGCCAGAAGTAAAGCGCAACCAGGTGCCGTCTGGAGTCGTCACGCTGTTTTTCTGCAGTTCCATAAAGAAGGCCAGTGGATCGGTTCCCGCCAGAGGCGACGGAACCGTTCCCGCCGGAGCGGCGGCCATGACATTATTCGGGACAACCTGATCAGGAAGATTGGCGTCGGTACCATCGCCGATAATTTCGAACAACATAATATCGTGCCCCGCACCGGCAGCAGCGGCATAGTTGATCGGGTCAGCCGAATCGACCACCGTTTGGAACGCACCCATGAAACTCTCAAACGCTGCGGAACCTTTGATGATATCTTCGGCAGCAAGACCGGCTGCAATTCGAGGCCCGAACGAAGCCGAGCCATCCAGCAGTTTCGCGACCCCGCCACCCGGCATACCGAGGACGGCCGCCCTGACATCGGGAGCAAGGGCAAGAAATCCGGTCCCCACCATGCCGCCGAGCGAATGACCGACAAAGTAGATATTAGTGGTATCAAAATCGGCAAAGCTATCACCATCATAATCCATGGTTGCCAGGGCAGCTTTCAGCGCGAAGAGGTCGGCGATCGCCTGTCGGCCATTATCTCTGGTGGTCAACAGACTCGACAGGTTGATGTAATGAGTGCCGGAGGAATCGGTACCCGCTACACCGTCTAAATCAAGATCAAAAGTTCGCTCGTACCCTGGCATCATAAATGCGACAGTGCCATTATCAATTTGCTCCTGTGCGCCAGTTAGGCCATGTAGTGGCATATCTATAGCAACGACCGCAAACCCGGCATTGGCTAAACTGTCTGCGACAGCCAGCATATTGGTACGGTTTTGAGTAATGCCGTGCTGAAAAATAACGACTGGCCAACCCGATGTCGGTTTTGTTGTTTTCGGCACGGATACTAACAGTGGTATGGTTTCGGTGCTGATAACCTCTGGCAGGGGGTTAAGGAATGTCAGATTTTTTTCAATATCACCGACAAAAGCTGGATATACTGCATGCCACCAAGTCATGAGCGGGGCGGTATCATCAGTGCTAGACGCTGCTGTTAAATAATATGGGACATCCAGAGTCCCGGCATAAAGATCTGCGGCTCCGAATGGTGAGCTGGCTCCCGTCGCTGCAAGTGCTGATACTGGTGCAGGCGAAGCATTGACAACTGCATTGACTTTTCCTAAAACAACTCCAACCGACTGGGTACTGAATGTCCAACTCAGAACGACAGTACTGGTATCAACGCCTGCAGCATCCAACACCGCCTCTTGTGCGTTGACAAGCTGCCTCAAAGGATCAAGTGCTACAGCTTTCTCGTCGGCGGTTCTCGCTCCGGGCACTGTAAGATCAGGATCATCTGTAATAGCACTTACTTGATTGACACCATCTATATGCAAAGGATTTGTGCTCTTCGTAATTACATATATCGCGTTAGCACCAGCGTTGACACCACTGGTGTTTTTTATCCCGGCAGTCAAGGCAACCAAGTAGTGTGCCCGTGGCTTTAAGGGCTTCAAAGGCAAAATGACAAGTGTTTTACCTGTGGGATCGACAGACGAGATCGAAGCGATAAAATCACTCCTATATACAAGTTCACCGAGAAGTCCACTTACTGGTCCTCCAACGGGCCTTGTGCCACCAAGATCCGAGAGTGTAACTTCAAAAACTCTCACGGTAGAAGGGCCAAGAGTGGTGATATCAATTGTACCGCTGAAAGTGGTACTGATTGGTGCGACCGTAGAGAAACCATCCAGAGCATTCATCGCCACCTTCGGGTCTGAAAAAGCCTCCGGGTTTTCGACCGGGATGTTCAGAGTTGCATCTGGAGAGCCGTAGAGCAAGTTATTGGGGAAGGGAATGACGCCAGCACCCGGGTCAAAGTAAGCGGTAAACCCTTTTCTGTCGATATTG
>JAGXHN010000011.1 GCA_024636225.1 Desulfuromonadaceae bacterium | reverse complement strand
CCGGGCATAGACTCCCGGCGATGCGTGACCCTGAAAATAGACCATATCGCCGAGAAATTCATCCGTTCGACCGCGCCAGAAATGATTGTAACCGATCTCCCAGAGGGTCGCGGCCGAAGCATAAGTGGAGATATGGCCGCCGATCCCGTTTACTTCCCGATTGGCACGAACCACCATCGCCATGGCATTCCAGCGAATGATCGATTTAATCCGTCGTTCGATCTCGCGATTGCCCGGGAAAACCGGTTGCTGGTCCCTTGGGATGGAGTTGAAGTAAGGGGTATTGGCCGTAAAAGGGATGCTGACCCCCTGCTCCTGAGCACGCACCTGCAACAGGCGCAGCAACTGGCGCACCCTCTCTTCTCCTTGCGTCTGCAACACATAATCGAGCGACTCACGCCATTCTCTGTTTTCGATATCGAGCAGATTATCAATAGACTTGCTCTCTTCTTTGGTCATGAACGACAACTCCTCTTTGCGAAAACTGAACCATTAAATCCTTCCTACCCTAGAAATGTACCTGATCTTTTAGCTTTATCTACGTTTGAAGGGAAAGATAGAAGAGCGGGAGAGAATTTGATGCATCAATCCTGAACTGGCCGAATCATTATCACCGAAAAAAAGGACAGATCTATTCGATCTGTCCCCTTTTTTAGTTTGAGAACGGGTGATTCCAACCTTTATCGTTATAACTCCTTGAAGTCGAAACGATAGCTGAAGCTCTTGGGGTCGTAAAAATCGAGCGGCTTGCCACCGACTTCGGCATAGGGGTAGCCGAAGGTGTTGAGCGGCTTGCCGGCCTGGGACGGAGCAAGGATCAGGTCGCGTCCGCTGGCCAGTTTGAAGCGGTAAGCATCAATGCCACCCCAGAAATAGTCGCGTAGCTCGGTGACGCGCGGACTATCGAGCGTCAGCTTCTCGACCAGCATCGCCTTGAGTACATCGGCAGGGTCGGCCGGCACCCAGCCGTAACCGGGGAGGAAAAATTCGGACCAGCAGTGCTGCCAGCCGGTGATCTCCTGTTCAGCTTTTTTGCCAAGGCGCAGTCCGAAAACCTCGCGGGCCGGGACCCCGGCCGCCCGGCAAAGAGCGACAAAGACCGACGAGATGTCGGTACACTTGCCACCCGGCTTCAGTAGCAGGTAGCAGACGTCTCCTTTTCCGCACCCCAGGGTATCAGGATCGCGATACATATTCTCTACGGTCCAGTCGTAGATCGCTTTGGCCCGCTCCAGCACGGTCGATTTCTGCGCGACGATCGAATCTGCCAGCGCCTTCACCGCTCCATCTGTCGGTCCGAGGCTGGTCGGAGCGAGATACTCGGCGTAGTCGGCCCGGTTCCAGGCCCGCTCAGTTGTCGGGAGAACACCACGACGCAGCTCATCGCGCTCGACCTCGAAGGCGAGAGTCAGCTTGCGGCTCTTGCTCCCCTGCGGCCACTGTGCATACAGCACCGGTGTACCGTTTGTGCGGACGGTGTAAACAGCCGCCTTGCTGTAATCACCGACCAGCCGGAGCTTGCTGATTTGCTGGTTTGGATCCGAGACCGGATAAGGGATCCAGAGTTTTACGGTTTCGTCGACCGGTTGCGCGCTCAGGTCGAACTCCATGGTAACCTGGCCGGTACGGCTCTCCCCCCAGGCGGGGAGGGAAAATAACAGGGAGATGACAATAAGGGTCATCAGAACTTTTTTCATAATCATAGTGCTCCTGTAATATATGTGGGATTAATGGTCGCATGTATTATCTGCGATTGACACCCTCAGATCAAATTGATAATTTCGATAAAAACGATAACTTGTATCGCTATTATCAATATGGGGATTATGAATCTGCGTCAGCTCGAAGTTTTTGTCGCCGTGGTTGAAGCGGGGAGTTTCTCCCGTGGGGCCGAGGTTGCGCTCCTGACCCAATCGACCGTGAGTCAGCACATCGCCGCGCTCGAAAGCGAGGTCGGACTCCGCCTCCTCGACCGGACCGGTCAAGGGGTGTTGCTGACCTCTGCCGGTAAACTTTATCTCCGGCACGCTCGCAAGGTGCTGGCTGAATGCGTCTCTTTGCGGCAGGCGCTGGCCGGATTCAGCGGCCTGCAGCAGGCGACCCTCACCATCGGCGCCAGCAACATCCCCGCCAACTATCTGATCCCGTCAATCCTGCCCCGTCTCGCCGAAGAGCATCCGGGGGTCGCGCTGACAATGCAGACCGGTGACAGTCGCGCAATGCTCGATCGGTTGCTCTCTGGCAGCGTCGAGCTGGCGGTGATCGGGAGTCACAGTGATGCGCGGGGGGTCGACTATCGCCCGCTGGCGGATGATCTGCTGGTCCTGGCGGTCAACCCCCGGCACCTCTGGGGCCGCAGAAAATCGATCAGCCTCGACGATCTGGCGACAGCCCCTCTTATTGTGCGCGAAGACGGTTCGGGGAGCGACCAGGCATTGCAAAAGTCATTACAACAGTCCGGCTTCGACCCGGACCGGCTGCAGGTCGCCGTCCGACTCGGAAGCAACGAAGCGGTACGTCAAGCTCTGATTAGCGGTTTTGGCGCTGCATTTCTCTCCGAGATTTCGATCCGCCAGGAGCTGGCGCGAGGAGAATTGATCCGGGTGCAGGTCAATGGTCTGACGGTGCAGCGACAGTTCTGGCTCGCCACCCGCAGAGGGCGAACGGTGTCTCCGGCGGCCGAGATATTTACCGACTTGATGCTGGAAAGTTTCAGTGATGCGTTGACCGATTCGAAACCAGCCAATTTTTAACATATAATGGGATTGACAGGAGAGGCTGAGAGGGTGCAGGGTGCTTGCCGTTATCCTTGCACCATCCGCTTTTTTGAAGGAGGGAACCATGACTGACGACAAAAAACGATTTGTTTACTCAATCGCCTGGAACTGCGGTCTGATCACAGTCGGGAGCCTGATCCAAGCGATTGTCCTGAAAGCGATCGCCATCCCGCATAATTTTGTCCCGGGCGGCCTGTTCGGCATCGGTTCCCTTATCTTTTACAAAACCGGTTTTCTCGATCCCGGCCTGATCTACCTGCTGTTGAACATCCCGATGTTTGTTCTCGGCTACCTCTTCATCTCCCGCCGCTTTGTCTGGTACAGCGGACTCGCTATGGGGTTGATCACAATTTTTTACCAGCTGGTCCAGTTTCAGATTCATATCGAAAACCAGCTTTATGCCGCGCTTGTGTTCGGTTCTCTGCTCGGGATCGGCGCGGGGATGGTGTTGCGTTCTCTCGGTTCCAACGGCGGGCTCGATGTCGTGGCGGTCATCCTCAACCAGAAATACAACATCGGCGTCGGCAAAGTTTACTTCGTTTTTAATCTCATTTTGTTTACGGCGAGTTTTGCCAGTCTCGATAATGATCTGGTCATTGTTTCGATGATCGCGGTCTTTGTCAGCTCACTGACGGTCGACTACGCCCTCTCGCTCTTCAATCAGCGTAAACTCGCTTTTATCGTCTCCGAAAAACCGGACGAAATTGCCAATCAGGTGATGATTCATCTGAAAACCGGAACCACCATGCTTCCGGCTATCGGCACCTACCACAAAAAAGAGAAGACCGTCTTGATGGTGGTGATCAATAATATTCAGCTCAAGCGTCTTGAGGAGATCGTTTTCACTGCAGATGAATTCGCGCTGTTTATCGTCGAAAATACTTTCAACGTTCTCGGCTCCACTTTTTCGCGGCGCAAGATCTATTGACCTTTTCAACAAAAACGGGTTTGATCCCGTTGAACCTGATTATGAAGGAGAACAGACTATGAACAGCTGTCCATGCGGGAGCGGCAACGACTACGCCGCCTGCTGCGAACCGATCATCACCGGAAAAAAACCGGCGGAGACCGCCGAACAGTTGATGCGGGCGCGCTATTCAGCCCATGTTATGGTCGATGTCGATTTTCTTTACGCAACGACTCACCCCGACCATCGTGAGGGGTACGATCACAAAGGGACCAGAATCTGGGCCGAAAATTCCGAATGGCATGGCCTGCAGATTCTCGAAACGACAGGGGGGGGCCCGAAGGATGAAGAGGGCGAAATCGAGTTTATCGCCCGCTTTCGCGATAAAAATGGTCTGCGCAGTCATCACGAACGGGGCAAGTTTGAGCGCAAAACGAAAAGATGGCTGTTCACTGAAGGGAAGATGGTCAAATCACCACCGCTAACTGTCAACAAGATCGGCCGGAACGACCCCTGCAGCTGTGGCAGCGGGAAGAAACACAAGAAGTGCTGCGGAAAATAGGGTACGCTGGGCAAACAAAAAGCATAAGCGGCCGAACCGACGCCTTCCGCCATATCTCATGAGTGAACGACAGCTGTTTTTTAGCCGAACCACCCCTGCCAGCGCGCCTTTTTGATCGCACTCTGCAGAGCCGCGAGTTTTCGCTCCACCTCTTCGGCACCGCGCTCAATGGCGGCTTCGGTCGTGGAAAAATCGGCCCAATGGGTTATGCCGTTTCTGGGTGAGAGAATAATATCAGCTTCTTTAAGCTGCTCTCTGTTCAGAGCGTCGCGCGTCAGGGAGTCGGCGCGAGCGATTACATCGAGAGCGTTGCGCGGCACCTCAAACTCTCTGCCGGAATCCCCCACATTGACAGCAATAACAAAATCGGCACCAAGCTGGCGGGCAGCCCGGATCGGAACCGTTTCGACCCAGCCACCGTCAACCAGTACCAGCCCGTCAAGTTCAACCGGATTGAGGACCCCCGGCATAGCGCAGGAGGCCGCAATCACTTCACGCAGCCGCCCGCGCTTGAGAACAACCGCTTCGCCACTTTTCAGATCGAGGGCAACGGCGGCGAACGGGATGCGGGTCTCCTCCACGCTTAAATCTTCAAGCAGGTAGTCGTAACTGCTGGCGGCGGTTTTATTGTTGACCAGAGCGGTCTTGGTGACCAACAGAGTATTAAACACCCCGCGCCGTGCAAATCGCCCCATATCGGCCAAAAAACCTTCGTCATGAGAATCGAGTTCCTTGAAGAAATTAAACCCCGATTCTTCAAACTCTTCACTGTCGATATAAGCGGCAAAGTGCGCCTTGATTGCGTCCACATCCGGTTGAGTTGCATACATGGCGCCAATAATTGCCCCCATACTGGTGCCGGTAATGATGTCGATGGGGATGCCGTGCCGGGTCAGCCCGTCGAGGACCCCGATGTGGGAAAAGGCGCGCGCCGCGCCGCCTCCGAGAGCCAGTCCGACTTTTATTCGTTTGAACATACAGCTGCTCCTGTGAATCTGGTCCGCAATGAAAATTTTAATCGAGATTCTGCGCCCGGTAAAGCGGCCCGATCAGCTCCAGATGAGTCAGATAAAGACGCAGATCAAACTCCAGCTGGTGATAATCCGGCTCCATATGTTCGCAGAGGTTATAAAACGCCTTGTTGTGCTCCTTCTCCTTGAGATGTGCCAGTTCATGCACCACGATCATCCGCAAAAATTCGATCGGTGCGGTTTTGAAGGCAACACCGACGCGAATTTCGTGCTTCGCCTTCAGCTTCCCCCCCTGCACCCGGGAGATAAAAGTGTGCAGACCCAGAGCATCATGCAGAACGTTGATCTTGCTGTCGTAAATGACCTTGCTTAAGGGGTTGGCCTTGCGCAGAAACCGGTTTTTCAGCTCGACGGCAAAATCGTACAGCACCTTTTCGGTCTTGATTGTGTGCGGGAACGGGTAACGTTTGAGGAGCAGCTGCGTCAGACGCTGTTCCTCGATAATTTTTCCGATCTGACCGATCAGCGGTTGGGGATAGCCGGTCAGATAGCGTAATTCCTGCATCAGATTCAAACTTTCATCAGTCCCTATCGATTTCTGCATAGGGTTTTGACTGCCATCTTGCCATTACTCTCTTTTCTTTACAATCACTTTAGAGCCTGATTAAAGGCGATCAAGCTTCCAGCAAAGAGGAGTGAAATTCCTTTTTGCCACTGATGTAATGCTGTTACAAAGAGGTAGACTGTAATCACAAAAAATATTCAAACAGGAGATTAAAAGATGCCTGTCGATGCTGATCTGTGTCAGTCGCTGAAAAAAGGGTGGCGAAAACGATTCTGTCTTGCCGGACTGCTGCTCACAAGTTGTCTTCCCCTCCCGCCGCTCGAACCGATCGCCATTACACCGATTGAAGGGGGGGTAAAGAGTGTGGCTCTGTCGCGACCGACCTGGGATGGAACCGGTCCGGACCGGTTCTGCGAGCCTGATATCGGCGACGAGATCGAGTGGCAGCTGAAGCGATCCATGCTGAAGCGAAATTATGAACTGCTCGATTTCAAGCTGCCGTCGCGCAAAGTTCCTGATCAGGTAGCCGGTTGGAGCGGTAAGGAGTTCTCGCTGTCAGCCCCGGAATCTGCAGATGCGGTTTTTCGGTTGCGCATTGTCAACTATCTCGATGCCTCTTTGTGTGACACCGGTCGTGACCTGAAGTTTTTCGGCATGACCGCTGTCGCTGAAATGTTCGATCGTAAAAATGGTGAGCTGATATGGCAAACGGAGCAGAATTGCAGCGATTGGTCCCGGGGGACCAAGGTGGTCATTGAGAACTGTACGCGTGAACTGGTGCGAAAAATAACTCAGCGGCTGCCATCGGCGACCGATTGACCTTTATAAGCTCTTGCCGGAGGACGACCGGTCCGGCAACCTTTTGTCCCCCTGCATCAGACCGTCTGCCAATAACGGCGCCAGTTCTCGCGCGCGACCTTCCGGCGGAATCTTTTCGGCAATGTACACAAAGACCCTTCTGATTGCTCCAGAGTCGCTCTGTTTGGAATCAGCGCCAGACATTGGCAGGGGCGCTCGGCAACAGAAAAGCGGCAGCCGTCGACTCCGAGAAAACCGCATCCGGCCGAGGTCGAACCGGGAGCCGGTATCGATACGCCGTTCATCTCCCAGAGGAAGAGACCGATGGGAAATAAACGCTCACGCAGCTCTTCATGCGGCAGCTGTTCGCCACCGAAAAAGAGGTCAAAAAAGCGCGCAGGATCGACCCAAATTCCAGGCCCCCCCTGACAACACCGCCCACCACACTCCTGACAGAGGAGGCGATTTGATATCGGTTTTGATTCTGGTCGCATAAACTTGTTTCTCAAGAAAAATAGGGTCCAGCTCCTGGCATTTAATCCCTGCATGGATAGAGCTTTTCAGTCAGCCACGAAGAGACGGTTTGTCGCTAGTCTCAAAATAATCATTTCCGTCGGGCAGGAGCAGGGTGCGTTCTCTCGGTTTTCAACAGACCCATCTCTTTCCTCTCATTTAGATTGCGGGTTGCGGTCCGCCTCTTCAGGCCCCGATGCTTTGACCGACAGCAGAAAAATCGAGCTCCCCGCAGCCGTCCGCCAGCGCCTGTTTGTACAGCTCATTGGCGGTAGCGACAGCGTGCAGCGGCTGCTGTTTCTCGTCGCCGAGCGCAATGGCCAGTCGCAGATCTTTCTGCATATGTTTAAGGGGGAAATTGACCGGATACTCGGCGGCGGCAATCTTCGGCCCCTTCATGGCAAACATCGGGTTTGCGATCGCACCGGCAGCAAAGACTTCGAGGATGTCTTCAGAATTGAGATCACAGCGCTTGCCAAGCGCCAGCGCTTCACAAAGCAGAGTCATCATCCCCCCCATTGTCATATTGACCAGCAGCTTCATTGCGCCCCCCTGTCCAGTCGCTCCGAGATAGAGATGTTTTTTGCCGAGGAGATTAAACAGCGGGAGCGCATCTTCATAGAGGGATTGATTTCCGGCAGCAAGGATAACCAGTGACCCCTCCTCCGCCGGTTTCTTGCTTCCGGAGACCGGCGCTTCGAGAAACCGACCACCGGCCGCTTCAATCTCTCTGCCGATCGTTCTGGCGGTTAATGGATCGACCGTTGACATATCAATGTAGCTTCTTCCCGGAATAATCGCTTGAAGCACCCCCGCATCGCCAAAAACCACTTCGGAAGCCGCTTCGGGATCCGCCAGCATGGCAATACAGATATCAGAGGCAGCAACAGCTGCGGCGGGGGTCACCGCAATGACCGCCCCCTTGCTCTCCAGCGGCTTGCACCGCTCAGCGGTCCGGTTCCAGACAATCAGTTCATGCCCTGCTGCCAGCAGATTTTCCGCCATCGGCCGACCCATAATTCCCAACCCGAGAAAAGCAATCTTCATCGTTAATCTCCTTTCCTTGCAAAACCGTTGACCAGACAGAGATCGGCCAGAACGGTCCCTCTTCTGCCCGGCAACCGAATATTTTATCTATTGCACCGCTAAAGCACTAAAAAAAATTCGCAATTTTGTTAAACACAATAAATTCTAGCATTATCAGCAACTTAGAAAAATTTATCCCTCCTCGATAACATTTTTACAAGATCAAGAGTTTGCAATTCTGCGAAAACGGTGACCGCCGTGCGCTCTGAATATTTTCTTAACAATATAGAATAACTACAAATTTTTGATTATTTAGAAATTTTAAAACATTGGTATACAGATTGCTCTTAATACGACAATGAAAGAGACCAGGTGTCGAAAGAATAACCACAACTGCAGATCAGGAGGGATTTATGCAGGTCGAAATAGACGGTGCACAGATCAGTTATAATGATTTTGGACGGGGACCTGCGGTCCTCCTTATTCACGATCACCTGCTCGATCGCCAGATGTGGGGACAGCAGATCGAGCCACTGGTGTCGGCCGGCTTTCGCGTCGTTCTGACCGTTCTGCGTGGCGGCACAAAGAACGATCAGATCGAAGGGGCGGTAGAGCTTAAAACGCGTAGCAGAGATATTATCGGACTGCTCAATTACCTCGGCATCGGTCGGGCAGTCGTCTGTGAACTCTCCTTCCGCGGCTCGGTTCTCTGCGATCTACTGAAAAATTACCCCCAACGCATTGCCGGTGCCTGCCTGGCAACCGATCACTCGATTCAGATCCCGCAGAGCAAAACCAGAACCACAACATTAAAAACTTTCGGTCACCAATACGACGGAACATTACTCCCTCTGCCGACTTTGCCGACCAGCAGCGAATGCAACCCGATTACTCATCAAAAAACCCCCGCCGACATCGCCAGGCCATTACCGGCCTCTGGCCGAACGACAAAATATGGCGGTGATCGTCTGATCAACAAAGAGAATGTACAGGAGCTCGTCTCTCAACTCCTCGAATTTCTGCTGCGACTGGTACCGCAAAAAAAACGTAATAATTTATCCGCGGCCGCTTAAGCGACATTAAAAAGGAGGAAAGCCGTCCCTGCCGATCCGGGTCGATGCGCCGTTACAGCAGAGCGAGTTCCGTATCGATGGCACTCCAGGCAGAGTAACCAAATCCGATCACCCCGAGAGTGACGACTAACATAAAAAGTGCGATCAAAGAGAGCACCATAGTATGCCGATAATACGCTTTCCGATAACAGAGGAGAGCGAGGACAAAACTGAGGAGACAGGCCGGGGCGGTCAAAAAAACAATGATCATGAGCTTGACTTCCGTTGATTATCGACGGTTTCGCCACTGCAAAAAGGGAGAATGAGCCGTCGTATCGCTAATGTAATTTTATAAAGTTTTGGTCAACGCTAAAAAATCTCCGGCAACAGCAATGACGGACAAAGAAGATTTGAACAATTATTGCAACAGGGCCTTGGCCTTCTTCGCCTCTGCGCTCTGCGGGTATTCGCTGACGACTTTTTGCAGAAGCGTCTTCTCCATCCCCTTATCACCGAGAGCACCAAATGCGAGCCCTTGCTTGAACATTGCGGCTGAAGCCTTGGCATGTTTTGAAAATTTCTGGATCACATCCTGAAATTGCAGGATCGCTTTTTCATACTGCTTTTCACCGTAGTACGCCTCCCCGATCCAGTAGATAGCGTTGACGGCCAGCTCGTGCTGCGGATAGTCACGCAAAAACAGCTGCAGAGCTTTGCGACCATCGCTAAACCGGTTCTCGTTCTGAATCAGTTTCAGCGCTTTTTCATACTGTTCTTCTGCTCCGGTTCCCGGTTCCGCCGGTCCCCTTTGCCCCCCTGCATTGAGCGACGGTGCTGCTGTGGATTGAGCCGCCAGACGCTCTTCAATGCGAGCAAGTTTAAGTTCCTGTTCACTGCGGATCATGGTCAAGAGCTCGTGGAGCTGCTTGCGTTCATGCACCCCCTCTTCGTATCGACCGCTCAACCGCTGCAGCTCAAAACGAAGAGCGTCAACCTCGGCCCGCAGATCGGCCAACCTGCCAGCCTGCTCTTCCAGCCGTTTGTTTAATGACTGTTCTGGTTGACTTGAAATCGTCGCCTGCTCAACCAGAGCCAAACGCCGCTTCATCTCTTCCAGATCGTTGCGCTGCGCGACGGGACTCTGCAGGCAGCCGGCACCGACAGATGTCAACAGAACCAGAAGGAGACAAAAAAGTATTTTTTGCATAGGGTTGACTCCGCTCAACAAATAAAAAAGGGGCCGCATTCATCGCGGCCCCTTTTTAGATTGGACTTAAATTACTGCGCTTTGAATTCAGCCCGACGATTCTTGGCCCAGGCTGCTTCATTGCTACCCCGATCGAGGGGCATCATCTCGCCCATGGAGATCGCTTTCATCTGATCTGCCGACACACCGAGAGAGCGCATATAATCCATCGCTGCCTGTGCGCGTTGTTCCCCCAAAGCAAGGTTGTAATCGTCGGAACCGCGCTCATCGCAATGCCCTTCGATATTAACCTTGAGCCGCGGTGCCGCTTTTAAAATCTGGGCATTCTGCTTCAGGGTCGTGCGAGCGACGTCCGACAAGACATAAGAGTCAAAGTCGAAATGAACCCGGGTCAAATCGGCGACGGTCGCTGCAACAACAGGAGCCTCTTTAACCGGGGTTTCGGTCACAACCGTTTCGGATGTCTGGCTTGTAACTGCCGGAGCGGCCGTAGTCGTGGTCGTATCTTCCGTCGCTTTCTTGGCACAACCGCTCGCCAGAAAAACGACCATGACCAGTATCAAAATAGATTGCATCATTCTAAAATTTTTCATTCTTTGATCTCTCCTTTAATGTTAACGAAACCTGAACAGCTTAAATTCTAACAATTCAACACATGTGATTATACAGAACAAGAGGGAAAAAACAACTATCTTTACCATTGCAGCGACCAGGCCGGTTGCTGAGCATCGACCCCCGGTGGTGAAAGCTGGTGAATTCCGCTCCCGTCAGCACGCATGATCCGAACTGTTTTACGGCCGCTTTGATCAAAGGTGTAGACCAGAAACCGGCCGTCCGAACTCCAGGCCGGATGTTCGCTATTTCCGTGACCAAAGGTGAGACGGCGCTCGTCGCTCCCGTCAGGATGAATCGTGTAGATATCGAAAAAGCCATCCTGCAACCGTGTAAATGCGAGCCGATCGCCACGCGGACTCCAGGCCGGGTTGGTATTGTATTTTCCGTTGTGGGTCAATCGCACACCATCTTTACTCCCGACATCTGAGATAAATATGTTCGGATTTCCCTGACGATCAGAAACAAAAGCGATCTTCTTCCCGTCCGGACTCCAGGTCGGATTGATCTCGATCCCCCATGAACTGGCCAACTTGCCTTGCAACTGACCGCTGTTGCCGAGTTTATAAATCTCGGAATTACCATCGACGGAAAGCGCTACGGCGAGACCATCCCCTTTCGGTTCATTGCGGGCGGTGACATTGAGCCCCTTGCGCGCCGACAGGATTGTCTCGCGACCGCTGCTCAACTCCTGCCGAAAGAGATCCGGGTTGCCGTTTTTATAGGAGGTGTAGACAATATGTTTGGCGTCCGGTGTAAAATCCGGATTGAGAACGATACTGCGATGATTGGTCAGCCGCAAATCGCCGAAGCCGTCACTATCCATCATGTAGAGTTCGCGCTTGCCGGTGCGATCAGAGACATAAGCGATCTTGGTATTGAACGGTCCGGGAATGCCGGTCAGCTCTTCGAGAACCAGATCGGCAAATTTATGGGCGATGCGGCGTATATCTTTCACCTGACCGACATAACGCCGACCGGTGGAGAGCTGGCGGCGCTGCACATCAAACAGGCGGGCCTCGATGACCAGAGAATCACCATGCACCGCATAGGTCCCCTTGATCAGGCTCTCGGCGCCAAGCATCCGCCACTGTTCGAAATCGACATCGATGCTGAGCAGACCGACCTTTCCGGCATCGGAAAGAAAAGCGGCCGGATCGATCAGATCGAAGATGCCGGAAAAATTGAGGTCATTACGCAACACCGCTTCAATTTCAAGCGCGATCTTCGGATCATCTGTTGCGCTCTGCGGTAAAAAACGGGTCAGGGCAAGCGGGATCGTCTGCTGCCCCGGTGCGCTGATCTCGATCTGCTGGGCCTGGGCTGCAGCCGTGAACATGAACAAAAATGCAAATATCAGTAAACGCATCGATTAGCGATCCTGTAAGTCTCTAAGGTTAAAAATTATGGCTATTTTCTGATTAGCAAAACCGGGCGCAAATTCGAGCTGCTTCGATTTCAGGATTGCGCTCCTGATCGATTCGTCAAACACCTTCTCCCCCGAAGCTTTTTGCAGGGAAAAGTCGACCAGCCGCCCCTCCTTGTTATAGATCACCCAGGCGGTCGCTTCAACGTCGGTGCGAGCGAGCATATACTCGGAGAGACTCCAATTGCTCTTGATAAACGCTTTAAGCCAGACAAGTTGTTCGACTCCGGCCTCGTCCCCCTGCCCGTCCGGCATGCCGAGCGGTGCGTCGCTGGCAAGTGCATCCTCTTCACGACTGTCGCCAGAGGCGAGAGCCGCCAATTTATCTTTGAGAGCTTCGCGTTCATTCTCACGCTTCATTGCTGCCAGTTTTCTTTCAAGTTCCGCGGCACTGACCGCAGGATCGACTCGCTTGACAACTTCGGGCGGCGGTTTGCTGACCGGCTTTTGCACCGGTTGGGCCGGTTTTTTTTCTGCAGGTTTATCTATTTTTACCGGCGCCGGTTTCTTGACCTCTTTGCTTACCGGTTTCGGTCTGGCATCGGGCCGACCAGCCTGGGGATTGGCCACCGGCATCCGGGTCAGGTCGACATAGTAGACCGGGCGCTGATTACGCTCGCCCGTAAAGACGAGACCACCGGAAAAGATAAGGAACAGCAACAGATGCAGACCGAGAGAAACCAGAAGCATCCGGCCAATCTTCGGCTCTTGTATCGGTCTGCCGCGACGTATGTAACGATTCCCGCTCATGCCGGGTTGGGTCTCTCCATGCGACTGCAGATTACGGTTTCGGGGGCTGGGTGACCATACCGACCTTGTTGATGCCGGCCTTGCGGATAGCGGCCATCACCTGCATGACACGGCCGTAAGCGACGTTGCTGTCGGCTTCGAGCAGCACCTCTTTCTCTTTGCGCTCTTTCATGATCTGCTGCAAAAGTGGCACGAGTTTACCCGGATCATTGACGGTAGAACGGCCGACAAAGATCGCCCCTTTTCTGTCGATTGTCACCAGCAGCGGTTCCCCCTTGCTGACGATTCCGGGAGAATCGGCAACCTCGGGAAGATCGATATCAAACCCCTGATCGAGCATCGGAGCGGTCACCATAAAGATGATCAGGAGCACCAGCATCACATCGACAAACGGTGTGACGTTGATCTGCGATAAGGTTTTGCGTCCGCGGTTGTTATCGCGACGGCCGATATCCATTCAGCTTCTCCGTCCCATATGTTCAACGATAATGAGAAACTCCTGCGAAAAATTGTCCATTTCTCCGGTCAGTATATTGACCTTGTTGACAAAATGGTTGTAAGCGACCACCGCCGGGATGGCGGCCACCAGTCCGATCGCCGTAGCGACCAACGCTTCGGATATCCCGGGGGCAACAACCGCTAAAGAAGCGCTGCCGCTCTGACCGATACTACGGAAAGAATTCATGATCCCCCAGACGGTGCCGAACAGACCGATGAACGGAGCGGTCGAACCGGTGGTGGCAAGAAAGGACAAGTATTTTTCGAGGCGCTGGGTCTCTTGCGTTGTGGCACGACGCAAGGAGCGGGCAACATTTTCAGCCCGACCAAGATCAGCGACCGGTTCATCCCCCCCTTTTTCAATTTTTTTCTGTCCCCGGAGGAGTTCCTGATAACCATCACGAAACAGCACGGTGAGCGGTGAGGCCGCAAACTCTCCAACCCCTTGCTGGATCAGGTCGAATCGTTTCTTGCTCCAGAAAAAATCGAGAAAGCGTTCTGAATCACGACTGGCCCGATGAATGCTCAAAAGCTTAAAAAAAATAATGGTCCATGAGACAACCGAGAAGTAAACCAGCACCAACAGAACCAGTTTAACCACGAGACCGGCACTCGATATCAGATCCAAAACAGACCTCCTTCTTTGTTACGTGATAACCGAAAATATCGGTCAGACTTTTACAAACAGTCCATGGACATTCAGACCACAGATCAGACTTTAATATATTGACTTAACTGCTGCCGGGCATATCTGGCGGTTTTCGAGTCGGGCGAGCGCACCAGCAGGCGTTGCAAGCTCACGAGATCATCGATATCCTCCCACTTACCGTATTCAGTATAAACCAGACCGGCTGCTACGGCTCTCTGCCGGGTCTGCGTCAGAACCTGGTCTGTACTCCAGTCGATATTCTGAAAAAGCTGCGGATGCAGGTGACAGCTGCCGATCAAAACATAACCGCCATCGCTGGCCGGGATCGTCACCACATCGTTCTCTTTAAGTGTGAAAAAAGCCGCATCGATCAGCGCCAGAGGGAGGTCTGGACTATCACTGCCGATCAGCGCCGCTGCAGCCGGTCGACTTTTGTGCAGCCGGTCGAGTGCAGCCGTCATTCGTGCACCGAGATCACCCTCGCACTGTGGAATGCTGAGCAGTTGCGGAAAAAAATTTTCAAAATAGGTTTGACCGCCGGAACAGAACAGGACGACATCGTAGTCGGCAGTCTGCATCCGTTCGACTGTTTCGTGCAGGGCGACCCGGTAAAGCTCTGCCGCCTGATCCGCGGTTAAAGGGGGAGTGAGGCGGGTCTTGACCTGACCGGGGATCGGTTCCTTAACCAAAATACCGAGAGACGGCTTCATTGATATATCTTAAAAATACGTAACATCTGAAACTATCGTAAGATATCCACCGTTTCCACAAACTTATCCACAAGCTCTCAACCGCTCTTTCGCTCGACCTGGGCATAAGCTGAATGGTTATGAATCGATTCAAAATTTTCACACTGGATCTTGAACCAGGTGATCCTTGGAACCGCACTCAACTTCAGTGTCACCTCCCGAACGATATCTTCGACAAACATCGGATTATCGTAGGCCTGCTCTGTGAGGGCCTTCTCATCTTCACGCTTAAGCAGAGAATAGACCGGCGCACTGGCGCACGACTCGATCCACTCAATCAGATCCTCGATCCAGACATGCTCGCTGTAGCGGATCTGTACACTGACTTCACTCCGCTGATTGTGGGCACCGCGAGCACTGATCTCCCTGGAACAAGGGCAAAGCGACGTAACCGGAACGGTGACACCGAGAATAAAATCACTACTCTCCCCGAGACTTCCGATCATCTGGCATTGGTACTCCATTAAACTGCGGGCTCTAGAGACCGGCGCCTGTTTTTCGATAAAATACGGGAAATCGAATTCCAGGTGTGCGCGACTCGCTTCAAGATGATCCTTCATCCCCTGAAGGATCGTATCCATCCGTTCGATGCTGATTTCACCATGATACTGGTTCAAAATTTCGATGAACCGGCTCATGTGCGTCCCCTTGAAGTGATGCGGCAAGTCGACATACATATTGATCCGGGCAACGGTGCTCTGCCGATCACGATTTTTGTCCTGAACCACAATCGGATAACGGATATCTTTTACACCGACTTTGTCGATGGAAATATTACGAACGTCCGGTCGGTTCTGCAGGTCGGGCATACTCATAGACACTCTCCGTCGACATAAAAAATCGGATCGACCACCCCGGCCTCGGCAAACCCCTTCAATCGCAGCTGGCAGGAGTCGCAATGTCCACATGACAAGCCTTGTGGCGTCGGATCATAACAGGAGAGTGTCAAAGCATAATCGACATTCAGTTCGAGTCCGCGACGAACAATCTGCGCCTTGGTTAAGTGCTGCAGGGGGGCATGAATCTGCAGAGAGACGCCTGCCACTCCGGCACGGGTCGCGAGATTGGCCATCCTCTCAAATGCAGCGATAAATTCCGGACGGCAATCAGGGTAACCGGAATAATCGAGGACATTGACCCCGATAAAAATATCCGAGGCGCCGATCACTTCAGCCCAGGCGAGCGCAAAAGAGAGAAACACTGTGTTGCGCGCCGGCACGTATGTGACCGGAATTTCGCTATCGACCGATCGATCCTTCGGAACCGCAATATCGGTGGTCAATGCGCTGCCGCCGAACTGTCGCAGATCGATCTGCACAATCCGGTGCTCAACGGCGCCGGCATGTGGCGCAGCGGTTCGGGCCAGCTGCAGTTCATACCGATGACGCTGACCGTAATCAAAACTGAGGGCATACGGTTCAAACCCTTCGCTTTTGGCGATGGCCAGACAGGTTGTCGAATCGAGCCCGCCGCTGTAGAGTACGACCGCTTTTTTATTCATTATCTCAATAGACCTCGAAAAAGTCACCGGTGCCGAGGCGGTGGACTTTCATAAGATTGGTTGTCCCGGCATCTGAAACCGGGCTCCCCATGGTAATAACCACCACGTCACCGCGCTTCAGAACCCCCGCTGCAAGCACAGTCTGTTCAACGGAGCGAATCTGGGCTTCGGTGTCTCCTTCGATATCGACCCGCAGTGAACGGACGCTTCGATAGAGAGCCATTCGTCTGCGTACCGATTGTGACGGAGTCACTGCATAAACCGGTAATTCCGGTCGATATTTAGCGACCAGAGCGGCAGTACTGCCGGTCTGGGTAAAAGCGAGAATCGCCGCCGCACCGACCATTTCGGCAACTCGGCAGGCGGCCTGACCGATCGCATCCGGCAACCAGCGAAAACTACCGGTCTCACTCAGTCGCTGATAGGTCTGCGGCCAGAGCTGACGATCACCTTCTATATCAGCGGCTACTCGCACCATGAGACGCACCGCTTCAATCGGATACTTCCCGGCTGCCGTCTCACCGGAGAGCATAATGGCGTCGGTCCCATCGAGAATCGCATTGGCGACATCCGAGGTTTCGGCGCGCGTCGGGCGCGGGTGACTGATCATGCTTTCCAGCATCTGGGTGGCGGTAATCACCGGCTTGCCAGCGGCGTTGCAGGCGCGAATAATCCGCTTCTGGATCAATGGCACCTTCTCCGGCAGGATCTCAACTCCGAGATCACCACGGGCGACCATAATCCCATCCGAGGCTGCCAGTATCGCATCGAAATCCTCAACCGCCTCAGGTTTTTCAATTTTGGCGATCACCCGGATAAGCGAATTTTCGGCGAATAAGCGCCGCTTCAGATCGTTAACATCGGCTGCAGAGCGGACAAAGGACAAAGCGAGATAATCGACCTCTTCACGTATGCAAAAGTTCAGGTCATCATTATCCTTGTCCGTCAATGCCGGTGCCGAGACCGCGACCCCCGGGAGATTGATCCCCTTGTTGTTCTTGAGCAGACCACCGACGACGACATGACAGCGAACTTCATCACCCTCAACCGCAAGGACCTTTAGTTCAAGCAGACCGTCATCGAGCAGGATCTGATCTCCTGGCTTAACATCCTGCGGGAGATTTTGATAGGTGGTCGGGATCAAGTCGGGTCGGTTCGATTTGACTGTTGGCGAAATTGCCACAACCTGGCCAACGACCAGCTCCAGACCATCATTCTCCAGCTTACCAACCCTGATTTTCGGCCCCTGCAGATCACCGAGAATCGCAACCGCTTTTTTCATCTCCCCGGAGATTCTTCGGATACGTTGAATAATTGCCCGCTTCTGATCCTGCCCCCCATGTGAAAAATTGAGGCGAAAAACATCTGTCCCGGCCGTCATCAAAGCGGACAACATCTCTTCTGATTCACAGGCGGGGCCAACGGTTGCGACTATTTTTGTGTGACGATAACCCATATCTACCTCTTTTTCAGTGACAACCCCTTCTCTTTTCAGTGCAGGGGTGTTACTGACGATGACGATAACTCCCCTGATATTTTTTATGTTCTTTATCCGGGCTTCGATGACACTTGAAGCAAGCCTGATTCGTCAATTCCCGTTGTTCCTGCGGGGCCGGTTCCGGCTCGACTGACGAGGGCTGCTGCCAGGACAATTTTCCGGTCTCATCATTTAAATCAACCGTTTTGTAAAGAACCTGCCAATCGGCATTGATTGAAGTCTGATGGCACTCACTGCATCCCTCGGGGGCCGGAATTCTATGCCACGCAGAAAACATCGCACAACCGGTCAACAGAAAGACCGCTGACAGAAACATCTGTTTAAAATATCGAAACATATCGTCTCCAAAAAACTCTTACATATTACACTATTTTTTAATCTATGGATAAATCTGTCGCAAATATAGCACAGCCCCGAGAGAGGACAAGCTAAAACATTGCCTGAGCATCTCTGCTTATGCTATCTTTCCACGTTATGGATAATGATTCTAAAAATTGGCAGTTGTGGCCTTTTAAACGATTGGCTCGTCTTTTTTTCACCATCCTTGCTATCGTTTGTCTGTCCGGTATTCTTGCGCTGGTTGGCGCCTACCTCTATATCTCCGGCAGCTTGCCGCGAGTCGAGACTCTAGCCGATTATCGCCCTCCTATTATCACCAGAGTTTTGAGTGACGAGGGGACAACGATCGCTGAATTTGCCCGCGAACGACGCATTCTCGTCCCGATCGAGCGGATGCCGAAGCAGCTGATTCAGGCTTTTGTCGCTGCCGAGGATTCCAACTTCTTTCAGCATTCCGGAGTTGATCTCACCTCCATCCTGCGGGCAGCGATCAAAAATATCCTCGCCGGCGGGATCGTTCAGGGGGGGAGCACCATTACCCAGCAGGTCGCCAAAAGTCTTCTCCTCTCGCCGGAAAAAAAATTCAAGCGCAAGTTCAAAGAGGCGATTCTCGCCTGGCGAATGGAGCAGGCTCTCTCCAAAGAAGAGATTCTTCATCTCTATCTGAATCAAATCTATCTCGGTCACCGCGCTTATGGTGTTCAGGCCGCGGCTGAAAATTATTTTGATAAAAATGTCGAAGATTTGACCTTGGGAGAAAGTTCAATTCTCGCTGGGCTGCCGCAGGCTCCGAGTCGTTATTCCCCCTACAACCATTATGATAAAGCAAAAACACGCCAGAGATATGTTCTTAAACGGATGGTTGATGAAGGGTATATCTCTCGGGATGAAGCGGATGCAGCAGAAGCAGAAATTCTGATCATCAAACCGAGATTCAATGCACATATTGCCAAAGCATACTATTTCACCGAACAGGTTCGCCGTTATCTCGAGACCAATTACAGTCAGGATATTCTGGAAACCCAGGGATTGACTGTCTATACCTCCATGAGTACCAGCATGCAGGAGTCAGCCCAGATAGCTGTCCGAAACAACCTGCATGAACATGATAAGCGTCTCGGTTTCAGAGGGCCGGAGCAGGTTTTGACCGGAGCAGAGACAGAAGCGTTTCTGCTTGAGCAAACAGAAGCCCTAAAAGAAAACCCGCCAAGCTCAGGCGATCTGATCGACGCGGTTCTGATCGACAGCAACGAGGAACAGTTGCTGCTGCGCGTCGGGAATCTGTCCGGATCAATTCAACTCTCGTCCCTGACCTGGGCCGGAAACATCAAGGTTGTCGACAACAAGATTGAGCCAACCCGCGATCCGGAAGTGCCAGTCAAACGTCTTCCGCTCGGTTCTCTCCTGAAGGTTCGAATTGAAGAGATTTCTGCTGACGGGAATTTATTGTTAAATCTGGAACAGACTCCGCTCGCTCAGGGTGCTCTGGTCGCTCTCGATCCGCAGACCGGCCTGGTTAAAGCGATGGTCGGCGGTTACGATTTTTTCGAAAGCCAGTTCAATCGCGTACTGCAGGCTCGCCGCCTTCCCGGATCGGCCTTCAAGCCGCTGATCTATGCTGCAGCCCTCGATAAAGGATATACTCCGGCAACGGTCATTCTCGATACGCCACTGATATACAAAGAGAAATCAACCTCCGGTCTGGAGACCGCCTGGAAGCCCAAAAACTATTCTGATAAATTTTACGGGCCGACACCACTGCGCACGGCGCTGGCTAAATCCTACAACGTTATTACGATCAAAATTCTTGAAGATATAGGCGTTAAATACGCCGCCAACTACGTCCAGAAACTCGGCATAACCTCTGATCTGGCAAACGATTTAACTTTGGGTCTCGGTTCATCAGCCGTGACCCCGTTGGAATTGGCAACCGCCTATACCGTCTTTGCCAATGGTGGCATCAGGATCCAGCCATCCTATATCGTCAAGGTTGTTGATCGGGACGGGCGGGTGATTGAATCGATCGATCCATCTGATTTTCCGGATGGGGTCGGTCAAAACCAGCGCTTGATCAATCTGTCGCGTGAGCGAGTCATCTCCCCGAGTACCGCTTATCTGGTGAGTAACCTGCTTGAGAGTGCTGTACAGAACGGGACCGGGGGACGGGCAAAAAGATTGAATCGGCCAGTCGCTGCCAAAACCGGCACAACAAATGATCTCAAAGACGCATGGTTTGCCGGATTTGTTCCGCAACTGGTCGCTGTTTCATGGGTCGGCTATGATCTTGAGCGCCCGCTCGGCACCGGTGAAACCGGTTCCAGGGCGGCTGCTCCGGCCTGGGTCGATTTTATGGAGCGAGCGGTTGCTGATATGGAACCGCTCGATTTTTCGATTCCGGATCAGATTGAATTTCATCCCGTCGACATAACTACCGGTCTGCTTGCGCCCGAGGATTCATCAAACACCACTATCGAGGTCTTTGCGCCGGGGACGGCACCAACTCGCTACGCCATGGAAGAGAACAGACCGAAAGCGCGTGATTTTTTTCGCCTCGATCTCGAAAACAACTAAATTTTTGGCGAAGCTAGCGCCAGCGCTTGACCCCGTTTTGTGGACACGATTCCATGACACAGCAGTTGCTGCATTCCGGTGTCGGAGCTTTGCATACTGCCCGGCCATGAAAAATCAGGGTATGGCTCGCTTTTGTCCATCTCTCTTCTGGAAGAAGACGACTTAAAGCCTTCTCAACCTTGACCGGGTCTCTTTGCTCTGTCCATCCGAGCCGGTAGACAATCCGCTTCACATGGGTATCGACGACCATCCCCGGAATGTCAAACGCATTACCGAGAATAACATTCGCCGTCTTTCGCCCGACTCCCGATAATTCGACCAACTTCAACAGCTCTGCTGGAACTTCCCCATTATGCCTGTCAACCAGACTTTTCGCACACGCAATCAGATTTTTAGCCTTACTGCGGAAAAAGCCGGTACTGTGAATTATTTCTTCTACTTCAGGCTGAAAAGCAGCTGCCAGATGAGCTGCATCCGGATAGCGCCTGAATAAAAGAGGGGTGACCTGATTCACCCTGACATCAGTGCACTGCGCCGAAAGAATCGTTGCAACCAGAAGTTGAAAAGGGTTGGCGTGGATCAGTGCACATTTTGCCTCGGGGTAGGCCACTTCAAGACGGCCCAGAGTATCAAGTGCCTTTTTTCGTCCACTGCGGTACCCTGCCGTTCCAGAACGAAGGAAAAAGGGACTCACCGCTCGCCCCTTGCATCAACCATGCACGATCTCCATCTTTGCCGGAACCCGCCCAGGGTCATCTTTGTGCAGATAAAGCCGGGTATCTCCAGTCTGCAGAGTCAGAATCAAAGGGAGGTGTCGGGAGGCTTTACGACTGAGCAAGGAGTAGTCGATCTGGGCATTGAGAACTTTTAAGTCCTGATCAATGTAGGCCCGATCACGGCCAAAAAGAGGAAATTGTGCCGGGTAGGTCCCCCGAAAAAAAGGGCGTCTGATCCTCGTTATTCCGAGATTTAAATTCAGATTTCCGGCCCCCCACCAGAAATCGGCGAAATCACCAAGAAGCAGCACAGGACAGGAGAGTCGGTCGCTGCCGAGAAGATCCGGCCCAAGCAGGGTTAATATCTGTCTCCGACGTTTTTCCGGAGAGGTGTTCAGGGAAACATTGAACAGATGGAGTCGTTTCCCCTGATAATCAAGATCAGCCCGCTGACACCGGCCACCATCGCCGAGATCATGATTACGTACAGTTTTAATCGGATAATAGGAGAGGAGAGCATTGGCCGATGTTTCCGGGACGCCGTGGGGATGCATTCCAAGCCTGTCGGCGAGTCGATCCAGATCACCCGCCCTTACATCCAGATCCTGCAGAGCGACGATATCCGGAGCGCACTTCCCGATCACTTCGGCAATACGCTCCGGCTGACGCCGGCCATCCGAGCCGGTGCAGTTTGTAACATTATAAGTCATTATGCGGATGCTGATCATCCGCTTCTCCCCTGGCTTCGCAATCGATAGCTAATTATGGCTTACCCCGGACAATTCGCTTAACCAAAATTTCACTCTCCGGCAGATTAACAAAAAGAGCGTTTTTCCGAATCGTTTTTGTGGCAGCGATGTTATCTACCACATCCATCCCGGCAATCACTTTTCCAAAAACCGCGTACCCGTAATCACGAACCTTGTGATCGAGCATCCGATTATCAACATGATTAATAAAAAATTCACTCGTAGCACTATCAACGACACTTGTGCGGGCCATAGCGATCGTCCCACGTAGATTTTTCAACCCGTTATCCGCTTCATTTTTGATCGGCGCACGCCCGGTTTTTTTCTTGAGATCGGTTGTAAAACCACCCCCTTGAATCATAAAGTTTGGAATCACCCGATGAAAGACGGTCTGGTTGTAAAACCCTTCATCAATGTAGCTAAGAAAGTTGGCAACGGTGATCGGGGCCTTCTCATCATCGAGTTGCAGAGTGATATTGCCGCGGTTCGTCTCCAGTGTGACATATTCAACAGCAAAAACAGCCGGGGTAAAGAGTGTATATATAAACAGCATTAATCCGATGGAACGCATGGTCAAATCTCCTCTCTTATTCTTCCTGTTTCAGGTCTCTGAGCATCAGTTCACTAACGGCCTGCCGGGCATCCTTATTTTCATAAAGAAGTCCGTACATCTGGTCAATAATCGGTGTCTCGACGCCAAGTTTTCGGGCCAGCTGATAAGCAGAGAGGGTTGTTTTGACCCCTTCAGCAACCATATTCATATCGCCGAGAATATCATCCAGCTTTTGCCCCTGACCGAGCGCGATCCCGACGGTTCGATTACGCGACAAATCACCTGTACAGGTCAAGACAAGATCACCCATTCCAGCAAGACCGGAGAAGGTCGAGGCGTCCGCCCCCAACGACACACCGATGCGTGAGATTTCCGCCAAACCTCTGGTAATCAGGGCGGCACGGGTATTATGGCCAAAACCGAGTCCATCCGAGACACCGGCAGCCAGAGCGATAACATTCTTCAAGGCTCCACCGACCTCAACCCCGGGCACATCATTATTTGTGTAGACCCGAAACTTGTCAGTGCTGAAAATCTGTTGCACCTGACCGAGAACATCTGCATCTCGAGCGGCAACCGCAACTGCTGTTGGCAGCCTTTCAAAAACTTCCCGTGCAAAAGAGGGGCCCGACAGATAAGAGACCCTCGCCGCAACCTGAGCCGGCAACAGCTCCGCAAAAATTTCTGACATGATTTTCAGGGTCCCGTTTTCGATCCCCTTTGAGGCTGAAACCAGTAAGGTCTCAGGATGGATCAGTCCGGCGACTTCGGCCAGAATCCGTCGCAGGACTTGAGATGGAGGGACAAATAGCAGTAACTCTTTATCTTGAACTGCCTCAGTCAGATTATTGGTAAAAGTCAGATTTTCTGAAAGTTTGGCGCCGGCAAGATAAAGATCATTCTCCCGACTCACGCGCATCCTCTCGACCAGATCAGCTTCATAAGCCCAAAGTGTAACAAAATAGCCTTTATTGGCCAACAGATCCGCCAGAGTCGTCCCCCAACTGCCGGCTCCAATGACACCAATCTGTTTCATCTCTAAATCCTCATTCCAAAAAAAAGGGTAAACAAAAAGAGCTTTTTATTCAAATTGCCCGTTTCTTGTTTTTAATCCGTTCCTCAACCTGACTCTTTTTGCGTTCAAGGGCTTCTGGATTCGGATAAATATTCTCGAGTTCACCCAGAATCTTCAGTGACTCCGTCAACCTCTCCTGCTCCTCAAGAACCGACGCGAGAGAGAAACGTGCCTCTGTCGCAAACAGATCCTCCGGCAGATCTTTGATCACCTGTCGGAACACCTCTTCGGCCGCCAAAAGATCTCCTTCCAGAGAATAAGCGACGCCAATCCGGTAACGAACCTCTGTAACATATCCGCTCTTCGGCCAGGCTTTCAACAAATTTTCAAATTCTATACGCGCTTGCTCAAAATTATTAACCCGAAAATAACAGTCAGCCAGTTCATACAGAAAACGATCTGCCGGTTCACGTTCACGATCGACCAGCTTCTGATAGAGAGCAGCCGCTCGTCCGTAATCACGCAGACGGTTTTTATAGATATCCGCTTCCTGCTCCAGGGCTGAAAGGACATACGGCGAATCCGGGTAATCTTTTTCCAGGCGCAAAAAAGAGAGGAGAGCATCGTGGTACTGATTTATAAACAGATTCTGAACCTCCCCGGACCGATAAAGGGCTTTAGCCGCCAATTCAAAATTCGGATGCTTTTCATAGATCCGACGATACAATTCGATGGCACTGTTATACTCCCCTTCCAGAATCAACGCCTCGGCACGATTGAAAGTGCCAGATAAACGTTGATCGAGTGTTGCATAATAATACCAGACTGTTCCCACCAGTATTAGTAAACAGAGAGGGATGAAGATAACCGAAAAGCGGTAGAGAGGTGATTTAATTCTCTTCCGTCTCAGTTCTTCCTGAAGTATCTGCTTCTTCATTCTCTCTATCTGCCGCATCGTCTTCATCCTTTTCAGCTAGTTTGGCTACCGCAACGATTCTTTCATTCCCTTCGAGGACCATTAATCTGACCCCCATCGTATTACGGCCGATTACCGACAGCTTGCCGACCGGAGTTCTGAGAACCTTACCGCGATCGGTGATAAACATCAGATCAGAATCTTCATCGACCAGTTTGACATCGATCACCTGACCATTACGCACCCCGGTCTTTATGGTGATGATCCCCTTGCCACCGCGACTTTGAACCCGGTATTCATCCAGACTCGTCCGCTTGCCATAACCGTTTTCAGTCACAGAGACCAGAGTTGCAGAGGTCGCTTTAGAGACCACTTCCATACCGATCAAAACATCATCAGGGGCCAACATCATACCACGAACACCGCGTGTTGTCCGACCCATCGGCCTGGCGTTCTCTTCCGGAAAGCGGATCGATTTTCCGCTGTGACTGGCAAGAATAATATCCATACTACCGTCTGTGAGACGGGCAGAGATAAGGCTGTCATCATTATCAATAGTCAGGGCGATAATTCCACCCTGGCGTGGGTTAGAATAAGCCATCAGATCGGTCTTCTTGACCGTTCCCTTGCGCGTCGCGGTGATAATGAAGCGCCCTTCTTCAAACCCCTTGACCGGGAGTATGGTCATGACTCTTTCGTCCGCCTGAAGATTAAGCAGGTTGACAATTGCCTTACCGCGGGCTGCCCGTCCTGCTTGCGGAATTTCATGCACCTTGAGCCAGTAAACCTTCCCTTTACTTGTGAAGATCAGGATGTAGGAGTGGGTCGAAGCGATAAAAAGACTCTCGACAAAATCCTCATCCTTTGTTTTCATTCCGGTCTGCCCTTTTCCGCCACGCCGCTGTGCCCGGTACAAAGAGACAGCATTGCGTTTAACGTAGCCGGAATGTGAAACCGTCACCACCATATCTTCTTCGACAATCATATCTTCAAGGGTAAGATCGGCCGACATCCCGATAATTTGCGTCCGGCGTTCATCAGCAAACCGCTCCTTGATCTCTACCAGCTCCTCTTTGATTATCTTCATGATTTCGTAATCGCTGGCCAGAATCTCTTTCAGTCGGGCAATCTGGGACAAAACCTCCCGGTACTCGTCAATTATTTTGTCGCGCTCCAGACCGGTCAAACGGTGCAGACGCATATCGAGGATCGCCTGCGCCTGGATTTCCGAGAGACCGAAACGGGCGACCAATTTCTCTTTTGCTTCAGCAGAGTTCGCGCTCGCTTTGATTGTCTGGATCACCTCATCGAGGTTTTCCAGCGCAATCTTCAACCCTTCGAGAATATGTGCCCGTGCCTCGGCTTTTTTCAGATCAAAAATACAACGCCGGGTAACGATAACCTTACGGTGTTCGACAAAGTAATCAAGAACTTCACGTAAGGTTAATACCTGGGGTCGACCATTGACAATCGCCAGCATTATAATGCCGAAAGATGACTGCATCGGTGTCATCTTGTAGAGCTGATTGATAATAACCTGCGGAATCGCCTCGCGCTTGACCTCAACAACGATCCGCATACCGTCACGATCCGACTCGTCGCGTAAATCCGAGATACCGTCAATCTTCTTCTCTTTAACCAGCTCCGCAATCCTCTCGATCAACCGGGCTTTGTTAACCTGAAAAGGGATCTCGGTAACAACAATGCTTTCACGACCGGTGCGGCTGTTTTGCTCAACCATCGCCTTGGCTCGCATCTGAATAATTCCGCGACCGGTGCGATACGCCTCTTTAACCCCTTCACGTCCAAGGATAAATCCGGCGGTTGGAAAATCCGGCCCCGGGATAATCTCCACCAATTCATCGAATGTAAGTTTCGGGTTATCAAGGATTGTGATAAGAGCATCAATCACCTCACCCAGATTATGTGGGGGAATTTTGGTCGCCATCCCGACAGCAATCCCCTCCGAGCCATTGACTAACAGGTTCGGAAACTTGCACGGGAGAACCAGCGGTTCTTCTAATGATTCATCGTAGTTTGGCCCGAAATCGACGGTCTCCTTATCCAGATCAAACAGCAGCTCATGCGCCAGTTTATCCATACGGATCTCGGTATAACGCATTGCGGCCGCGGAGTCACCATCAACCGAACCGAAGTTCCCTTGACCGTCAACCAAAGGATGGCGCAAAGAGAAATCCTGGGCCATCCGTACAATGGTGTCGTAAACTGCCGAATCACCATGCGGGTGGTATTTACCAATCACATCACCGACGATACGTGCCGATTTTTTATACGGCTTATTCCAGTCATTACTTAACTCGTTCATGGCAAACAGTACACGCCGATGAACCGGTTTGAGACCATCACGGACGTCAGGCAGAGCCCGCCCGACAATAACGCTCATCGCATAATCCATATAGGATTTGCGCATTTCATCTTCTATATTAACGGTAATACGATTCTGTTCCGAGAGCATTTTTCCTCCACAAAGACCGATCAGTCCATTGCTTATTCGATATATCGCAAATTGTTTCGGTGATTAAACGTCAAGATTCGAAACATTCAGAGCGTTTTGCTCAATAAAATTGCGGCGCGGTTCGACCTGATCTCCCATAAGAATTGTAAAAATTTCATCAGCAGCGACGGCGTCCTCAATCTTAACCTGAAGCAGGATCCGCTTTTCCGGATCCATGGTTGTCTCCCACAACTGCTCGGGGTTCATTTCGCCCAACCCTTTATAACGCTGAATATATTGCCCTTTTTTGGCGCGGTTCAAAACATAATCGAGAATCTGCTGCCGATTATCGATAACCTGATTCTCCTTCCCCTCTGCCGATATTTTCAACTCTTCACCTTTGCATATATCCTCAACCAGCTTATAAGCCTGAAGCAAAAGCTTATATTCATACATTGACAGACTCTCAAGTACTTTCTGGTCGATGCGAGAACGGATATTCCCTTTTGTGAAAAGAATACGGGGGGGGTCATCAAACACTTCAAAGGTTGCATCCGGATCTATTTTCCCTAGTTTTTCCGCCAGAGGCCTCAAATCGGCCAGGTCGGCAAAACCGTTCTGCAGTTTACCCTGGATGAAAATTTCCAGAACTTCCCGTTTAATCCCCTTGTTCAACATCTTGTCGAAATGACCATTATAGTCGATGATATTTCGCAGAGTAGGAATAAGTTGTTTCCCACGAATAACCTTGCCACTCTTTGGCATCTCAACGATAACCCCTTCAACCCCTTCATTGAGAAGATATTCGAGAAGTGCGGGATCATCTTTAAGATACAGTTCTTTTTTACCCCGTTTCAACTTGTAGAGGGGTGGTTGGGCGATGTAAAGATTGCCACGCTCGACCATCTCAGGCATCTGACGAAAAAAGAAAGTGAGAAGGAGCGTACGAATGTGCGAACCGTCGACATCTGCGTCAGTCATGATGATAATCCGACTGTAGCGCAGCTTCGAAATATCAAAATCGTCTTTCCCGATACTGGTGCCAAGAGCTGTAATCAGGGTACGAATTTCATTCGATGTCAGCATCTTGTCAAAACGTGCTTTCTCGACATTGAGAATTTTCCCTTTCAAGGGCAAAATCGCCTGGTAGCGTCGATCCCGTCCCTGTTTGGCACTCCCGCCGGCCGAATCGCCCTCGACCAGATATATTTCACAGAGAGCCGGATCTTTCTCCTGACAATCAGCCAGTTTTCCCGGCAGCGCCAGACCGTCTAAAGCTCCCTTACGCCGGGTCAGATCACGTGCCTTACGCGCTGCCTCCCGGGCTCGGGCTGCATCAATCCCTTTTTCCAGAATACGTCTGGCAACCTTTGGATTTTCCTCGAGGTAACTCGCCAGTTTTTCATTCAAAAGGGTCTCAACATACCCTTTAATTTCCGAGTTTCCAAGTTTGGTTTTGGTTTGCCCCTCAAACTGAGGATCTGGAACTTTGACGGAAATCACTGCCGCCATCCCTTCACGCAAATCATCACCAGAGATAGCTGTTTTAATATTTTTTAAAAGATTGTTTGCCGTTGCATAAGTATTCATGGTCCGGGTCAGCGCCGCCTTGAAACCGATCAGGTGAGTTCCCCCTTCATGTGTATTGATATTATTGGCAAACGCGAAGATTTTTTCATCATAGCCATCGTTATACTGAATGGCGACTTCTATTTCGACCCCCCCTTTAGTTCCGGAGCAAAAAATAGGCTCCGGATGAATCGGGGTTTTAGCTCTATTCAAATATTTAACAAAAGTCTGAATCCCCCCTTCATAATGAAAATCATGACTTTTATCGGATCGCTCATCAAGTATATGTATTTTAACCCCGCCATTTAGAAAAGCTAGTTCGCGCAGACGTTGTGACAAGGTTTCAAACGAAAAATCTGTCGTTTCAAAAATTTCTGGGTCAGGCCAAAAAAGAATACGTGTGCCGCGGCGTGTGGTTTCACCATCTTCTATTAATGGAGCTTTTGGGACTCCTCGTTCATAACTCTGTCTATATATCTTGCCATCACGGCGAATCTCAAGTTCCAGCTGACTCGATAATGCATTAACAACCGAAACCCCGACACCATGTAACCCCCCTGATACTTTATAGGAGTCGCTGTCAAATTTACCACCGGCGTGCAACACAGTCATAACAACCTCTGCCGCCGATTTTTGTTGACCCTTATGTATATCAACCGGTATGCCACGACCGTTATCAGTGACTGTAATTGAGTTATCTATATGAATAATAATCTTTATTTCATTGCAATGACCCGCCAGCGCCTCATCAATTGAATTATCGACTATTTCGTAAACAAGATGGTGTAACCCCTGGATACCAGTCGAACCGATGTACATCGCCGGTCGTTTTCGAACGGCTGACAAACCTTCTAGCACTTTGATACTGTCTGCTTGATAATTTGATACTGTTTCGTTGGCCATAGCCACTCCGTCTAATTCTGTCTGATATGAAGAACACCATCCTTCACATTAAAATAAGATGCCCTGTTTATACCGCTTTTTTCGAGTGGTTTGATGTCTGTTGTTGTTATAAAAAATTGTCCCTGCATTTTAAATAAAAATTGGAAAAAAAAATCCTGACGCTGCTGGTCGAGTTCGCCGAGGAGATCATCTAATAATAATAATGGTGGTTCGCCATACTCTTTTTCTAGATTTATAACTTGTGCAGTTTTTAAAGCCAAAATAAAAGAACGTTGCTGACCTTGCGAACCAAATTCCCTTAACGATTTTTCATTTAAATAAAAAAAAACATCGTCCCGGTGCGGCCCACACAGAGTTACACCGTATTTTATTTCCTGTTCCCTGTTTTTTAAAAGCTCTTCTCTAAATGCTTTTTTTATATCTTCAAGACAATCGTGCCCATTTTGATAAATAATTTTTATATGTTCACGGCTTCCACTAATAAGTTTGTAACAGTCGAAAAAGTCAGCAGATATAGATTCTATATATTTTTTTCTGGCAAAACGAATTTTTGACCCTGTGTCTATTAATGAATCTGTCCAGGGGGTTATTTCTATTTCAGATTTTCTCTCTTTAAGAAGCTTGTTTCTTTGTTTAAGTTGCCGTTCGTACTGTTTAAAAATTTTAAGGAATACAGGGGTTGCTTGAAAAACAGCCCGATCTATTAATCGCCGTCTACCAGAAGGTCCGCCTTTTGTGACACTGACCTCTTCTGGAGAAAAGACAACAGGACGAAGGCAATTAAGATAATTGTCAGGTTGACTGACTATTTTACCATTCAGACGCGCAGTTTTTCTATCTTTATCTATATCCAGAGAAATATCATCCGATACCTGATTATTCAGAGATACCCCTTTAATAATCGCTTTTTTTTCGCCTAGTTTTATAAGTTCATTGTTACGTGCCGATCTAAAACTTTTAAGAGAACCGAGAAGGGATATACTTTCTAATATATTTGTTTTTCCCTCTGCATTATCTCCATAAAAAATATTAAATAAATTATTTGGCTCAATTTTAATATTTTTAAAATTTCTGAAATTATAAAGAGATAATTTTATTAACTGCATTTTTTATTAACAATTACAGTCGCATCGGCATTATTACAGAAAGAAAACCATCTTCTATTTCTGGTGTGATCAAACCAGGAGACATATTATCCTTTACAGCCAATTTTATTTTTTCACAGTCTAAAGCTTGTATTATATCAATCATGTAACGAGCATTTAAACCAATTACTATTTCTGGACCTGAATAATTAATTTCCATTTCTTCTCGAGCATCTCCTAAATCAGGATTTGATGATGAAATTTCTATTTTATTATTTTTTATTTCTATTTTTACGCCTTTAGATTTTTCACTTAAAAGAATAGACATTCTTTTAAGTACATGTAAAAAAAGATCACGATTTATAATTGCTATATCTTCATTATTTTTAGGTATAACGCGATTATAATCTGGAAAATCACCATTAACTAAACGCATAACAACAATAGTATTTTCTTTTTTTATTACAAAACTATTATCTATAAACCCTATTAATATATTTTCTTCACTATCTTCAGCTATTTTTTTAAGTTCATTTATACCTTTTCGAGGAAGTATTATTCCTTGATCGAGTTCTTCAATATCTGGTATTTCCATTTTTCTCTGGATAAGAGCCAGTCGGTGACCATCTGTAGCAACTAAACGTAATGCACTTTTTTCATTATCTTTAATTTTTTTAAAATATATTCCGTTTAAATTATATTTTGTATCATCATTGGATATTGAAAATAATGTTTTTTCTATCATTTCATTTAATATATTTCCATTTACAGGAATCATATTATTGTCATTTATGTCTGGAAAATGAGGAAATTCATCTGAAGAGAGTCCAACAATATTAAAAAGAGATTTTCCGCAGCTTATTTCAATCCATGAGTTATCTTTTGATTTAAAGGTTATTTCTTTTTCTGGTAATTCTTTTACTATTTCATATATTTTTTTTGCCGATACTGTAATTTTTCCTGGCTGATTAATTGTTGCTGGATAAGAAGCCCGCATACCGACTTCTAGATCTGTGGCAGTTAAATAAATATTTGTTTTATTTGTTTCTATTAAAACATTGGATAGAATTGGGATAGTACTTCTTTTTTCAACAATTCCTTGTATTTTTGAGAGACCTTTTAAAAATACTTCTTTTTCTATAGAAAAATTCACAATTCCTCCAATCAACAGCACACTGTTATTATTATTTATTATCTTTTAAAACTTAGTAGTAGTAACAGATGCCTGTTTATTTGTTTATAAACACCACAAAGGCTAATAGAATGGGTTTCTAGCTTGTTGATAAAAACAATAAATAATAAATAATAAACAGATAAAAATGTTGATAACTTATTTTATTTGTTTTTTACACAATTTTTAACACTATTAATCAACAAGTTTTAAACATGCTCTGTTTCACTTAATCAGACTATTTTTTAAATTTTCTATCGTCGATCTGAGTTGATGATCTGTAATTATTAATTTTTCTATTTTTTTAATAGCATGAATAATTGTTGAATGATCTTTACCCCCAAATTGCTGGCCAATATCCGGATAGGAGTGTGATGTAAGTATTCTTGTTAAATACATTGCTATTTGTCTGGCAAGTACTAGTGCTTTATGTCTTTTCGCAGATTTTAATTCAGATAATTTAAGACCATAATATGCAGCTACTATTTTTTGAATCTGTTCCGTCGATACAGCTTTATTTTTTTCTACCAGAATATCTTTGAGAATATTCTTGGCCATTTCAAGATTTATTGGAGTTGATGTCAAACTGGCAAAAGCACCTATCCTTATTAAATATCCTTCTAATTCACGGACATTACTGCTGACTGAATTAGCAAGAAATAAAGCAACATCTTCTGTTATATCTATTCCATTCTGTTCTGCCTTCATTTTAAGAATGGCTAATTTTGTCTCTACATCAGGTTTTTGTATATCAGCGATTAATCCCCATTCAAAACGTGAACGGAGTCTTTCTTCTAATCCTGGTATTTCTTTAGGAAATTTATCTGATGTTACTACAATCTGTTTATGGGATTCATATAATGAATTAAAAGTATGAAAAAATTCTTCCTGAGTTCTTTCTTTTCCCGCTATAAATTGGATATCATCTATTAATAGAACATCCATTGATCTGAATTTATCTCTGAACTTATCCATTTTATTATAACGAAGAGAATTAATCAGCTCATTCATAAATTTTTCAGATGTGTAATAACAGATAGAAGCGTTGGGGTCGTTTTTTAAAATTTCATTACCGATTGCATTAACCAGATGCGTCTTCCCTAAACCTACTCCACCGTATATAAAAAGAGGATTATAAGTAGTTGCCGGGTTGTTTGCTACGGCCATAGCGGCTGCATATGCAAATTGATTGGAAGATCCGGTTACGAATTCAGAAAATGTATATTTATTATTTATATTTATCGTTTGTCCGCGAACGGTAGAAGACGGAAATATTTCATTTTTTTCTTTATTATTTTGTTCGTCATCTTTATTTTTTATCTGTTTTGTTTTTTTATCTTTTACTGATTGACTGGCTATTTTAAATTTTATTTTAAATTCAATACCGTACTCATCATTTATTATTTCATTTATAACCGTTGAATAATTTTCTTTTATCCAATCGAGGAAAAACTTGTTGGGAACCTGAAGATTTATAAAATTATCTTCTACACAAACAAATACAATAGGTTTTATCCACGTAGTAAAATGTTGTGGATTGAGAACCTGTTCTAATTTTACTAATGTTTTATCCCATGATTTGTTTTTGGTTATCAATTGTTTGCCGATGTCTGTACACATTTTTGGCGATCTCTTTTTTTTTAAAATGAGAATACCAAGTGTGGATCAAGAATTATCCACAAGTTTTTTAACAGCTGTGGATAAATATTAAAAGATAAGATGTATTGGAATTAACCAGACCTTCATAATAAAAAATATCTTCTGATTTAGCCTCTTGAAGCTAACAAATGCCTTTTTTTTTTGCAAGTTATTTTTAAATTCAAACTTCGCGTTTTCTGCTGTTTAAATCACTGCCACCATTAATTTTTTTATTTAAATTTATTGACATGATTTAAAAAAAATGCTTAGTAATGTCTTTTACACCTGTTCATACTCCCTTGAATATTGTGAGTGGGAACATTGGATTATATGCTAACCCTAAAAAATAATTTAGCTAAATAAAAGGAGAAATATAGTTATGTCGAAACGTACTTACCAGCCGAGCCGCATTAAACGTAAAAGAACTCATGGTTTTAGAAAAAGGATGCAGACGACAACCGGCAGAGCTGTAATAAAACGTCGTCGTGCCCGCGGCAGAAAAAGTTTAGCTTCTACAATTACCACCAAATAGAGTTTATCTTTTGCCAGTAAAAACTCGGTATTTTTTTCCGGCAGAACACAGAATAAAGCAGCGTCGGGATTTTTTGACTATAAAAGAATACGGGCATCTTTACAGATGTCCGCACTTTTTGATTCTGTTATACAACAAATCATCTGGTCCGACACGTCTTGGCATAACTGTTACACGAAAAATCGGAGGTGCCGTTGTTCGAAATCGAATAAAGCGGTACCTCCGAGAATTTTTCAGGTGTGAATATAATTATCTGCCAGTCACTACTGATATATCCATTATCGGTTTACGGGGAGCTGAAAAACTCTCTTTCACAGATATTCAGCGAGAAATTAAGTCTCTCCCTGTTTTCTATTCAAAAGGTTCCATTGATAGATGATTAAATCTTTCGTTGTGGCCATTATCGTTTTCTACCAACGATTTATTTCTCCATTAAAAGGGCCCTCCTGCCGTTTTTATCCATCTTGTTCAACTTATACACTTCAGGCGGTTGAAAAGCATGGCCTTGTAAAAGGATTTTATCTTTCATTACGTCGGATTATTCGTTGTCACCCTTGGCATCCTGGCGGATATGACCCTGTTTAATATTATCGTTTCTGTTTAAAAACTGGAGTTTCACATGGATAGTAATAATAAAAATCTTGTTTTCGCCATTTTTTTAATGTTGGGTGTCTATTTTCTGTTTATGACTTTTTTTCAGACTCCCGCCGAGCTGGAAACAGGATTGGTTACGGTTGATCAACCTGGAGTTATTGAGACCAAAGCGAGCGTGCCATCGACTCCTGATATAGTGAAAAAGGGTTGGGAGAAGACCAGAGATTCAGTTGCTGCTCAGGATATTTTTGTCGAGACAGACCTTTATTCTGCTGTTTTTTCTAATGTCGGAGCTCGTTTAAAATCATTCAAGTTGAAAAATTACTCTGTTGCGGCTGACGATCCCTCTCTTCTGGTTTCAGTCGTAAATGTCGAGAGACCGGATTCTGCAACTTTGCGCCTGCAGGGTCACAACGGTTTTTCTTTGAATTCAGAGGCTATTTACACTTTTGTCAATGAATCGACAAATTACCATTTGCGCGGGCAGGATCAGCAGCGGCTAGTTTTTAATTACACGACACCACAGGGACTGGTTGTCGAAAAAACTTTTATACTCGATTCGTCGAGTTATTCTATAGGTCTCGATGTAAAGATTGAAAACAAGGGGATGAACTCGTTGCAGGGAGAACTGGAGCTCTCACTTGTTCAAAAGTGGACAGAAGAAGATAAACCAAAAGAGAGTATGGTTTTTGCCGGGACGGCTACCTATATAGATGATTCAATTGAACAGGTTGAAGTTGATGATATAAAAGATATGAAACCCGTTTACGGTAATAATGCCGTCTGGACCGGTTTTGAAAATAAATATTTTATGTCGGCTCTGGTTCCGCTTGATCCTTTTGCTGATATCCGCGTTCAGAACGTTTCCGGTTTGATAGAAAATACAATATCAACCCCGTCTCTCTCCCTCGATTCTGGTAGTTCTTTCACCTACTCTTTTTTAAGTTATTTTGGGCCGCGGGATAAAGCTGTGCTCGAGACCGTCGGTCACAACCTTGCCAAGGCGATTAATTACGGTTTTTTTGATCCAATTGCCAGCCCATTGATGACTGTTTTAAATTATTTTTACAGTATTTTTGGGAATTATGGTGTTGCTATTATTCTTTTGACCGTGATTATCAAACTAATCTTCTGGCCCTTAACTCACAAAAGTTACGCTTCTATGAAGTCGATGCAGAAGCTTAAGCCAGAAATGGACAAGATAAAAGAGCGATTTAAAAATGATCGTGCACGTCAGGGTCAGGAGACGATGGCGCTTTACAAAGAACATCGTGTCAACCCGATGGGCGGTTGCCTCCCGATGATTATACAGATCCCGGTTTTTTTCGCACTTTACAAATCACTCTACCAGGCAATTGAATTGCGTCACGCTCCGTTTATGTTCTGGATAACTGACCTGTCTGCTGCTGATACCCTGTTCAGTGATGCCTTGGGCCTCGGTTTCGCTCTTGGTCCCCTCCCTTTAATTATGGGCTTCACCATGTTTCTGCAACAGAAAATGACTCCCACAGCCGGAGATCCAAACATGGCGAAGATGATGCTTTGGATGCCGGTTGTTTTTACCTTTCTCTTTCTCGGTTTCCCTTCCGGCTTAGTTATTTACTGGCTCATTAACAACGTTTTGACGATCGTTCAGCAGTACTATATTCATCGCACAATGTCTTGATAGAGTATATTTAAACCCTGAAACCAAATATAAAGGGGCCAGGTATTTCCTCGTGATTAACAACGACAAGACCATTGTAGCCACAGCCACAGCAACCGGAGAGGGAGGGATAGCTATAGTCCGCCTCTCCGGTCCTTTGTCTCTCCCTTCATTATTGCGTTTTTTTACTCCGACCACCCCTTTTGATAAACCTTGTTCACATCGACTCTATCACGGTTATCTTCGTTCTCCGGATGGCCGTCTGGTTGATGAGGTGATGGCTGTCTATATGCCAGGCCCAAAATCATACACCGGTGAGGATGTCGTTGAAATTCACTGTCACGGTGGTCGATTGATTGTGTCTAAAATTCTGGATCATTTTCTTGATGATGGTCTTGTTTTGGCAAAACCAGGCGAATTTACCCTCCGTGCTTTTAGAAATGGCCGGATAGATCTTTCTCAGGCTGAAGCGGTAATTGATGTTATTCGTTCCCGTTCAGACGCTGCGTCTCAGATCGCCTTACGTCAATTGGAGGGGGCTCTTTCTAAACAGATCTATTTTTTCCGGGATCAACTGGTCGAGGTGTTGGCTCTGGTCGAGGCACACGTCGATTTTCCGGATGAAGATATTGATCCACCAGCAATTTTTGCTATTCACACAACTGTTTCAGATATTATTCAAAAAATCAGTCTTTTGCTCCAGACTTTTGACCAGGGACGCGTTTTACGTGAGGGGGCTACGGTTTTAATTTTGGGCCGCCCAAATGTTGGGAAAAGCTCCCTTTTGAACGCTCTTCTCGGTGAGGCACGAGCTATTGTAACTGAAATCCCCGGCACCACTCGTGATACGATCGAGGAAAATCTTGTTCTCGACGGTATTCCGATCAGACTTATTGATACTGCCGGTGTTCGCGATGTAGACGATGTTGTCGAAATGGAGGGCGTTCGTCGGGCTCGTGAAAAATGCAAAACTGCGGATATTGTTTTACTGGTTGTTGATGGAAGCCAACCAATAACCTCCGATGATGATCTCGCCCTCGATGCTTGTGTTGAAAAAAAACCTCTTTTGGTTATTAATAAATCTGATCGTGGTTTTACCCCTCTCCCTGAAAAGTTCACAAAACTCGATTCTATTTCTCTTTCGGCCAAGACTCACGACGGTTTTGATCTATTGCACAAGCTTCTTCTTAAACAATTCAGTGCAAATGGAGAGGTTTCCGAGTCGATAACAGTTTCTGATCGTCGCCACCGTGAGGCGTTATTACAATCCCGTGAGGCGCTTGATCGTTTTTTGCTTTCTGTTGACAGTTTATCTCCTGAGTTTTTAGCCTTAGAGCTAAGGGACGCATTGTCAGCCATGGGAGAGATTACGGGTGAAACAACACCAGATGAGGTTCTAGATCGGATTTTCTCTAAGTTCTGCATAGGTAAATAGTTGTTCCACGTGGAACCTTACTGTTGTTTGTGTTAACGCTGTTTCACGTGGAACATTAATGGGGTCTGTTTTGATGGTAGATTATGGGAAAAAATATGATGTTATAGTGGTTGGAGCCGGTCATGCTGGTTGCGAGGCGGCTTTGGCGGCGTCACGAATCGGCTGTACTACTCTTCTTCTTTCGTTGGGGTTGGATACTGTCGCTCAGATGTCCTGTAATCCAGCGATTGGCGGGCTTGCCAAGGGTCATCTGGTGCGGGAAATTGATGCCCTGGGTGGTGAGATGGGGCGAAATATTGATGCTACGGGGATTCAGTTTCGAGTATTGAATACCCGAAAAGGACCAGCGGTTCGAGCGTCACGCGCCCAGGCGGACCGCATGCGCTATTCCGAGCGAATGAAGGGGGTTGTTGAAAATCAACAAGGTCTGGATCTGAAGCAGGGTTCGGTCTCACGGTTGGTTGTGACTGGTGGCAGGGTTGTGGGGGTTGAGACGCGCGAAGGAATTGTTTATTCTGGTCTGACGGTTGTTTTGACGACTGGTACATTTATGCGTGGTCTGATCCATGTCGGGTTGAATCATTTTTCCGGGGGGCGAGCGGGAGAACCTTCCTCTGAGGGGTTGTCAGATCAGTTGCGAGAACTTGGGTTGCATGTTGGTCGATTAAAAACCGGTACTCCGGCGCGATTGAACCGGTCAAGTATCGACTTTACACAACTTGAACCACAGTATGGTGATGAAAATCCGCGCCCTTTTTCGTTTGATACGGTAGCGATTAAAACTCCGCAAGTCCCTTGTTTTATTACTTATACGAACAAGAAGACGCATGATATTATTCGTGGGGGGCTCGATCGTTCACCGCTTTATAGTGGGGTGATTGAGGGGGTTGGCCCGCGCTACTGTCCGTCGATAGAAGATAAGGTGGTTCGGTTCCCGGATCGGGATAATCATCAGATTTTCCTGGAACCTGAAGGGTTGTATAGTGCCGAAATCTACCCGAATGGCGTCTCTACTTCTCTCCCTCCTGATGTGCAGTTGGCTTTTTTGCGTACCATACCGGGGTTGGAAGCGGTTGAAATAATGCGCCCTGGGTATGCAATTGAATATGATTATGTCGATCCTTTGCAACTGTACCCTTCTCTGGAGACCAAGGTGGTTGGCGGTCTGTTTCATGCTGGCCAGATCAATGGTACTTCGGGGTATGAGGAGGCTGCTGCACAAGGTTTGATGGCAGGGGTTAATGCTGCACGACGGGTTAAAGGGGAACAACCTTTGGTTATTGGTCGTGATCAGGGGTATATCGGCGTGTTGATCGATGATCTGGTGACTCGCGGGACTGTTGAACCGTACCGGATGTTTACGTCGCGGGCAGAATATCGTCTTTTATTACGTGAGGATAATGCTGATTTGCGACTCAGTGAGATAGGGTGGCAGACTGGGTTGTTAACAAAAGAGCGTTGGCAGCGGTATCAGTTCAAGGTTGAGGCTTTGAATGTTGGACGTGAGCGGCTGGAGGGGGTTCGTGTGAGCCCGAAAGATACCCAAGTCCTGAACCAGCTCAATCTCGGTGATCTGAAGAATGGAGCTACAATCGAGGCGTTGCTGCGTCGTCCCGATTACGCAATCACTGATCTTCTTTTTTTGGATCCTGTTTTGGCTGGATTGGATCTGACGGTTCTTGAACAGTTGGAGATCTCGGTTAAATATGCCGGATATATCGAGCGTCAACAAGAACAGGTTGAGCGCTTCCGCCGGCTTGAGGAGGTTTTGATCCCGACCGGATTTACTTTCGCGCAGCTGCCCGGTCTCTCCAGGGAGGTTCAGGAGAAACTTGAGAGCGGACAACCTCGCACGTTAGGGCAAGCGTCGCGTATTCCAGGGGTGACTCCTGCGGCAATCGCTATTCTTTCTGTTCTTGTGAGGCGCTGAATCGATGTTGGTCAAGATATTGAGTAATCAGCTGGCTTTGCTTGGTGTTCAACTTGATCCTGCTGTTGTAAAACTAGAGGTCGATTTTCTTCTGGAGTTGTTACGCTGGAATAAGACGTACAATTTGACGGCTATAACAGATCCTGAAGAGGGAATTGAAAGACATCTGGTCGATTCGTTAACCCTTTTTCCCTATCTGGATGAAGCGGCTTCTCTGCTTGATATCGGCTCGGGAGGTGGTTTTCCTGGAATACCGTTACAGATTGCTTCTCCGGAATTACGGGTTGTCTCTGTCGATGCTGTTGCTAAAAAAATCGATTTTCAGCGTCATATTGTCCGGCGGTTCAAATTGCCTAATTTTACCCCCTGGCATGGACGAATCGAACAATTATCGAAATTTCCCGTTGCTGTTGAAGGGTTCGATTTGGTTGTTGCACGCGCTTTTTCTTCCTTGCATGATCTGCTTGAACTTGCGCTCCCCTATATGAAACTGAACGGGCGCATCGTCGCCATGAAGGGTCCTGAGGGGGGGCGGGAGTTGGCTGAGATTGGTGAATGGTTGGCTGAAAAAGATTTATATTGTAATCAGCAGGTTTTTCTTACCCTCCCCGAGTCTGGTGCCTGTCGTTCTTTACTTTTTTTTACCCGTAAACCACAAAAAGTCGATCTGTAAATAGAATATATTGGTCTTCTGCCTTCGTGTACCATTAAACAGTTTTTTGCCTTTTCACTATAAACGGTTTGTGCTAGTGTTGCGGGTCGCAGAGGTAGACCTGAATGAGAGGATGGAAATGGCTGAAATCATAGCAATCGCCAACCAGAAGGGTGGTGTTGGTAAAACAACGACTACTGTAAATCTGGCGGCCTCTCTGGCTGTGGCCGAAAAGAAGACACTTTTGGTCGATATGGATCCACAGGCTAATGCCTGTAGTGGCATCGGTGTTGATAAACAAAATGTCGCGTTAACGATCTATCATGCCCTGCTCGGCGAAGCAGAGGCGCGTGAAGTCATTATCCCTTCCCGGATGCCACATCTCGACATTCTCCCGGCAAACACAGATCTGACCGGTGCCGAGATTGAACTGGTTTCGGCCTTTTCTCGGGAAAATAAACTCAAATTGGTGCTGGAGGCAGTCCGGTCTGATTATGATTATATTCTGATCGATTGTCCCCCTTCTCTCGGTCTTTTGACTGTGAATTCATTAACGGCTGCAACTTCAGTTCTGATCCCGCTGCAATGCGAGTTTTTCGCCATGGAGGGGATGGCTCAGTTGATGAAGACCATTCAATTGATTCAGCGCGAGCTTAACCCTTCTTTATCCTTGTTGGGGATATTATTGACCATGTTTGATGGCCGTAATAACCTCTCGCACCAGGTTGCCGACGAGATTCGCAGCCATTTTAAAGGGAAAGTGTTTCAAACCGTGATTCCCAGAAATGTTCGTTTGTCAGAAGCCCCGAGCCATGGACTTCCGGTGTTGATGTATGATATCGCATCGCGTGGGGCTGAAGCTTATCTTGAGCTTGCCCAGGAAGTAATCAAACAGAGGATAGAATAGATGGCGAAACGACCTGCTCTCGGTAAAGGGATAGGAGCCCTGCTCGATTCGGCCACCCCGGAGAGAAATCATAAGTTCTTTCAATGTCCAATAGAAGAGTTGCGCCCGCACAGCAATCAGCCACGCAAGTCTTTTGATGACGATAAGCTTCAGGAGTTGGCAGCCTCCATTCGTGAAAAAGGGGTGATTCAGCCACTCGTTGTCCGTAAAGTAGCGGATCACTACCAGATTATTGCCGGAGAAAGACGCTGGCGTGCTGCCCAGAAAGCCGGTCTGCATGAGGTTCCTGTTGTTATTCAGGATGTCTCGGAGGATTGGGCTCTTGAAATTGCCTTGATTGAAAATATTCAGCGGGAGGATCTTAACGCTATTGAGGAGGCGATCGCCTATCAATACCTGATCAAGAGTTTTGATCTGACACAGGAAGAGGTCGCCAAACGGGTTGGTAAGGAGCGGTCAACAATAGCGAACGCCCTGCGACTGTTGCGTCTCCCCGAGGCGATACAGGGTGATGTTGTCGCTGGCAGGTTGAGTATGGGGCATGCTCGGGCACTGCTCGCACTCGAAGATGATAAGCAGATGCTGCAACTCCAATCCCGGATTATTAAAGCAGGTCTCTCTGTTCGCGAGACCGAGGCTTTGGTGAAAAACAGTAAAAATGAAGGGGTTGTAAAGAGTGACAAGAAAAATAAGGGTATCGACCCGCAACTGCAACATCTGACTGGAGAACTGCAGAGGGCACTTGGAACCCAGGTGCGAATCAGCCCCAAAGGTCGGGGGGGGAAAATCGAGATCACATATTTTGCAGCTGAAGATCTCGACCGGTTATTGGAGCGACTCGGAATATGTTAGATATTGTTAATTTTTTCAAATAAATAGTGCTTCATTATAAAGTAAAGGAAGGAAAAGAACCGATGCGTAAAGAGACCCCCCTGGAAAAAAGTGAAATCAAGGCGTTTCTTGGACCTGGGAGTAAATTTGAAGGGAAACTTTTCTTTGATGAGATTGTTCGACTTGACGGGTTTTTCAAGGGCGAAATTAACTCAAGAGATACTTTGATTGTTGGTGAAACAGCTGACGTTGAAGGAGATATTGAAGTTGGAACCTTTATTCTCAGTGGTCGATTCAAAGGGAATATCAAGGCGACGACTAGGGTTGAATTGCGCCGTCCCGCACAAATTGAAGGGACGCTTGAAACGCCTGTTTTAGTCGTTGAAGAGGGGGTTGTATTGAATGGAAGTATTAATATGACGACCAGTGTCAAGGCGGAAAAAATCACGCAAAGTTAATGGATTGATAGCAGGAATCGATCAATCTCGTAGAGAGAGGGTGTTGACATTGATGATATGTTGTGGTAGCAATGCCCTGCTTTTCTTCCAGACGTTACTGGGCAGACTTTAAATTTGTATACAGTATACCAATACGGGGGCTTCAGAGACCCGGTTCGAGGTGTGACAAGTGATTAGTGTTGATTGGACAATTCTTGTACAGTTTGTGAATTTCGTCGTCTTGATGATCGTTCTGAATATTCTCCTCTATCGCCCGTTACGAAATGTAATTGAGCGTCGGCGGGAGACTGTGGCCGCGGCTCACAGCAAGGCACGTGATCTGCAGGCGCAGATCGAAGAGAAGATGGCACGTTACGAGGCAAAACTTCAGACCGCCAAGTTGCAAGGGAATCAGGAGAAGGTTGCCCTTCGTCAAGCTGGAGCAGCTGAGGAAGCCGGGATTATCGGTAAGGCGCGTGAGGAAGCAACGGTTCGGCTGCAGGATGTCAAGAATCAGGTTGCCCAGGCTGCGTCAAAGGCTCGTCAGCAATTGCAGCGTGACTCTGAAGCACTGTCCGGAGAAATTGCCTCGAAAATTCTCGGGAGGGGACTCTAAAGATGCGATTAAAGATCTCTATCACTGGTATTGTTGCGTTGCTGATGGTTCTAGCGACGGCTCTGCCGGTTATTGCTGCCGCTAAGGGCGGACACGCCGACAGCGGTGCTGTCTTGACTGATTTCATCTGGCGTTGCTTTAATTTTCTGATCATGGTTGGGATTCTTGTCTATTTTGTCCGAAAGCCGATCAAGAACGCGTTGGTTGGACGCCGCGAAGGGATAGCCAAGTCTCTTTCTGAAGCCGAGCAGGCTCAGGCTGACGCAGAAGCAAAATTCAGGGAGTATGATGAAAAACTGAATAAAGCAGAAGCCGAGATTGTAAATATTGCAGCCGACCTCAAGCGTGAAGGTGAGCTGGAGCGCGAACGGATTATTGCCCAGGCCAGAGAGTCTGCTGAGAAGATTCGTAATGAGGCCGAGAAGACGGCTGGATTTGAAATTGAAAAAGCCAGAGCCGAGTTGAAGGGTGAAGCAACCCGTCTGGCTGTCGAGCTGGCGGAGACTCTACTCAAGAAAAATTTCAACGCGAAAGATGAGAGTCGACTCCTTGATGAATATATGAAGAAGGTAGGAGAATTACATTGAGTACCAGCGCAATTTCAAAACGCTATGCCAAGGCGCTGGTAAGCCTTGGTTCCGAGCAGAACAAGGTTGATGAATTTGGGCAAGAGCTCTCAGCTCTGAGCCAGGTCTTTGAATCTGAGGCCTCACTACGGCTGTTGCTTGAAAGTCCGTCTCTCTCTCAGGAAAAAAAATCCGAAATTCTGGACGAAGTGTTGACCAAACTCGATACATCGGCGGCGATGCGTAATTTTTTCGGGCTTCTGATGCAAAAAGGGCGGATGGTCTGTATCAGCCAGATAAACCAGAATTACCGTGCACTGGCAGATGAGTTGTTCGGTATTCTCCGGGCCCGGGTTACCGCCGCTACAGAACTGACTGCTGAAGATATAAAAGGGATCGGTGCTGGACTCGAAAAGCAAACCGGTAAAAAGGTTATATTGACGGCCGATGTCGATGTCTCTCTGATCGGCGGTCTGCGTACCGAGATTGGCGGGCGGCTATTTGACGGCAGTATAAAAACGCAACTTAAGCGGATTGAAAATACCTTAACGAAGGGGTGAAATAGGTCCAATGGAAATTAGAGCAGAAGAAATCAGCGCGATAATCAAGAAGCAGATTGAAAACTTTGGTCGCGAAATTGAAGTCAGCGAAACCGGTACGATTATTTCGATCGGTGATGGCATTGCCCGTATTCATGGTCTGGACAAGGCGATGGCTGGCGAACTTCTTGAATTCCCCGGAAATACCATGGGGATGGTTCTGAATCTCGAGGAGGATAACGTCGGTGCGGCGATCCTCGGCGAGTCAGAGCATATCAAGGAGGGTGACACGGTCAAACGGACTGAACAGATCGTTCAGGTTCCAGTTGGTGAGGCCCTGCTTGGCCGCGTCGTTAACGGTATCGGTATTGCCATCGACGGTCTGGGTGATATTGTAACGGATACTTACAGTCAGGTTGAAGTCAAAGCCCCGGGGATTGTTGCCCGTAAATCGGTGCATGAGCCGATGCAGACTGGTCTGAAGGCGATTGATGCCATGGTTCCGATTGGTCGTGGACAGCGTGAGCTGATTATCGGCGACCGGCAAACCGGAAAGACCGCCGTTGCTATCGATGCCATCCTCAACCAAAAAGGTCAGGACGTTATCTGTATCTATGTTGCCATTGGTCAGAAGCGTTCTACTGTCGCACAGGTTGTTGACCGTTTGAAGAAGAGTGGCTCCATGGAGTACACCATTGTTGTCTCTGCTTCGGCTTCCGACCCTGCCCCGATGCAGTTCATCGCACCGTACACCGGTGTCACCATGGGTGAGTTCTTCCGTGACAGTGGCCGGCACGCTCTTATAATTTACGATGACCTCTCCAAACAGGCTGTTGCCTATCGGCAGCTGTCGCTGTTGCTGCGCCGTCCACCAGGTCGCGAAGCCTACCCCGGCGACGTCTTCTACTTGCATAGTCGTCTGCTTGAGCGTGCGTGCAAGGTCAATGACAAACTCGGTGCCGGTTCTCTGACCGCTCTGCCGATCATTGAGACCCAGGCGGGCGATGTTTCCGCTTATATTCCGACCAACGTCATTTCGATCACCGATGGTCAGATTTTCCTTGAGACCGACCTCTTTTTCTCCGGTGTCCGTCCGGCTATCAACGTTGGCCTGTCGGTCTCCCGTGTTGGTGGCTCTGCTCAGGTCAAAGCGATGAAGCAGGTCGCCGGTACTTTGCGTCTGGCGCTTGCCCAATATCGCGAGATGGCCGCATTTGCCCAGTTTGGCTCGGATCTCGATGCCGCTACTCAGCGTCAGCTTAATCGCGGAGCCCGTCTGGTTGAGATTCTCAAGCAGGGTCAGTACCAGCCGCTGCCGGTTGCCAAGCAGGTTCTGGCTATCTACGCCGTTAATAACGGTTATGTTGATAATTATGAAGCAGCCGATGTTCAGCGCTACGAGTCTGAAATGCTCGCTTTTCTCGACTCAAAGCATGGTCAGTTGATTGCTGATCTTGAGAAAAAAGCGGCCCTTGATGAAGAGCTCGAAGGCCGAATCAAGGCGGCTCTGGAAGAATTCAAAGGCCAGTTTGTTGCTTAATTCGTACCGCAAAGGGTAAGACAGATGCCAAGTCTTAAGGATATAAAAAAGCGGATCGTCTCGGTTAAAAACACCAGCCAGATCACCAAAGCGATGAAAATGGTCTCCGCTGCCAAACTGCGCAAGGCTCAAGAAGCGGTTGTTGCCGCCCGCCCCTACGCAGAGAAGGTGCAGGATGTTATTTCCAGTCTGGCTCTGCGTGAGGAGGCTGATGCTCATCCGCTGCTCGGCGCGCGGGGGAAAAATCGGGCTCTTGTGGTATTGATGACTTCTGACCGCGGCCTCTGTGGTGGGTTTAATTCGAGTATTACCAAGACGGTTGAACAGTTTGTCAGAAATAATACCGAAGGGTACGAAGCGATCGATCTGATGGTTGTTGGGCGTAAAGGGAAAGAACTTCTCAAGCGGCGTCTTGGTAATAGTTTTGTCAAGGTGCATGAGAATCTCGCCGGTAACATCAACTACGCGACCGCCCAACTTCTCGGGCAGGAAGTCGTTGATGGGTTTATCTCCGAGACTTATGGTGCTGTCTATCTGATTTATAATGCTTTTCAGAGTGCCATGACCCAGATCGTAACGATTGATCAACTTCTTCCGGTTGTACCGAAAGAGTGTGATGAGAATACACTGGTGGCCGACTATATATATGAGCCGAGCCAGGGAGATGTCCTTGATCAGTTGCTTCCAAAATATGTGGAGGTCAAGATTTTCAAGGGTCTGCTTGAGTCGGTCGCTTCGGAGCATGGTTCTCGGATGAGTGCCATGGACAGTGCCAGCAAGAACGCTTCCGAGATGATCGGCAAACTGACTTTGCAGTATAATCGGCTACGTCAGGCAGCCATCACCAAAGAGTTGATGGAGATTATTTCCGGATCTGAATCAATAAAAGGTTAAAATAATATCACAGGTTTTAGTTACGCCCGCTAAGCCGGGCGGCTAGAAGGAGGAACAGTTCATCATGAATAAAGGAAGAATCACCCAGGTTATCGGTCCCGTCGTCGACGTGGAATTTGAAGCCGGGAAGCTCCCTGAAATCTACCATGCATTGAAGCTCACAAACCCGTCTTTAGGCGAGGGTGAGTGGAACCTGGTAGTTGAAGTTGCCCAGCATCTCGGTGAAAATACCGTTCGGACCATTGCTATGGACTCGACGGATGGTCTGGTGCGTGGTCAGGAGGTTCTTGACACCGGGAATCAGATTATGATGCCGGTCGGACCAAAGACTCTTGGGCGCATCATGAACGTTATCGGTCAGCCGGTTGATGAGGCTGGTCCGATCGGTAATGAGCAGGAATGGCAGATACATCGCCCTGCTCCGTCTTTTGTTGATCAATCGACCAAAGTCGAGTCTTTTGAGACCGGAATCAAGGTTGTTGATCTGCTCGCCCCTTACGCCCGTGGTGGCAAGATCGGTCTGTTTGGTGGTGCCGGGGTTGGCAAGACGGTTCTGATTATGGAGCTGATCAATAATATTGCTCAGCAGCATGGTGGCTTCTCGGTCTTCGCTGGAGTCGGCGAGCGGACCCGTGAAGGGAATGACCTCTGGGAAGAGATGAAAGAGTCTGGTGTTCTTGAGAAAGCAGCTTTGATCTACGGACAGATGAACGAGCCGCCTGGAGCTCGTGCCCGTGTCGCACTCTCCGCTTTGACCGTTGCTGAATATTTCCGCGATGAAGAAGGTCAGGACGTTCTGCTGTTTATTGATAATATCTTCCGTTTCACACAGGCTGGTTCCGAGGTTTCGGCGCTACTCGGCCGGATTCCGTCAGCCGTCGGTTATCAGCCGACCTTGTCGACAGAGATGGGTGAGCTGCAGGAACGGATCACGACCACGCAAAAGGGTTCGATTACTTCCGTACAGGCGATCTATGTCCCGGCTGATGACTTGACCGACCCTGCTCCGGCGACCGCTTTTGCTCACCTTGATGCGACGACCGTTCTGTCGCGAGCAATTTCCGAACTCGGTATCTACCCGGCAGTCGACCCACTTGATTCCAGCAGCCGGATCCTCGATCCGCAGGTTGTCGGTGAAGAACACTACAAAATTGCTCGTGAAGTGCAGTTTGTTCTGCAACGTTACAAGGATCTTCAGGACATTATTGCCATCCTTGGCATGGACGAGCTCTCGGAGGATGATAAGCTGGTTGTTGCCCGTGCCCGTAAGATTCAGCGCTTTCTGTCGCAGCCGTTCTTTGTTGCTGAAGGCTTCACCGGTACCCCGGGCAAGTATGTAGAGCTCAAGGATACGATCAAGGGGTTTCAGGAGATCATCGCCGGCAAGCACGATAAAATCCCGGAACAGGCTTTCTACATGGTCGGTACCATCGAAGAGGCTATGGAAAAAGCGAAGAGTCTGGCGGCCTAAGAATGACACGGCCGGGCTGTGCCCGACCGGAGATGAAGGATATTGGTAATGGCTGAAAAACTGCAACTTGAAATGGTCACTCCTTACCGGAAGATTTTGTCCGAACAGGTGGATGAGGTCACTGCTCCAGGAACGATCGGTGAGTTCGGTCTTCTCCCGGGACATACACCTTTATTGACCACACTGAACATTGGTGAGCTCAGTTATGTACAAGACAGCAAGATTTACCATGTTGCGGTGAACTGGGGTTATGTCGAAGTCGAAAACAACACGGTTACGGTTCTGGTCGAAACAGCAGAACTAGCTGATCAGATTGATCTGGAACGTGCCAGGAATGCACTCGGTCGTGCCGAAGAAGCGCTGAAAACCCTCGACTCTGAAGACAAGCAATTCAAAGTCATGGAAGCGGCTCTGCAGCGGGCTATGATTCGTATTCAGGTTGCTGGTCGGGGTCACTGAGACGCAGCAAACTGGTCTGTTCGTGCAATAAATAAAAGGGACGGTTCTTATGAACCGTCCCTTTTTCACTTTTTTTTATCACCTTTGTCCCCAACCTAGCCGCAGCGGAGGAGTTTGCGCCCATCCCGGAAAAGAATTTCGACCTTATTCGGCGGGACGAGCCGCGTTACCTGCCCGAGACCAAACAGAGGGTGATTAACAATCTCCTCCAACTTGTAGATTCCTTGAAAAGAATAGGTGGCGGCACGGCCGGTTTGTTCGTTCAATGCCAGCGCTTCCCATGTCGCCGGATCAGGATCGACTTTACGTGTAGTCATTTTGCGCGGAGCCGCAGGAGTCTTCGCTATTTTTTCAGTCGCTGGTTTGCGATAATTATGCGTCCCTTTGCAGGTGTTACACTGCACACGACCAGGTAGACCATTTACCATGGCGACAATCGTGTGGTTCATGATGGTGCGGCATTTAGTACAACCTGATTCGACAGTATCACCGGCTGATAACTGTTTTTTTGACATGATAATCTCCATGAATGCGGCCCGGAATGCGGGTCTGTACTGCTTCGAGTGAAATAACTGCACAGCTGACTTATTGTTAGGCCGTACTTGATCCAGTTCTTATCTATAAACAATCAAAAAGGATCAAAAATATCAGCCAGAAGCTGGATTAACAGGCGGATCATAATTCGCACATGATATTGAGTATGTATTATTGTAAGCCGTAATCGTATCGAGAAAAGAATCACCGTAACGATCAAGTTTACGTTCTCCGACACCGTTAATTGATAAAAACTCTAGACTGCTCTGTGGCTTTCTGGAAGCCATTTCTGCCAGACTGGCGTCTCCAAAGATAATGTAGGGCGGAACGCCCTGATCATCCGCAATCTTTTTGCGTAATTTTCTGAGGAGATCAAAAAGGGTCTCATCATACTTTAACTCCCCTGTCTTTTTATTTTCTCTTTTTGCAATCGGGGCTTGTTTGATTCTCGGTTTTGGCAGCAGCAGGGTTATCTCTTTTTTTAATACCGGGCGAGCTGTTTCGGAAAGTTTCAGTATAGAATAGTGCGCAATATCCTGTCGAACGTAGCCAAGATGAATCAGCTGGCGAAGGAGAAAACCCCAGTCTTCCTGATTCTTATCGGCCCCGATTCCGTAGGTCGAAAGCTGGTCATGACGCAGAGTTGTTATCCGTTCTTTATTTGAACCACGCAAAACATCGATGATATGCCCCATTCCGAAACGTTGGCCGGTCCGGTAAATACAGGAGAGTGCTTTTTGCGCATCGACTGTGGCATCATACTGTTCAGGCGGATCGAGGCAGATATCGCAGTTGCCGCAATCTGTTGTGAGAGTTTCGCCAAAATAACCGAGCAGGGCGCGCCGGCGACAGAGCAGAGGTTCTGCATAACCGACCATGCAGTTTAATTTGTGCAGTTCTATTCGTTTCTGGTCAGGATTCCCCCCTTTGTCGATCAAGCCTTTCACCAGAGCGATATCGGCATTGCCGAACAGGAGTAGCGCTTCGGCTGGGAGGCCATCCCGCCCCGCCCGTCCGGTCTCCTGATAGTAACTTTCAATAGTCTTCGGCAGATCGTAATGAACCACGAAACGGACATTCGGCTTATCGATCCCCATGCCGAAAGCGACTGTGGCGACAACAATCTGTAAATCGTCGCGTATGAACTGTTCCTGAACGCGTATCCGTTCGCGATCTGACAGGCCAGCATGATAGGCCGCTGCAGAATGACCGGCCGCCGCCAGGCGTCGCGCAACGTCTTCGGTGCGTTTTCGGGAGAGGCAATAGACGATCCCCGACGTGTTGCTATGAACGGTGATAAAAGATGAGAGTTGATCAAATGGTTTCTGTTTATCGGTCACCAGATAGCGAATATTCGGTCGATCAAAACCGGCGGCGAAACAGTGGGCATTACGCATGCCAAGTCGATGCAGAATGTCTTCACGAGTCTGCGGATCGGCAGTTGCGGTCAAGGCAATCATCGGAATACCCGCAAAGAGATCGCGCAACTTGCCGAGTTGGACATATTCAGGTCGAAAATCGTGTCCCCACTGTGAAACACAGTGTGCTTCATCCACAGCAAACAAAGAGATCGGCAGCTTTTTCAGTTCATTTTGAAATTCACTCTGCATCAGACGTTCGGGAGCGATATAAAGGAGATCGAGTTGACCTGAGTTGAGCCGGCTCAAAGTGTCACGAGACTCCGCCGGTGATAGAGAAGAGTTGTAACAGGCGGCCCGAACACCATTGGCCTGCAACGCATCGACCTGATCTTTCATCAACGAAATCAAGGGAGAAATAACAATAGCGACTCCCTCGCGATGGAGAGCCGGAATCTGGAAGCAAAGTGATTTGCCTCCCCCGGTCGGCATCAGAACAAAGGCATCCTGACCGTCAATAACAGCTTCGACAATCTGCTTTTGATAAGGGCGAAACGAACTGAATCCGAAAACGGTGTTCAGTGTATCGAGAGGAGTAAAAGACATTTATTAAATCTGTCCTGACATTGACGCGGAAGGGATCATGATACATCTAAGCGATTTACAGTCCAAATTAAAAGCAGAATACCAATAAGGTCAATCAGGATCAAATAAATCAGCAGTATAAAGACAATGGGTGAAAAAATTTAATCATAAACATGAGGACCGGAAATCCAACGCATCCCCTGCTCATTCTCTTCCGGATAAAAGTTGAATTTATCTGATGTATTGAAAAAGAGGGAGTGCAATAAACCGATCGGTCTGGCATCCGTAATTTTGACTACAGGCGAATCGGTCCCCTCGTTGGCACGCCCTTCTCTGATTGCGTGGTACTGGTGGATCTGAATAATCGCTATCCTCTCGGCTTCGGAACGACTTGTAGCAGAGACAAAGCGGGTCGCATGAAAGCCGAATTTTTTATACTCACCGTCAAAATTAAGCAAAAAATTTCGACCGTGCAGCTGTACCTTGAATTTTTGCATAAAACCCCAATTAAAGAGATTATAAGATGAATACGTGTTGTGAAAGCATACCAGATAATCGGGGCGGCGTCAGTGAAGTCAGGAAAGAGATCAAACCATATCAGGGAGTAAAATGATACAGAAAATATCTGTTACGATAACTCTTACTGTTGCCAGTGCCAGAGAGAGCTTCTCGTGCAAATCAGTCAGGTGTGCAGACCAAAATGAAGGAAACAAACAGCTGGAACTTGGTGAGTGACAGATCGTTTTTGTCAAAAAATAAAAATAAGATTCATCTGCAGGCGGGTTTTAGTCAGACAAACTGACTGCTGCAAACCCTCCTCCTTCAGTCCGCAGGTTGGTGACCTGTCCACGATAGAGACGCGCAGCGATGCCCAGCAGTCTATTTCGATAGGTGAAGAGACGATAATCTGTTTTGAATTGATTCTCGCCCAGGGTGTTTATGGAGGGGGGGACATAACGCTGGACGATGGTGTCAGCGGTGAGCTCCTGATAGCGACTTCGGGTCATTTTAGCGCCGACCAGAACGCCACGACTGGCATGCTGGGTTGCAGGCTTGAAAACCCACAGTTTACGCTCAGCCCAGAGGAGAGCAGGGTCGAAGGAGTCAAACATCCGGCTTTCAGGCACCACACTTTGCAGCAGATCGATTCCAGTTTGATCAAGACCGACCGACGCCAGCGCTTCAGGATCGGACCAGAAGCAGAGTCGCCGCTTGTCAGCCTGAAGCCCATAATAAAACGGATTCGGAGTCAGACAGACGGTTTTTTGCAGGTACGCCTGTCGCAGACCAGAAAGTGCTGCAGTTTCAAGGTAAAAATCGCAGTGACGATTGTAAATTAAATCGACCCGTTTCCCCTGATGCCAGACACCTTCTGGGCCAGCCAGTAACTCCTTTGGATCAGCAATTGCCGCAGAACACCCCCACTCCACAAAAAAAGTGCGGAAGGCTTGCATTTCCGGATAAAGAAACTGTGAATCCGGCTCTTCATCGAGGATCACCACATTTATCGGCCGAGCGCTGCGACCAGCTGAAAAGTTACGATATTCTGTTGCAAACATCCGGCGCAAACGGGCCTGAAGCCGCCTGTCAAGAGTGACAGAAGCGGCTTCATTAGGTGGGGAAGCTGCTTGCAGTGCAAGTAATCCGCCACCGGCGTTGGTGTTGACTTCAATAAGGCTCGGGCCATCGGATCCGAGATGGAAATCGTACCCCATCATGACCGAAGCGTAACCGGGGTCAAACCGGGCCACCTCCGGCAGTTCGTGCAGAAGTGCCGCGCGGTATGCAAAAAGAGCAGAGAGACGTTCAACAGTATGAACCAGACGAGCCATGGCTCGTAGCTCATGACGGGGGATTGTAACGGTGCGTAAAGGTGTTTCCGGGCGACTTTCCGTCATGTTGATCCCTGATAAGGGGTAAGAATCAGTTCGAACGCGTAAAGCGTTCGTACCATTTCTGAAATTCGGCCTCTTCTTTTTCAAGTTCGAAAGAATTGATCAGACCACGACGCAAGGCGACGGCAACAGCTCGATTACGTAAATTCAGGGCATCGCCGAACTTGTCACTATGAAACTGTTCCTGGTCGATAGCAAGTTTGCTGTAGAGCGAATTCAGGCGACTTTGTACCCCGCGACGCGATAAATAACGCCGTTGGGCGATAAGATTATCAGTCAAGCCGAGTGAAATGTCGGCCAGCGCCTCGTATTCGATATCGGAGAGAGCTGTCTGTCTGTGCCCGGTCACTCCCTGCACCTTGCGCACCTCGGGGTCGATCCAGCACTGTTCATCGTATAAAACCGTCTGGATTGCAGAAAGAATTCGTTCTTTCGTATTCGATTTCAGAATATAACCGTAAACGGTCTCCGGCGGAACAATCTTCAGCAGGGAGCGCACATACATTTCGTCCTTGAACTGGCTCCAGAACACAATTCGCGCTGCCGGCTTTTTCTCCCATAAACGCCGTGCGAACTCGACACCGTTCATCTCCGGCATCTGAATATCACTGATGACCAGCGGGTTCTCCTGCTTCAGGGCGAGGGCGAGCGCTTCCAGTCCATTCGGAGCGCGTACCACCAGCGGGTGCAGATCCCATTCGGATAACATGACCTCAAGAAATTCAAAATCTTTCGGATTATCTTCGGCAACAATGATCTGAATCCGTTCCTGCATGACTATTTCTCCTCAAGCGGCAAATTCAACTCAAACCGGGTACCGCTCGAAAAACGCGACGGTTTCCAGCAGACTTTAGCACCGATAGCGTTGGCCCGCTCGCAAATATTGCGCAATCCACGATGGTCACCTTCGGCGACTTGTCTGTAATCAAACCCTTTCCCATTATCTTCGACAGAAAGGGTGAAATGGTGATCGACCACATCGAGCAGAACTTCATATCGATTGGCGCCAGCATGACGGACAACATTGTGTACCGCTTCGGTGGTGATGCGATAAAGCGCCAGACTGACAGATCGAGAGAGTTTGATCAGATCGACCCTGTCGGTCTGAATATAATGATAACCGGGGAGCCCGGTGCCGCTGAAATGCCGTTCCAGATGAGATTCGAGCGCTGCACCGAGGCCAAGAATATCGAGGGTCTGCGGGTGCAGATTATCCATGACTTCACGCAGATTACTGATGGCCCGAATCATCTCAGCTTCAAGCAAAGAAGCTTCGCTGGCGCATTTTGACTCATGTTTCAACTTTTCCAGTCCGCGTTTGATCGAAGCGAGATCCGCCAGGGTCTGATCATGGATATCCATGGCGAGTCGACGTCTTTCGTCCTCGGCCCCTTCCAGAAGCTTCTCAGCACTGACCACACGGATCAACTTGTCAGACATCCGGCTGATAGAGAAGGTTAATTCATCCAGTTCATCGTGAATCTCTTCCGGCGGTGCAGGCGGAATCAGCTCCCCGGCTGCAATCCGCCGGGCACTCTCGGACAGACTCTTGATGCGCCATAAAATTCGCCGGGAAAAAAAGAGAGAGAGGAAAACACCGAGGACAAATGCCGCTCCCAGAAAAACGATTGAGACCAAGGTTGTTCGAGCAACCAATTCATCGATGTCATCGGAGTTAACATTAAGAAGCTCGGCCCGCCGCCGCTGCATCTGCTCGGAAAAACCGACAAAAAGAGGGCGCAGATCGTTGATAGCATCGACAAATCGTTCAGCATCAAAACCGTGAACAGGATCGAGACGTTCTACCGTTTCACGCAGTCGCATCTGGTCCCGTTTCGGCATTTCGAGATTACGACTGATCCGCTCGCTCGACTGTGCGAGATGATCGTGCAGCATTTTTAGTTCTGTAACCCTGGAACCATCGATAAGCGGTTCTCGACCAAGCAGAACCGACAGCCTGTAAATTCTCTGTGTCGCCAGATCAGCCTCTCCAAGAGCCATAAAAACTGTGCCAAGCTGTCTGGCCGCTTCTCTTTTCTGTGTCAGCTCCCAGTAACTGTATTGCATAAACCCGAGCAGCAACGCCATCAATAACAGAACGACCGTCGGGGCGAGAATGATCTGATGTTTCAGGGTAAGTTTCATAAGTGGAGAATTTAGCATAGAGCTCCGGAGAGTGCACTGTGTGAATGCACACAGAATACGTGTAAGTTACACCGATTGATGCCAGGCTACTCGCCGGGATAGCTATAGACTTAAAAAGTCGACGTTGATTTGAATCCTCTGACCGGACATTACGGACCGACCAAAAAGGTCGTATAATGAAACTGATTCCCCCGCTTGACCAGCAGTAAAGGCTTCTTCCCTTTCAGTCCGGACAGTCTTTGCTGGAATTCCTTTGCCGTTGCGACCGGCCGACTGCTGATTTCCAGAATGACATCACCCGGCCGCAAATTTGCGCTGTGCGCAGGCGATTCGGGGTCAATCCTGGTAATAATGACTCCTTTCCCCGGTGTCACCCCAAATCTGTCGGCCTGTTCCGGGGTGATATCGGCAACAACGATCCCGGCCGGTGAGTTGCTCGGTTGCTGATTCAAAGCGACAGGATCCTGCTCTTCATCCATCTTGCTGACGACAGCCTGCAGTCTGACTTTTTTCCCGTTGCGAATCACTGTCACCTTGACGGTCTCTCCAACCGGAGTAGCCGCAACAATTCGTGGTAAATCACGGACATGCTCAATTGTCGTACCGTTGAAAGCGACGATGACATCTTGTCGTCTGAATCCGGCTTTTTCTGCTGGAGAACCGGTGAAAACTTCTGTGATCAGGGCCCCTCCAACCGTATCAAGACCAAGAGATTCAGCCAGACTCTCATCAACGACCTGGATCGAGACGCCGAGCCAGCCGCGTGTCACCTGACCCGTCTCCTTAAGTTGGGCAATCGCCTGGCGTGCAACGTTCACCGGGATAGCGAAACCGATCCCTTGCCCCCGGGCAATGATTGCGGTGTTGATACCGATCACCTCACCGGCGGTATTAAACAGGGGTCCGCCTGAATTCCCCGGATTGATCGAGGCATCGGTCTGAATAAAATCGTCATACGGACCGGCACCGATCACGCGCCCTTTGGCGGAAACAATTCCGGCTGTCACCGTTTGCTCAAGGCCGAACGGATTCCCGATCGCCAGTACCCACTCACCGACTTTAAGCGCATCGCTATCTCCCAGACGGGCAATCGGCAGAGAATTTCCTGCTTCGATTTTCAACAGGGCCAGGTCGAGTTTCTTGTCGGCGCCGACAACGATCGCTGAGAGAGATCGTCCATCTGAAAGAGTGACATTAATCTCATCCGCCTCGTCGATTACATGAGCGTTTGTTACAATATGCCCCTGTGCATCGATGACAAACCCCGAACCGAGGGAATGTCTCTCTCGCGTTCCGTTCTGTTGCCCGCCAAAAAATCGATCGAAAAATTCATCGAACAGTTCGTTCCCCCTCTCCCCCTGCCCAGGACGGCCAAACGGTTGAAGCTTGGCTGTCGTTGTCGTATTAATATTAACGACTGTCGGTTTTAACTTCTGTGCCATATCGACAAATTCAGGTAAGGCCGACGACGACATCGTCGCACTTAAGCAGATAAACAAAATTGTGTACAAAAATGACAAAGAGGTCTTATACCACGACATGGTAATTATCCTTTCTTGACTACGGCCGTACGCTGAGCAGCCGACTGATGGGCTAATGTCCGTCTCTATTTAATCACCGCGGAGAGTGTTGTCAACAGCAGTGCAAAGAGAGGCTCAGGCGGGTTAAATTTTTAATGCCGGACCGTTTAAGGGGAGGGAGATGGAGAAGGTTGATCCTTTTCCAACAACTGACGTAACCGAGACCGTTCCGTCATGCGCTGCGACGATCGCCTTGACGATCGCTAAACCGAGACCGGTCCCCCCCTGATCCCGGTTCCTGGCTGAATCGATACGGTAGAAACGTTCAAAAATGTGTGGAAGCTCTTCCGGGGCGATCCCCAGACCGGTATCACTGATCTGGATCAGCGCACACTCGTCCTGCACTGAGAGTCGAATATCGATACGGCCACCGGCGGGGGTATACTTTAAGGCATTTGTCAGAATATTGATCATGACCCGATAGAGTTGCAGCTGATCACCATTGATATAAATTTCTGAAGTAACGGCATGATCGAGGTGGACCGTATGCCCCGACTGCTCCGCCAGAACTTTTCCACTCATCCAGATATCCTGAAGAAGATCAGTCAGGCTGAAGCTGGCAATATCGAGATGAAGCTTTGATTCATCGCTGCGGGCCAGTGAGAGGAGGTCACTTACAATCCGTTCCATACGATCGATCTCTTCAAGGTTGGACTCCAGAGCCATACGCAGTTCTGTCTCATTCTTGGCCCATCGTAGTGCAACTTCGGTCTCACCCTTGATAATTGCCAACGGCGTGCGCAGTTCATGTGAGGCATCGCCGGAAAACTGCCGGATACGCAAAAAAGACTCTTCCAGACGGGCAAGCATTAAATTGAAGGTTTGTGCCAGCTGGGCGATCTCGTCATCAGCTTCGCTGACGGGGAGACGTCGGTTCAGTTTTTCGGCGGTTATTTTTTGTGCAGTCGCGGTAATATCGACAATCGGGGAGAGGACTTTTCCGGCCAGAAACCAGCCAAAAGCGGTTAACATCAACACAACAATCGGGCTGAGAAAAATGGAGATGGCGCGCAGATCGCTGAGGATCTGCTGCACCCCGAATGAACTTTGACCCACCTGTAAAATACGAACAATCTCTTTTTGACGATAGATCGGAACGGAGAGGATCCGGATCGGAAAAGAGAAAAGTTCTGATTCCGTTTCGTAATGCGCAATACCGGATTTGACTGATTTTTGTGCTTCTGCACGGAAAGGGAGAGAAGCGCCATTTACTCCCTGAATAATACAGGCAAGATTGCCTGCCGGGTCACGCAACTGGACATAACCGAGCCAATCCTGACTGTAGCTGTAAACCTCGAGAATCGCGCACGCTTGTTCCGTATCAATGACATCAAGCTGCTGCAAATGGCCAATTTCGACAACATCGGCGGTCTCTTGCAGGCTCTTGTCAATTTGCAGAATCAGAGTGTGCGACAGGATCAGATACCAGAAGATGCTTACCGCCAGCAGAATCAGGATAAGAGACAGAAAGTACCAGGCTGTTATCCGCTGACGGATTGAACCAAGGAACAATTACCCCTCCTTGAGGACGTACCCGATTCCCCGAACAGTATGAATCAGTTTTTTCTCAAAGTCGCGATCGACCTTCTTGCGCAGGTAGTTCACGTAGACGTCGATGATATTGGTAAAGGAATCAAAAGTGTAATCCCAAACATGTTCAGCGATCATGCTCCGGGTCAGGGTCTCGTTCGGATGCTGCATCATATATTCGAGGAGTGCATACTCCTTGGAGGTCAGGTCAATCTCTGTCTGTGCACGCCAAACCTTATGGCTGACCGGATCAATACGCAGATCGGCAAACGTCAACTCCGCACCCCGCTCGCTCGAACCGCGCCGGATGAGGGCCCGAACACGAGCCAGCAGTTCTATAAAGGCAAATGGTTTGGTAAGATAGTCGTCACTTCCGGAATCGAGGCCGGAGACAATGTCATCCGCTTTATCCTTGGCGGTCAGACAGAGTACCGGAGTCCGTACACTCTGCGCACGCATTTCCCGAATAACCTGCAAACCGTCCATTTTAGGGAGCATAAGATCCATCAGGATAAGATCATAACTCCCTCCCTCGATCATCTTTAACCCCTCTTCACCATCCTGGGCCAACTCGACGGTGTACCCCTCTTCTTCCAGGCCTCGCTTAATGAAACTGGCGACCTTCTTCTCGTCTTCGACAACCAGTATTTTCATCTCTCCATCCTCCATGATTATAAATAAAGCTGTTCGAAAAATGACTGCGTAACAATAAATATGAAATAAGTATGAATTATTTAAGTTTTAACTTTACCAGAACTTCGTTAGCTGTCTCTTCTACCGCTTTGCCGGTCACATCAAGGATGGTCCAGGCGTTCCGACGGAACAGTTTTTTAGAAAAATTGAGTTCTTCGAGAATCTCTTCATAATCAGCGTACGCCAACTTCGGATCCTGACCCAGGTTGCGTAACCGTGCTGCACGCAACTCACCAAGACGTTGCGGATCAATCGTCAAACCGACCACCCGTGATGGGTCGACGGCAAACAGCTCAGACGGCGGTTCGACACCTTTAACCAACGGGACGTTTGCAACCTTCCACCCGCGGTGAGCCAGATAGACAGAGAGCGGTGTTTTACTGGTTCGGGAGATGCCGGTTAAAACAATATCAGCTTTTTCCAGATGGCGGACATCCTGACCGTCGTCGTGCTTGATGGTAAATTCAAGTGCTTCTACCCGTTTGAAGTAGGCATCATCGACACCGTGTAAAAGATCAGGCGTTTCACCTGGAACACGCCCGATGAACTCAGATAACTGCATCAGCAAAGGTGTAATCAGATCGAGACTCGGCAGACCCAGAGAGCTGCACTCATCCTGGATCATCCGTGACATCTGACGATTAACCGTCGTATAGATAACCAGCGCTTGTTGATTCAGAGCCTCATCCAAAACTTCATAAACAGAATTTTTGGTCCGGATATGACTGAATCTCTTCAGGCGAATTTCCCGGTTTGTGAACTGGGAGAGAGCCGCCATGACCATCTTTTCTGCGGTTTCACCGGTTGCGTCAGAAAGGATAAAAACGTTCTGATAACTGTCCGTTATTTGTTCCAGAGCGGATTCCACTTTTTCTCTGCCTGATGATGCCACCGACTCAAAAAAACGACTCTGTGCCGATGCTTGAAAAAACAGCAGTAACCACCTTAACAGGGGCATATTTTAATTAAATATTACATACTTTATGCCTTGGCAATATTACTATGTCAAGGTTTTTATTGCTTTTGCGCCTGCGAGTCTGCTAAATATCGAGCATGAAAAATCAATGGCTCGAACTCTCATTTCCAGTCCCTTCTGACCTCGCCGATCTGATTGTCGCCGACCTCTATTCTCTTGGTTGCCTCGGGGTGAATGTTGAAGAACGCGATCTCGACACTTTTGTCTTGCCGGATCCTGACGCACAGATACCAGATTATTATAATATCAAGGCTTATTTCCCGCAGACGTCTGATGCCAAGCTACTTACCCGACAGCTCCATGAACTGCAAAACTCCTACCCCGGCTGGGATATTGTACAGCTGAAGCAGAGCACGGTGCATCAGGAGGACTGGGCTGAAGGGTGGAGGCAGCATTTCACTGCAACCCGATTTGGGCCGCGTCTGGTTGTCAAACCGACCTGGGAAGCGTGGACCATCGCCGCCGCAGAGGTTGTGATCAACCTCGATCCGGGGATGGCTTTTGGCACCGGCACTCACGAAACAACCCGCCTCTGTCTTCAGGCGATCGCAGAACTGTTTGAGACTGTAACTGCAAAGAGTCTGCTCGACGTCGGGACCGGATCGGGGATCCTCGCCATGGCAGCGGCCGGTCTTGGAGCAGACCGGATTTTGGCCATCGACATTGATGAAGAAGCGTGCCAGATTGCCCGTGACAACATTGCGGGGAACGGTTTCGCTGATCGGATCACAGTGACGGCCGAATCGCTCGAAACTCTCGCCGGCTCTTATGATATCGTTATTGCCAATATTCTCGCCGAAGAGAATATACGTCTGGCCCCGCATTTAATCGGACGCCTTGCAATCGGCGGCACACTGCTCCTTTCCGGGATTCTTCGCGAAAAAGAGACAATGGTCCGCGAAGGCTTTTGCGGATACGGACTTACTGAGCCGATCGTGACTTACGATGCCGACTGGTGTTGCATGCTTTATCAAAGAACTAAAGTCTAATGTCCCGACAATTTTTTGTCCCGACGGACGCGATTCAGAACGGCACGGTCACCCTCCCGACTGAATTGGCTAACCATATCGGTACCGTTCTGCGTCTGGCTAAAGGGGACGAAATTCTCCTTCTTGACGGCAGCGGCAGTCACTATCGCTGCATCATCGATAGGCTGGAGAGACGCAGCGGCGAAGCCAGGATCATTGAGCGGTGGCTGATAAAGGAGCAGGTCGTTCCGATTCGCCTGATTCAGGGGCTCCCCAAAGGGAACAAGATGGAGATGATCCTCCAGAAAGGGACGGAACTCGGCATTAACAGGTTCAGTCCGGTCTGGAGCGAACGGAGTATTCCGGTGCCAGCCTCTGACCGGGAGGAGAAAAAACAGCAGCGCTGGCAACGGATAGTTGATGAAGCGGCCCGTCAGAGCTGTCGTCCGACCTTGCCAAAGTGTGATTTTCCACGCCCTTTATCTTTAGTGCTGGCGGAGTGTGATGCTGAATTGAAATTGATGCTCTGGGAAGATGGGGGTGAGCCGTTGAACAAGGCCCTGAAGCAACTCCCCCCAAGAGATATTGCTCTGCTGGTCGGCCCGGAAGGGGGGTTTTCATCCAGAGAGGCGGAACTGGCACAGTCGTATGGATTTATTTCTGTCCATCTCGGCTCACGAATTCTACGCACTGAAACTGCCGGTTTTGCGGTTTCAGCCGTTTTACAGTATCTTTATGGAGATTTTGGTGCTCACTGAATATAAGCGAAGCGCCCAGCTGAAAGGAGCTAAACCGTGAAATGTCCAAAATGCAATTACACCAGCTTCGACTATCTTGACAATTGTAAAAAGTGCGGCAAGGACCTGTCTGAACATAGAGAAAAGCATGCTATTCGATCCGTTCTTTTTGCTACCGCTGTGAGCGGTGCCGGGGCCGTCGCCGCTGTTGAAGATAATTTTGAATTCGATTTTAACGAAGATGAAGAGCCGCTCGCAGCGAAGGCCGATCGCAATTCATCTCCGACTCCGGCTCCTGAACCGGTTGATGACCCGTTTGGTCTTGGTGAGGATTCAGGCGATTTCAATTTCGACGGCGAAGATTCCTTCAGTTTCGACGATGACGAGCTGTAAAGCCGACAAACCGTACAAGCTAAAACCGGGCCCGACTGAAATGGTCGGGCCCGGTCTGTTAGCTTCAGTATCTGTCATTCAGTGCAATTTTACGAAAAATCGTGTCGATTAGGAGTCTTACCCCATTCGCAACCGGATAAAACTCTTCAGATCGGGACAGCGTAAATAATCGTTCTGCTCAAGTTCTTGACCGATTGTCGAAACAGGCTGTGGCCCGTAATCATGGCCGGGAAAAACCCGCATTGAAGCAGGTAACCGCTTCAGACGCTGGAGGCTCTCGTACATCTGGGTCACTTCACTCCCCGGAAGATCAGCCCGCCCGCATCGGGTTACAAACAAGGTATCCCCGGTCAACACCGCATCTTCGGTCTTCAATACAATTGAACCCGGGGAGTGACCGGGAGTGTGCAGAACTTCGATCGAGCCGTTACCGATTTTTATCAGATCACCATCCGCCAGCTGCCGGTCGGCGTCCGGGAGGTCCGCCGGATGAGCTGCAAGCTGAACACCGGTCGCGGTAATAACCGCACGGTTCCCATCGATATGATCCCTGTGCCCATGTGTATTAACCAAATAGAGAAGTTCCACCTCCCGTTCGGTCGCAGCCTGCAGCACCACCTGTGGAACAAAAGAAGGGTCTACCACTATCCCTTTACGGGTCTCTTCGCAATAGACCAGATAAGAAAAATTGGTCAGATCAGGGAGCGGCAGTTGAACTATGGTCAGGGGCATCATTACACCTCCCATGGTTCAGGAGAAACCTCTCTATTTCCTGTCTTGACAATTTCGCCTGCATCGATCCGAAACATATCACCGGTCGATTTCACAATCCACTCGTCCCCTTCCTCCGGCGGCTGTGGAAACTCCCGGCAGCCGAGATAAACATCTGCACCATCGATCATCCCCCACCATTCGAGGGAACCTGTCTGCCAAATTTTCGTTATCAAATTAAATGCCATAAAAAAGACCTCTTCCAGTTTTTTTTAAAGTTTGTAACATTGTACCAGACATTGATACGTGGAGGGATACAGAAGTGTCAAGCGGATGAAAACAAAATATAGCTTTTTCTTGGCGCAACCGGACGATTCGCTGTAGAATGTTCAGCCAAGTTTGTGGAGGCTCAATCATGAAATTTATCAAGATGCACGGGGCCGGGAACGATTATGTCTATATCAACGGTTTCGAAGAACAGGTTGATCAGCCGGAAAAGCTTGCTATCGCTGTTTCCGATCGCCACTTCGGCGTCGGTTCAGACGGTCTGATTCTGATTCTCCCTTCAAAAGTAGCAGATGTCAGGATGCGGATGTTCAACGCCGATGGTAGTGAAGCCGAGATGTGCGGCAACGGAATTCGCTGCGTGGCCAAATTCAGTGCTGACTCCGGCCTCGTTTCCGGGGATGAAATCCGTATTGAGACCAAAGCCGGAATTCTCCCGCTGAAACTTTACTTCGGCTCCGATCATAAGGTCGATCAGGTGCGGGTCAATATGGGTATGCCGCGGCTGATGTCGGCCGAAATTCCTGTTCTGACGGATAATGAGACAATCATTGTTGACCTGCCGCTCAACATTCTCGATCGCACTTTTGCCATCACCTGCGTCTCGATGGGGAACCCGCACTGTGTTATTTTCGTCGATCAACTCGATGATTTTCCCGTCGAATATTACGGTTCGGCGATCGAAAAACATCCGATGTTTCCGAATCGGATTAACGTCGAATTTGTTGAACAGGTCTCGCGCAGTGAGGTCAAACAGCGAACCTGGGAACGCGGTGCTGGTGAAACCCTGGCTTGTGGTACCGGCGCGTCGGCCGTCGCCGTGGCTGGTGTGCTGAGTGGCCGGACTGAGCGGAGCATTACGAATCGCCTGCGCGGTGGCTCCCTGCAGTTGGAGTGGAGTGAAGCCGGTGATGTTTTTATGACCGGGCCGGCCACGGAAGTCTTTCGCGGGGAGTTTTTTGACTTATGACAGCATGCATCATGTGCCGCCGCTGGCAGGACGAACCGGATTTGCGTATCATCGAGCTTGAGCACAGTTTCGTTCAGCTCAATCGAGATCAGTTTTTCCCCGGTTACTCCTTCGTCATCGCCCGCGAGCATTACACCGAACTTTTTCATCTCGACCAGCAGATCCGTCAAGCGCTTATCGAAGAGGTTAATCAGGTTGCCGGCGCGTTGTATCAGGTCTACAGACCGACCAAAATGAACTACGAGCTGCTCGGCAACATGGTGCCGCACATGCACTGGCATCTTGTCCCGCGCTTCGACACCGATCCCCTCTGGCCACGACCGATCTGGAGCGAACTCCATCGGGATAAAGTCCTGACTCCCGAACAGTATCGCGCAGAGATAGAGAAGATTCGCCAGGCTCTGAAACCGACGGAGTGCATCGGATCATGAATGCTGTTCTTTTCGATCTCGACAATACTCTGTATCACCCCGGACTCAACCTGTTTGCCCTGATCGATGTCCGCATCAACGGTTTTATGCTTGAGATTGCCGGAATTCCTGCGGACGAGGTCGACAGTTTGCGAAAACGATATTGGCTCGATTATGGAGCAACCCTGCAGGGGTTGATTCGGCATCACAATATCGATCCGGAGTCGTACCTCGACTATGTTCATGATGTCGACGTTACAGCCCGGCTCAAGCCGGATCTTGTTCTGCGGCAGAATCTGGATCGACTGCAGATCCCCTGCTATATCTTTACCAACGGCTCACGCCAGCACGCCGAGCGGGTTATACTCGCTCTGGGGATTGCCGAGCAGTTTGTGCAGATTTTTGATATTCGTATCGCTGCCTACCAACCAAAACCAAACCCTGAGCCGTATCACGGAGTGCTGCAGAGTCTGGGCATTCCGGCCCGGGAATGCATCATGATTGAGGACTGTTCCGCCAATCTGAATCAGGCCAGAGCGCTTGGCATGAAAACGATTCTGGTTCAGGACGGGAAAAAAGTACCTGGCTTTAATCTTCAGGTCGATACTGCGGCGGCAGCGGCCGAAGCTGTCTGGCAATGGACGCAAAAGCCGCAGCGTCTTTGCGAGTAAGCCCCGAAATCCGGTTGAAGGGGTATAAAAGGAGTAAAATATGCGATCAAAAAAAATTATATTACGCCATCTGTTGACCCTGCTCATTCTTCTGCTCGCTGTGACGGTCGCATCGGCAAAAATCAGGGAGCAGGAGCATAACAGCGATATCAGCCGCGTAGTCAAGGGGCATTCAACCGATCGAATTCTTTGTATCGACGGGATGAAAGTCTTCCAGACTATCGCTTTTGGGGCGGGTAACGGCTATGGTGCTGCGGTCTCCAATATTCAGATTTACGAGGAGCGCGGTGGAAAAGTTGTCCCGGCAATCTGTACCGACAAGCGCAAGACTACAAAATAATAAGATGGGTCAATTTATGAACTCAGCACACACAAAACAGCCGATTGGTGCCCATGTCTCGATCAGCGGGTCGATCGATCTCGCCATCGGCCGCGGTGAAGAGCTCGGCTGCACGGCGATCCAGATTTTTACCAAAAATGCCAATCAGTGGAGCGGCAAACCGATCAGTCCGCAAAGCGCCGAGGCATTCAAAACTGCCTGGAAAGCGAGTTCGATCGGACCGATCATCGCTCACGACAGTTATCTGATCAATCTCGCGGCCCCCGATGATAAAAAGTGGGTGAAATCGAAGGACGCCTTTATTGATGAACTCAATCGCTGCGCCCAGCTCGGTCTGCCGGATCTGGTGATGCACCCCGGCTCCCATCTCACCACCGGTGAAACGGTCGGTATTGAACGGGTTGCCCATGCTTTTCGTGAAATTTTTCAGGAAGCTCCATCTACAGTCAGGGTTTTGATTGAAATTACCGCTGGCCAGGGGAGTAACCTCGGCTATAAATTCGAGCACCTCGCAACGATCATGGAAAAAGTTCCAGCGGGGAATTTCGGAATCTGTTTTGATACCTGTCATGCTCTGGCTGCCGGTTATGATCTGACCACGGCTGAAGGGTACCTTTCAGTTATGGATGAATTCGATCGGATAATCGGTTGCGACAGGATCAAAGCTTTTCATGTCAACGACAGTAAAAAGGGGCTAGGGTCACGTGTCGACCGTCATGAACAGCTCGGCGAAGGGGCTGTTGGCGTCGAAGGGTTTCGGGCCCTGATGCAGGACCAGCGTTTTTTCAACGTGCCAAAAGTTCTTGAGACACCCAAGGGTGACGATAACAGTCTCGACTTGCGCAACATCGCCCTGCTGCGCAGCCTGGCCGGGGAGGAATAGCCCCGGGATGCGTGCCGTATTGCAAAGGGTTACAGCGGCGAAAGTCGAAGTTTCCGGCAAAATTGTCGGCGCCATCGACGCCGGACTGCTGGTTCTGCTCGGCGTTGAACGGGGGGATAATGAGAGCGATCTGAACAGTCTGCTCGACAAAACGGTCACACTGCGCATTTTCGAAGACTCCGCCGGAAAAATGAATCGATCAGTGACCGATGTCGCCGGAAGCGTTCTTGTTGTCTCACAATTTACTTTGCTGGCCGATTGCCGCAAAGGGCGCAGACCCGGCTTTACCGATGCTGCTCTGCCGCAAGAGGCAGAGTGCTACTACCGGGCCTTTGTTGCCGGGCTTCAGGCCAGAGGAGTGAGCGTTGCCACCGGCATCTTTCAGGCCGATATGCAAATCACTCTGGTCAACAACGGACCGGTCACCATTCTGCTCGACAGTCGAAAGAGATTCTGATGAAAGATGAACCGGTACAAGAAGAGATCAAACCGGACGAGAAAAAACAGGAAGGGCGGGGCCGCACTGCGGCCAAGCGGGTCGCCAAAGCGATTGAAGAGACGGCACTGCAGCTGACAGAGCTTTCGGAATCGGCTCTCGGCAGCTTGCCGCTTGACGCTGCGCTGATGCAGGAGCTTTTGCTGGCTCGCGCAACCAAAGGTCACGGTTCGCGCAAACGACAGATCAAACATTTTGCTGCCCGGCTCAGACGTTATGATCGTCTCGACGAAATCGACGCTTTTCTCAGCGACGACAATGAGGTCCATCAGCAGCAGACGCAGGCTTTCCACGATCTTGAACAGTTGCGTGATCGGCTCTGCACGCAGGCAACCTTCGACGCCGCCTTGCTCGAAATAAACCAGAGCTATCCTTTGATTAACCACAATAAACTGGCCAGGCTGGCCCGTAATGTTCATGCGACCGGGGATAAAAAATCGTACCGCGACATTTTTCGTCAGCTGCGCAAGCTGTCAGAATCGCCGGAAGAGTAGGGTCAAAACAGCAACGGGCCCGACATCTGACGGGCCCGTCTCAACAGCGGTATTGACCACCTTTGATGCTCAGAGGACTTTTTGCAACAACCCTTCGAGCTGATTTTTCGGCACGGCGCCGACGACCTGATCGACGACTTGGCCATCCTTGAACAGTATCAGCGTTGGAATACCACGTACCCCGAACTGGCCGGGGGTCGCCTGGTTCTCATCGACGTTCACTTTGGCAATCTTCACTTTGCCGTCATACTCCTCTGCCAGTTCATCGAGAAGTGGACCGATCGCCTTGCACGGCGCACACCAGGTTGCCCAGAAATCGACCAATACCGGGGTAGAGGATTTTAATACCTCGGTTTCAAACGAATCATCAGTCAATTGAATCACTTTGTCACTTGCCATAATGCTCTTCTCCTTTTATCTATCCGTTATCGGGTTTGAAGGGATACCAGTTATTTTATGAGACGTCAACTCTACTGCCAATCATAATTTACAGACCAAAAAAATCAACTTCTAATTCCTCGCGGGTCACTGTTCTTGACAGTCTCTCTCGTGGTTTCTATTATGTCGGAGAAAAGTATAACGGATGAGGTGGTGATGATCTACGATAAACTGACAAGAACGGCCGAGGATCAGAAATTTCTGCTGAATGAAATTCTGCTCAATCATACTCAGGCAATTCAGGATTTTGGCCAGGAAGTGATCCGGGCTTTTCACGGTGACGGTCGTCTCCTCGTTATTGCAAGTGGAAATCTCGGCACGGTCGCTACACTGGTTGCTAATCTGCTGGCACACCGCCTGGCACATGATCGTCCGATGCTGCCAGCCATCGATCTCTGTCAAAATACCACACTGGCGACTTCCCTGATTGCCGACAATCTGGGCGAGCAGTTTTTTTCACGCCAATTGCGCGCTATCGCCCGTCCCGGTGATATTGTGCTGGCATTTGATGATGTTCGCCATGATGCCGCGGTTCGCGAAGGGTTGCTGACGGCTCGTGATCTTGAGTGCCGTACAGCTAAACTGCTGCTCGGTTCGGAAAGCGACGGGAATGATTCCGACTATTTATTCTGTTTTCCGCAAGTCCCCCCTGCCCGGGGGATCGAAGGGGCGGTGTTTTTCGGGATTCTTCTGTGTGAACTGATTGAAGCTGAACTGTTCGGATTTTAAACACCCCCCGCAAAACCCGGAGCAAACATGACCGACTACCCGGTGATGCTGCAACTCAAAGGGCGACGCTGCGTTATTGTCGGCGCCGGACCGGTCGGTCGACGCAAGCTGCAGTCGCTACTGTCGGTCGGCGCTGATATTGTGCTGATCGCCCCGGATGTCGACATCCAGAGCCTGCCAGCGCAGATTACCACGATCTGCCGTCCGTTTATAGAGTCTGATCTCGACGGTGCGGTGCTGGTTTTCGCCGCGACCGGCAGTTCTCAGACAAATGGCGAGATCGCTGCAGCCGCAAAAAAAAGGGGGGTATGGGCCAATATCGCTGATGACCCGCAGAAGAGCGATTTTACCCTGCCGGCCCTTCTGCGGCGCGATGCATTGACGATCGCCGTGGGGACGGCGGGGAAAAGTCCGGCGGCGGCGGCTCTCATCCGCGACAGCATAGAGAGCTCTCTTGGTCCGGGGTGGGGACTGTTTGTTCAAATTGCGGCCAGACTCCGTTCCCTGCGGTTGACAAGCGACTCTGACCCCTTATATAATCGGCAGATTTTGCAACTCCTTCTGGAGCGGGGAGTGATTCGAATGCTGGAATCGGGGGACAGGGCTGGCATTGAACTGCTGCTCAAATCCGCACTCAAAGGGAAAGTCACCTTGGCCGATTTCGATATCGACCTACCGAAAGGGGCGTCATGAGCGTCAATATCATGTTGTACAAGATTACCCTGGTGGTCTACATTGCGGCCACAATTCTGTTTCTGATCGATGTGCTGCTGCGTCGTACCTCTCTCGGCAATTACGCGCGCGGCACCCTGCTTATCGGTCTTCTGGTTCACACCGCAACCCTGGCCACACGCTACGCAGAAGTGGGGCAGACGCCGGTTGCGAATCTGCATGAAGCGCTCTCTTTTTTCGCCTGGATGCTGATCGGCAGTTATCTGCTGATCGATCTGCGCTATCGGCTCGATAGTCTCGGTGTTATGGTCTGCCCCCTGGCGGTTATCATGCTGATTGCCGGTGGTGTCATCTTTTACGAAGTACCGCACCAGAATCCGATGCTCGACAGCT
>JAGXHN010000002.1 GCA_024636225.1 Desulfuromonadaceae bacterium | reverse complement strand
CAGGTTCGGCTCCATGCAGATTCGTTACAGACTTTATCTCGACTGAATTAAGAGGGGTCGCCTGTCGCGATTCCACCTGCCTGTTTTCAGTCTGCAGAACCGGTGAAGCTGTCTGCGGTACGGATGTCTCTTCATTCTCTTCTTGTGGAATCAGCAGCCAGAACAGAAGGATGAGAGCAAAAATAACGATAAAACCAGATCGCCAGCGCCGCTCAGGTGCAGCTGATGACGGCGGCGTGATTTTCTGAACTGGAGCAGAAAAAGAAGCCCCGATTTCACGACTCGATAGCCCGGCAATCTTCTGCCACGGTTTCGGCTCAACTTCCGGCTCAACTTCCGGCTCAACCTCCGGCGCAACCTCCGGCGCAACCTCCGGCGCAACCTCCGGCGCAACGTCCGGCGCAACGTCCGGCGCAACGTCTGGCGCAACCTCTGGCTGTGAAATTTCGAGCTGTTGCCGAAATGTTTTTACGACTGTTTCATCATAGTTGTCAGACATCGATTGCGGGTCGAGGACTAAAAGGACATTATTATCGGTAATGGTGCAGCCGTTGATCAGCCCGTCGGGGTCGGCCAGCGGGAAATTTCGTCGTTCAGCCGGTTCAACCTTGCGTTCGCCGAGGAGACGATCAACCAGAATCAGGGCTTCAAAGCTGTTTTCTTTTACCAATAACAGTTTTGCCGTGGTCGGGACCGTTTTTCGATCCTGAAAATAGGGGGAGAAGTCGATAATCGGGTAGATCTTTTCGCCGAGGCAGCGCATCCCGATGACCAACAAACTGTTTCCCGGAAACGGGGTGATGTTGTGAAAATCAAGCTCCTTTTTAACGACTGATTTATCGAATGCATAACGATTTCCTGCCATCTCGAATTCGACCACATTCTCGGGACAGAGGCGTCTTCTGTCGACTGCAGGAGCGGTTTGCTTCTCTGTTTCATGTTTTGTCGTCAGCATCTCCAGCAAATTTATCAGCGGGACGATCTGTTCGTTTATACTGATGGCGCGGTCGAGACCGGTGCGTGACAATCGGGGAGGGATCGGTCGGGTGCGGGCGCTGGCCGCTGATTCCGGGCAGTCGGCGGCATCAATCAGCAGCCCGTAGTCTCCCTTGGCTGTGCTGCAGATAAGGATCTCTGTCTGTTGTGTTTCTGGCAGATCAAGGCATAACGCTGGCGACAGGATCGGTACAACTCTTTTCTTCAGCAGGGTGACACCGTGCAGAAAGTCAGGCTGACCGGGTAATGGCGTGATGGAAACGCTCCTTTCCATCCGATTAAATTCCCGGGCCGGTGCGGCGATGAGGTGCCCTGCACAATGAAATGTGACCAGGTTGCGGGCCGTGATTGCCGGAAAGATTTTGAAGCGTTCCTCGGCTTTGGATATGACTGCGTCTTGCACAAAGGTCAGGAAAATTTTTTTAAAATTGAGCAGGGGGATGATTTTCCCATCGACCAGAACCAGCTCCCGGTAGAGTGGCGTGGCAAGATAATCTGGAAAGGGTTGGATGCTGCTCCGTTCAATTTTAAGCGGTTGTGGTGTGTCGTTGATGACGAAACCACCACAATCGTCATTTTTGTCGATCCAGAGAATTGTCTGTCTGTCAGTTTCAGGCTCTTTTGGGAGCCCGCAACAGACGGCAAGTCGTGCCAGAGCGACTGCCCGGTTATCAAGTTTGATCAGTCCGGCAAGCTGTTTCGGGCTGAACGGCGGCAAAAGGAGTGCGGGGGCAGCCTGGATTTGGGTAACCACGGAAGCGTATACGGCTACAGGGTAGCCATGCAGTTTGAAGAGGAGCAGTCTGCGCATTGATCGTTCTGCAATTCTCTGAATGGGTGTTCTCTTTTAGTATGATTCGAGAATATAGCAGGTTGTTATTTTGATCGCGACCTCATTTCTTATTCGACATCAATATTACGGAGTCCTTCCGGTCGCCAGGCGGGTGAGATGACTTTGGCATTTTTCTGCCGGTCGAGGCTGCTGCCGTAGGTGACGGAGAAACTGCCGAAGCGGTCGTTGACGGTATCGACCGCTTCGGTCAACTGCTCATATTTGCGCACTTCGGGGAAAAGATGGTACTGACTGTCACGCTCCCGCAGGTTGCTGAGCCGGACCCCGAGGAGTCGGACCGGTTGTTTCAGATCGAGCCGGTTGAGGATGGCAACGGCTGCCTGATAGATTTCATGGCTCTGACACAAGGGGGTGTCACAGCTCTCCTGGCTGCTGAAGGTTGTGAAATCGCTGTAGCGAATGGTTAAGGTGACGGTACGACCGGCGACACGGTAACGCCTCGCCCGACAACCGACCATTTCGGAGAGGCGCAGCAGCCAGCGGCAGATTTCGTCATGGCTGTCGATGTCAAAGGGGAGGGTGGTGCTGTGGCCGACGGTCTTGACAGTTTCGTCGCCGTTGGTCGGGGTGACGGGAGAGTCGTCGATGCCACGCCCCATCCGGTGCAGTTTTTCACCGATAATACCGAAACGTTTTTTGAGGGTTTTGACCGGAAAGCGGCCGAGCTCTCCGCAGGTGGTGATGCCGAGCATGTTGAGGTGTTGTTGCATCTTTGCGCCGATGCCACAGAGTTCGCCGATCGGCAGACTCTCCAGAGTTTCACTGATGCGATCGGGCGCGATAATGGTCAGGCCATCCGGTTTCTGCATATCGGAAGCGAGTTTGGCCAGAAGTTTGTTCGGGGCGATGCCGACGGAGCAGGTGAGGCCGTATTTCTGGTAGATGCAGGCTTTGATCAGCATCGAAATCCGTCTGGCGGAGCCGAAGATCTTCAGGCTGCCGCTGATGTCGAGAAACGCTTCATCGATAGAGAAGACCTCAACGATTGGTGTGTAGTCACGGAAAATATTGATGATTCCGGTCGAAGTATCGGTATATTTACGGTTGTTGCCAACCACCATGATGAGGTCCGGACAGAGCCGTTTCGCTTCATAAATGGTCATGCCGGTCTTGACTCCACAGGCTCGGGCTTCGTAAGAACTGGTGGTGATGATGGTTCGTTCTCCAGAGCCGATCACGGCGACCGGTTTGCCGCGCAGAGCCGGATCGGATTGCTGTTCTACGGCGGCAAAGAAGGCATTCATATCGATATGGAGTATGGTGCGGACGCTCATTGCCCCGGCTCTATCCCGGCCAGGCTCCAGGTCTGCCGGTCGGTGTTGTAGGTCAGTTCGAACAGATTCTGGCCATCGCTGACGGAAAAATGGAGCATTTTGGTCTCTCCCGACAGCTCCTGCCAGCGGTAGGTGATTGCGGTGATGGTATGTTTTTGACGTTGCCAGTCAAACCAGACCGGACGGATTGCTCGTCCCGTTTCAAAAATGGCTCCGACCCGTATCTGTACGTTTATTTGTTGCATAGAATTCCTGCAAAGAAGGTTTTTTGGTTTTGTCCTGAGTTTCGATTACTCAATACTGTCGGAGCAGGCTGACCATTTTGCCAATGATGCGAATCTCACTCTCATCAGGGCCGACGAAGATCGGTTGCATCTGTTGATTTTCGGGCTGCAGCCGGATCCGCCCTTTTTCGCGGTAGAACCGTTTCAGGGTCGCTTCGTCACCGACCAGGGCGACAACGATATCGCCGTTATCGGCATCGGGTTGGGGTTTGATCAGGGCCAGATCGCCATCGAGAATGGCGGCGTCGATCATCGAATCTCCCCGGACGCGTAGAAAAAAAGTGCCACCGCGGGCCTCTTTTGGTTCAATCTCAATTTCACCCTGAATCTCTTCGATGGCCGTTTGCAGCGCTCCGGCCTGGATTGTGCCGATGATCGGCAGCTTACCGGATTCAGTTCTGTCTGTGACGCGAAGGGCGCGTGAAGCACCCTCCTGTTTGCTGATCGCGCCACTTTTCTCCAACGCCCGCAAGTGTTTGAGCACGCCGAGGGTGCCGTTGATATTAAGGGCGGCAGCAATCTCCCGTAATGTCGGCGGGTAGCCGTATCGGTCGATATGGTGGTTGATGCAATCAAGAACCTGTTGCTGACGATCCGTTAACGGTCTCATTTTTATTCTCACTATGGTTATCAAATGGCAACCTAGCATTTTAATCTCTTTTCTGTCAAGTTCAGTAAATGATCTCTTGCAGAGCAGGTATGAATCTGTATAATTTGTTCAAATGACTGTTATTTCAAGGAGGTATGCTGATGACCGATGCGTGGGATGACCGTAAAAAAGCGATAGAGAATCAGTATTTTCATAACATGGAAAGAGAGCTGATCGAAAAGCTCAAAGGGGAGACTACAGAAAAGTTGATCCACGAGCATTGTCTGGGGCGTTGCCCGAAGTGTGGCGACAAGATCCAGCCGTTGGTATTTCGCGGCGTGCCGATGGATCAATGTCCCGGATGCAAGGGGGTCTGGCTTGGTCCTAAAGATTTTCAGCTGTTGTCAGAAAAAGACCACCGGACATGGTTTGATCAATGGTTTCATACCGAAAAAGAGTGAATTTGAACATTTGTAATGATTCAGTATTATCAAGAATCCTGAGAAAGCTTGTCATCTTCGAAAATGATTTAATCGGATTCATGGCTTTAAAAGCTGGATTCCCGATTACCCTTGGGAATGACGACCTTTTCGCAAGCGCTGAATAGTTACGATCATTTTAGGAATTGGAGTATTCGATGCGAAAATTTTTAGCCTGCTGTGAAGAGATAGAGCAGGCCATGGCTGAAATTTATAAATATTGGCAAAAGACTTATTCTGATGATCAGGAGCTTTCTGCTCTCTGGGGGGTGCTGGTCGATGATGAGCTGGCTCATGTCAGTCAGATAAAATTGGCACGTCGTCTTCAGGTGGATGGTGTGTTCAGCGGGAGCAAGGTCGATAATCAGGCGATTGAGGCGCTACTGGCCCGTGCCCGTAAATTATTGGTCGATGTAAAGAAGGTGACGCTTTCCAAGGAGAAGGCGTTACGTACGGCAATCAAGATGGAGGAGACTTTTAATCAGGTGCACGTGGCGAATGCCGTAGAATTCAGTGATCCGTCAATAAAGGCGATGTTTACCTCGCTGGCCCGGGACGACGCAAAACATGTGACAACGCTTCACGAATACTGTGAGCGGGTTTTCGGGAAAGTGTGACAGCAAAGACGTTGTATAAAAAAATCCCGCTCGAAATGAGCGGGCTTTTTTTTGTGGTGTGTGTGGCAATCAGCGCAGATTGTAGAAGACATCGCGACCGTTGTAGACGGCGACGTCGTCGAGTTCGTCCTCGATCCGTAACAGCTGATTGTACTTGCAGACGCGGTCGGTGCGGCAGAGCGAACCGGTCTTGATCTGGCCAGCGTTGGTCGCTACGGCCAGGTCGGCGATGGTGGTATCTTCTGTTTCGCCGCTGCGGTGTGAAATGACCGTCGTATAACCGGCCCGTTTGGCCATTTCGATCGCTTCAAGGGTTTCGGTCAAGGTTCCGATCTGATTAACCTTGATCAGGATTGAGTTGGCAATCCCTTTATCGATCCCTTCTCTGAGAATCTTTGTGTTGGTGACAAACAGGTCATCGCCGACGATCTGGACTTTTTTGCCGAGTTTCTCGGTCAAGAGAGCCCAGCCATCCCAGTCGTTTTCAGCCATACCGTCTTCGATCGAAATAATCGGATAACGATCGACCAGATCGATATAAAAATCGACCATCTCGGCAGAACTCTTTTTGGGCTGTTTTTCGTTTGCCAGGGTGTAGGTCCCCTCTTTATACAGTTCCGATGCAGCGACGTCGAGGGCCAGAAGGACATCGGTCCCTGCTTTGAAGCCGGCGGCCTTGATCGCTGCCATGATAACCTGCAACGCCTCTTCATTGCTCTTCAGGTCGGGGGCAAACCCGCCTTCATCGCCGACGGCGGTGTTGTACCCTTTATCCTTAAGGACTTTTTTCAGGGCGTGAAAGATTTCAGCTCCCATGCGTAACGCTTCCTTAAAGTTTACTGCGCCGACCGGCATGATCATGAATTCCTGAATGTCGACATTGTTGTCGGCATGTTCGCCACCGTTGATGATATTCATCATCGGTACCGGCAACTCCTTGGCATTGGTGCCGCCGAGATACTGATAGAGGGGGAGACCGGCATCTTCGGCCGCTGCTTTGGCACAGGCGAGTGAGACGCCGAGCAGAGCGTTGGCGCCGAGATTGCTTTTGAAATCTGTTCCATCCAGATCGATCAGTTTACGGTCGATACCCGCCTGATCAGAAGCTTCCCAGCCGAGTAACGCTTCGGTGATCACTTCGTTGACGTTTTCGATCGCTTTTTGGACCCCTTTACCCAGATAGCGACTTTTGTCGCCGTCCCGCAGTTCCAACGCTTCACGTTCTCCGGTCGAGGCTCCACTCGGAACAGCGGCGCGACCCATCGCTCCGCTCTCCAGATAAACTTCAACTTCAACAGTCGGATTTCCGCGAGAATCGAGGATTTCGCGTGCATAAATATCAATAATTTCACTCATGGTATCTCCTGTATTTACTCAAAAAAACGTTGAAATGATGGAAAAAGAAATTATATATAACACAGGATCTGTAAATTGTAAGCCTTTTCTACAAGTTGTTAAACGGATTGCTTTTATGGCGTCGGAGTGGTATCTCTTATCCCCGTTTTCTAACTAAAGGATGCCGGATTGAGTCGTCAAACCTTGTCAAAAGAGTTTATTGCTGCTGATCAAAAATATGCAAATTTGCTTTTTGGGCGACAGAATCGCCATCTCAAGCTGATTGAGCGTTCTCTGGAGGTCCGCATCGGTTCTCAGGGGGGGCGTCTTGTCATTCAGGGTGATGCGTCGCAGGTCCAATTGGCGCATCGCTTGTGCGAGGAGTTGTACGCGCTTTTAAAGGAGGGGTATTCTCTCTACCCGTCAGATATCGATTATGCGACGCGCATCCTCAATGCTGACTCTTCGGCTCATCTGAAAGACATTTTTCTCGATACGGTCTTTATCTCGGCACGCAATAAATATATTTCGCCTAAAAGTGTCGCGCAAAAAGCATATATAGATGCGATGCGCAGCCATGATGTTGTATTTGGTGTCGGTCCGGCCGGGACCGGGAAGACCTATCTGGCGATGGCAATGGCTGTTGCCTGCCTGAATAAAAAAGAGGTCAGTCGCATTATTCTGGTTCGCCCGGCCGTTGAGGCGGGTGAAAAACTCGGTTTTTTGCCGGGAGATATTGCTGAAAAGGTCAATCCTTATCTTCGGCCGCTGTACGATGCTCTGTTTGACATGCTCGATTTCGAGACTGGTCAGGAGTTGATTGAAAAAAATATTGTTGAGGTCGCACCGCTCGCTTTTATGCGCGGTCGAACCTTGAATGATGCCTTTGTTATTCTTGACGAGGCTCAGAATACAACGGTAGAACAAATGAAGATGTTTTTGACCCGGCTCGGTTTCGGCAGCCGTGCGGTGATAACCGGGGATGTGACCCAGATCGACCTTCCGACCGGGCGTTTTTCCGGCTTGATCGATGCAGTTAAAGTCCTTGAGTCGGTGTCGGGGATATCGATCAACTATTTTTCAGACCAGGACGTGGTCAGACATCCGATTGTTCAGCAGATCGTGAAGGCTTATGACAAGGTTCATTCAGCCCGAGCGTCTGCTTAAATTAGAGTGTGAGGCATTTATCTATGAGCGAACGCAAAACAGACCGGCAGCGTTCACAAAAATCGACATCACTTCTCGGTGGCATTATCTCGTCGCTCGATGGTCGTTACCAACGTCAGTTGCTTCTGTTTCTTTTAGCACTGACCCTGACCTTTATTATCATCCCCAAAGGGGGGTTGACCCCCGGTTATCACAATCCTGGTGATATTGCTGCGCGCGATATAAAATCTCCCCGTGAGCTGTTGATACCGGATGAGGTGTTGACTGAGAGAAAACGCCAATCGGCTGAAGATGCGGTCGGTGCTTTTTATGATTATGACTCTGAGGCAGGAGTGACCCAGGTCAATCGCCTTAATCAGCTCCTGGAAACAGGTTTTGGCGCCGAACAGAGTGCAGAAGCGGTTGAACAGGTCAAAGTTGAAGCGGACAGCCTGTTCGGGGTAGCCTTGACCCCTGATGAATGGCGAACTCTGAAAAAAATATCGGAGAGCAAAGAGGCCGTACAGGCGATGAGAAACGCGCTGTTGGAGATTTTGTCGTATCAGATTGTTAATGATGTAAAGCTTTTTCAGGCCGACGTTAAGCGTGGGGTCATCCTGCGTGATCTGGCTACGGATAAGATCCTGACTTTTGAGGGGGAACCTTCCGTTATTGATCTCAATACGGCGCGGAAGCTGTTCGCAGACTCTCTGGCAGGAAGCAAAGTGTTGCCTAAACAACAGATCAAGACGGTCGTCTCCCTGATTGATCGAACCATCCGGCCGAATCTTTTCTTTAATCAGAGTGAAACAGCACACCAGAAGAAAATAGCCCGCGACGCGGTGGCAGAAGTTCTGTATCAGGTTAAACGTGGTGAAATGATTGTTCGCGAAGGAGAACGCATCACCGATAATCAGGTTCTTAAACTTCAGGCGATGCGTAAGATCGGCAGCGATTCAAAAAATATTCAGACCGCAGTTGGACTTCTTTTTTGTACGTTGATTATTCTCTACGTCAGCCATCGTTTTGGCAGTCGAAATATTCGAAAATATAATCTGAATGACCGTGATCTGCTCTTTTTGTCAACAACGTTTGTTGGCCTGTTTATCCTGATCAAGTTGGCTATTTTTGTCTCGTCGGCCCTCGAAAGCGCTTTTCCGTACATAGAATCGACCAGTTACTACTATGTTGTCCCTTTTGCGGTCGGCGCGATGCTGGTCCGGATTGTTCTCAATTCGGAGGTGACAGTTTTTTTCGCCTTTCTGGCCGCAATTCTGGTCGGATTTCTGTTTGGCAACAACCTGTTTTTGACCTTTTACACTTTCGTCGGGAGCCTGACTGCTGCTCATTGGGTACGGCATTGTAAAGAGAGGGCCACCCTCTACCGGGCGAGTTTTCATCTCTCGATTGTCAATGTACTGAGTGTGATCAGTATCCATTTTTTGGTCGGACACAGTTTTGATCTGCAGCTCCTTTATAAATCCGGCTTCGGCCTGCTTAACGGTTTTATCTGTGCCGTGATTGTCATCGGGACAATACCACTGATTGAGCATCTGTTTAAGTACACGACCGATATCAAGCTGCTCGAAATGGCGAACATGCACTCACCGGTACTGCGTGAACTGATGATTCAGGCTCCGGGCACCTATCACCATTCGGTTGTGGTTGGTAATCTGGTCGAGGCGGCTGCCGAGGAGATCAATGTCAACCCGCTGCTCTGTCGGGTGGCTGCCTACTATCATGACATCGGCAAATTGCGTAAGCCTCTCTATTTTATAGAGAATACGGGGGGGGGAGAAAATCGTCATGATAAACTCGCCCCATCGATGAGCGCCTTGATCCTGATGGCCCATTTAAAGGACGGGGTTGAAATTGCCAGAGAGAACAAACTCGGGGATCAGATTATCAATATCATCCGCCAGCATCACGGTACGGCCTTGATAAAGTTTTTTTATGAAAAAGCGAAAAAACAGGTTGATGAAAATGTGCAGCAGGTCTCCGAACGTGATTACCGTTATCCGGGACCGAAGCCACAGACCCGCGAGGCAGCTCTCATCATGCTGGCCGATGCTGTCGAGGCGGCAAGCCGCACCCTGACCGACCCGACTCCGGCCAGGACACTTGGCATGGTCCAGAAGATTATTAATAATATTTTTATTGACGGACAACTCGATGAGTGCGAACTGTCTTTGAAGGATATGCACATGATTACCAAGAGCTTTGCACGCGTTCTTGGCGGAATTTTTCACCACCGGGTCGATTATCCTGAACCGGTACATAAGGAGCGGGTGACCGAGAAAAAAAATGGCAATGATTCAAATAGAGAACGAACAGCAGGTCCATCCGATAAAAATGCAAAAGTTAAAAAAAGTGGCGCAGACGATATTAAACGCCTTGGAATGTCCTGACTCTGAAGTTTCAATTCTCATTGTCGATGATGCACGGATTCAGGAATTGAATCGCGATTATCTGCAACGTGACAAACCGACAAATGTTATCTCTTTTTCGATGCTCGAAGGAGAAGGGGAGCCTCTGCATCCGCAGCTGCTCGGGGACGTGGTTATTTCAGCTGACACGGCAGCGCGGGATGCCTTTGAGGCCGACACTCCCTTTGAACATGAACTCTGTTTTTTACTCTTGCACGGGATTCTGCATCTGCTCGGTTATGATCATGAGCGCGGTACGGCAGAGGATGCCGAGCGGATGGAGGTTAAAGAACAGGAACTTTTTACACTGATCAAACGTGACTGTCTACAGGTGGTCTAATTGCAAGGGATGAAGCCGGACAACTGGGTTGAGAGCGTTAACTGTGCAATAGAAGGGATTATCTGGGCGGCATCGAGCCAGAAGCACCTTCGTTATCACTGTTTTTCTTCAGTGATTGTTCTTTTGTTGGCTCTTTTTCTCGGGCTGTCTGCACTCGATTTTATTCTGCTCACATTTGCCGTTACTCTGGTTCTTTTTGCCGAATTAGTGAATACTGCAATCGAGGTCGTTGTGGATCTGGTTTCACCGCAGTTTCACCTCCTGGCACGTCGGGCCAAGGATGTTGCGGCCGGTTCTGTTCTGGTCGCCAGCATCGGCGCGTTTGTTATGGGTTTTTTTATTTTTTCGCGTTATCTGTTTCCATCGCTGGAGACGGAGCTTGGCCGTTCTGAAACAATTGTTCCGATTCTGCCGACCGTCTCTATTCTGATCGCAGTTTTTATCGTACTGCTGCTGAAAGCCTATTTCGGCAAAGGGCGCCCCTTGAGTGGCGGCATGCCGAGCGGGCATGCCGCCGTCGCTTTTTCGGTGGCGACTTCAGTCGTTCTTGTTCAGCCCGGAATGGAGATCAGCCTGCTGGTTGTTTTGATTGCCATTCTGGTCAGTTACAGCCGTTTTCAATTGCGGGTTCACTCTGTTTTAGAGGTTGTTTTTGGTGGAATTCTCGGCGTGTTGACGACCTTGATCTGTTATCTGATCTTTAATTGATGACGTCGCAAAAAGTCCGCTTTTGCTGCGTTCGCTGGTTTTTCAGGATCTCGATCTGCATGCGCCTGACGCAAGCAACAACTGTAGTCCTCAGGCCGTAATAGAAGTGCTGAACAGTTACAGATTTTATTTGTCTCAAACAGGAGAAATCGTTTGGTAGAAGGCAATCCGGGGCATGGACAAAATTTCTTTGTTCGAGGGCTGAGTAGATTACTGGGACAACGTCGGATCTCTTCCGAAAAAGAGTTGCAGGATATCATCAACGAATCGGAAGAGCGTGGCATTATCAACGAAGACGAGGGGGATATGATCCAGTCTGTCTTCGAATTCGGCGATACAATTGTGCGCGAGGTAATTGTTCCGCGCACAAATATGGTCTGTTGCTGCTGTGACTCAACAATTCGTGCTGTTCTCGATGCCATCATCCGTTCAGGACACTCCCGTATTCCGGTCTTCGAAGGGACAACGGACCGGATTGTCGGGATTGTTTATGCCAAGGATCTGCTCCGTTACTGGGGGCGTAATGTCGATTCAACTTTAGTCAAACAGGTGATGCGACCCCCATATTTTATTCCGGAGACCAAAAAGATCGAAGTTCTTCTGCAGGAATTTCGCACCAAGAGGGTGCATATTGCGATCGTTGTCGATGAATATGGCGGGACGTCCGGCTTGATTACAATTGAGGATCTGCTCGAAGAGATCGTCGGCGAAATCCAGGATGAGTATGACCGTGAGCATGCTCTGCTGGTTGTTGAAGAAGGGGGGGCTATTCTGGTCGATGCCCGACTGAGTGTCGAAGAGATTGAAGAGTATTTTGGTATCAAAATTTCTCGTGAAAAATTTGATACAGTCGGCGGCTATATGTTTCACCTGTTAAATCATGTTCCGGTGTCGGGTGAAGAGATTATTGAAGGTCCTTTACTGATGCAGATCGTCGATTGTGATGAACGAAAAATTAACTCGGTTCGTATTCGCAGACACGATATGAACACGATTATATCCGACCGTGAAGACTGATGATGGCGTTTCGTCCTCTGCGTGATCCTGGCCTCGCTCTTCTCTCCGGTCTGCTGTTGGCGGCGGCTTTCCCTCTGCCCGATTTTTCATTTCTGGCCTGGGTTG
>JAGXHN010000010.1 GCA_024636225.1 Desulfuromonadaceae bacterium | reverse complement strand
CGAGAGAATGTCATTAAATCAGCTACTTACAAAAGAGGCCTACACAACTGAGCTGCTCGAAAACGATAACCAATTGTTTTTATTCAACTAAACGTTGGGACACTACTGATATAAAATCAATAACACTGCATATTTTTCCATACACCCCTGTTTTTCACAATATCTAAGTATTAACATGTAGTTACCGTCTTAGATGCCAATCTCTATAATATTGTACGGCTCTTTTACGTATAATTATTATATACGTGGTTCTCTTTGTTGAGCGGTGAGTTTTACTTCTATTAATCAAAATACGTTAAAAAAACAGACACTTAACGTCTTTAATTATATTTTTCAAATAATGGCATAGCAAATGCACTACTAGATAATCAAGAAAGATAAAAAATTAGAATCAGAAACCTCAAGGTAAAGGAGGAGATCATGAAAACATTAAGAATGATGGTTACAATGATGGCAGGGAGTGCTTCCGCAGCTTTTGCCGCCTCGGGTGTGCAGAGTCAGGAGACCGGTATTCTGGTCTACTTCTTTATCGGATTTTTTGCCTTGATAATCGTCTCTCAGCTGGTGCCAGCTCTGATTCTTTTTATCGGCATGGTAAAAGGCGTATTTTCTCCTTCCGAGAAAATAACAGTAAAAAAAGATTAGATACTGGTTGATTGGTGATCCCCTGGCTTAAATCGAGAAAGTAAATTGGTGTAGACAGTTTAACCTGATAAAAAGGAGAACGTCATGAAAAACTTAAGAAACTCAATTATCGGATCTTCGCTGATGCTGCTGATTGCCAATCCTGCCTTTGCCGTCGACACCGCACGAACTTACAACAGCGGTATTCTGGTTGGACTGTTCCTCGCTTTCTGTGCTCTGGTTGTGGTTGTGCAGTTGATGCCGACGCTTATTCTTTTGATCGGCTTTGTTAAAGGATTGATCAGAGGGACGGACAAGGAGACAAGTCGTCACGGAAACAAAGCATAAAATTTATCCAGAGATAAGCTGTATTGCGCAATATGCAAAGTCACAGGGCGACCAGATGGTCGCCCTTAGTTTTTTATGTCCCTTTTTATTTGCAGGGACCTCTTTTCGGTAGATCACCTCATTTCTTAACCTTGTCAGCCTTGAGATGCAGCCCGCAATGGACGCATTTACGTACCGGCAAAAAGGTAGGGCCATTGGTATGAAATGATTTTTTACAGCGGGGACAGCAGACAACGGTTGCGAATCCGATAACGATGCAGAGCAATAAAACCCAAAGGGCAAAAAGCCACCCCATAATGCTGGACGAAGCCTGTATTTCAAGCGTAATCAGCAGACCGGGAACATAACTGAAAATAACCAGCCACATAAGCCAGCGCCGACTTCGTATTTTTGCCAGTCCGGCAGTGAGGTCAACAGCCTCTGTCTCAATTTTATCGCTCAATGTTAACTCCTTTATGCACAATTCGTTCGATGGCGGCAAGACGTTCATTAATTTACTACAAGCTGAAAAGGGGGTAAACATTTGATGGCTAAAAAAAGGGATTTATTTAGAACAGGTGCATCAATAGTTACTATTGGTTTTGCCATGCGCCCTTAAACGCGCTAAAATTGTCGTCAACATTTTTTGCTTTCCTTTTTATTGTGGAGGTACTATGACCGACGAGCCGCAAGGTCTGAAGATTACAAAACTTGAACCTGAAAAACGTCAAGGTCTGGTGGTGGTGATAACCGGTCATGGTAAAGGGAAGACAACCTCGGCGCTCGGGATGGTGTTGCGGGCAGCCGGACACGGAATGAAGAGTGTTTTGATCCAGTTCATGAAGGGGGATATGTACGCAGGTGAATGGGATGGGTTGAAGATGCTTGGTGATCGGGTTGAACATTATGCGACCGGAAAGGGATTTTGCGGTCTGCTCGGTAATCCGTACAGTCGTGAAGAGCATCGCGCCAATGCGCAGGCGGCGATTGTGCTGGCGCGGGAGAAGATCTGCAGCGGTGAGTATGATCTGGTCATTTTGGATGAGATCAATAATGCGCGACATCTACGTCTGGTCGATACCGGGCAGATACTGGAATTGATCAAGATACGACCGGCAGCGGTGCATCTGGTGTTGACCGGTCGGGACGCACACCCGCAGGTGATCGAACTGGCAGATACGGTGAGTGACGTGCAAGAGATCAAGCACGCTTACCGCAAAGATATTGAGCCGCAGCCCGGAATCGATTATTAACGGGCGTGGGGACGGGGAGTGACCAATGACTTTTTTGTCCGGCAAAATATTTCAGGGTGTATTGATCGCAATACTGTTGATAGTTATTTTTACGCCGGTATTGACAGACGTAGTCTTCGAATCTGCGCCGTTTAAACGGGCCGACGAAGTCGGGCGAACCTATGTTGATGAGGCGTTTGATCGGGCTCTGATCGCTTTTGCTCTGGCCCGGGCGGCCAATGCGGTGATCTCGGTGATTCAGGACAGCGAGGTTGATATCTCCCCTGCCGGAGTCGGTGTAACGATAGCTGTTGGTGAGGTGCTCGATCCGCTCAACGACATGATAGAGCGGTTTTCACTGGTGATGCTGGTCAGTCTGGTTTCACTCGGTGTGCAGAAATTCTTAATTGAAGTGGTCCCCTGGTTCAGCCTCAAGTTTCTTCTCGCCCCATCTCTGATGCTGTTTTTAGTCGGTCTGTGGAAACAGCACCCCTGGAGCGGCACGATCAGCTCGCTGGCGCGTCGATTACTGATTCTGGCACTGTTGCTCCGTTTTTCCGTGCCGGCGGTGGCTATCGTTAACGAACAGGTTTATCAGCTTTTTCTCAACCAGCAGTATGTTGAGGCGATGGATGGGTTACAGCAGGGGAAACAGACTTTGTCTGAATTTACATCTCTGTCAGACCGTCAGGGATCTTCGACTGAAACCGGTTTTATTGCCAGTTTAAAGGCGACGGCCTTGCAGTTTCAGGCGGCAACAGATCTTCGTCAGCAGATCGAGCGTCTCAGCGAAAAACTCGGGGCGATGGTGCGCGATCTATTGTCCATGATCGTAATTTTTTTGCTCAATACTGTTCTTTTGCCACTCACTTTTCTCTGGGGGGTTTACAAATTGTTTGGACGGATGACGACCGGATTTATCTGGCCGCAACGGCCGATGACAGGGACGACTTTGCCCCCTTTGACAGGGGGCGATACCGTCGCGAATGAAAATAATAAATAGTTTTTATGAGGATCAATCAACCGGGGAGTCTGATCAGACCAAGATTAAGATAGAGCAGGTAGGTGTAGAGAGCGATGACGAGGATTGTTAATCCGAAAAAAAGCAGGGCCATGAATTTTTGCAGATTGAAATGACGCCGGGTGCGAAACCCGATCAAAGGAAACAGGCGGAACAGGTTGAAGGCGAGAATCGTGCTGAGAATAAGGATCCATCCCTGAGCTGCGACTAAAAAATAGAGGGTTCCACCCAATAGAAGACCGATGCCGGTAATCAAGGCTGACGGGATCAATAGGATCAGGGAGCGAAACCAGGTTTTCGAGACGATATTGTTTCTGTTTTTCGATGAATCGAAAAGAGATAGTAACTGTTCTGCGATCCGTGGGGAAATTTTTTTGACCGTTTCACTGATAGTACTGATTCTCAGGCACGGGGTGCTGTCTCCGGGAAAGATGATTGCAATGTCGATAAGCTCAGGACGTCCGTACTTAAGTTGCAAGACAATTTTTGTGGTTTTCGGTTCAAACAGATCGGGTTTGAATTTTTTTATGGAATCGAACTGAATACTGTTTTTATTATCAGAAAGTGTGAGGCTGTAAGTTCTCAGTGAGGCCGGATTTTTAAGATCATAGAGTTCCATCTGCTCAAAGAGTTCTTTTTTCAGCAGACCCGGGATGTGTGTAAAGAGATAATTTTCGAGGCGGATGATCAACTGTTTGTCAACGGTGCAGGATGGCAGAGTGATCCGTTTGCTCAGTTTTTTCATTCGAGCCCCTCTCGATAATCATGCTTTCATTAACATTGTCGCAAATATTCGCAAGCTTGCGTTACGGTGTTTTTAAAGGCTTCGACAGAGCACATGTCCCCCTTCGCCCCTGAAAAACCTCCGGACTTTGTCGAACGAAATTTTTACTTGGTCATCTGATATGGTTTTGCGAATGAATCTTAATTAAGTCGATCATAAACTTAATTGTCTATTTGCGCAAGATTGTTCAACCGCTTCATTTTTACTCTGGGGGGCAACTCAATTGTGTTATAGTCCGCCGAGTTGTTTTTTTTATTATTCTATGGAGTTAGCTGCATGAGGTGGTTAAGGTTACTTGCATCTGGATCGTTTCTGCGTTTTTTGCCTGTTCTGATTCTGCTGACTCTCGCCCTTATCCAGCACCCGGCTCTGGTTCATTTTGATGACTGGCTCTATTCGAATCTGAGCCGAATGCGTTCGGTCGCAGCAAGCGGGTCGGTGGCGGTCGTCGGGATTGATGCGGCAAGCGTGCAGCAGATCGGCCCATGGCCCTGGCCACGAACTTATCTGGCCGAGGGGGTCAAGGCTCTTCAAGCCAAAGGGGTTCGTGTAATCGGCCTTCTCCCCCCTTTGGCGACACCGGAATGGAATCCCGGATTGACCGGTCTGCAGCGGCTGCGCAATGAACTCCCGGACAAAAAGGATTTTGCGGCGGTGCGCGCGTCGCTTGAAGCGATGGAGATTGCCACGGATGGTGATCGACACCTGCAAGAGGCGGTTAAAGCGGCTGAGGCGTTTGTATTGCCCCTCTATCCGGCGGTTGACTGGGTCAATCAGCCACAGAAAGTGTTGGCCGGGGCCGTCGACTGGAAGGTTTCAAAACGGAGCTGGCAGGTCGATCTGGCAACTCTACATAATCCCTTAAGGGTGTGGTTGCTACCGCCGGCGCCGCGCGGCATCGGCTCCAGCTATGAACCGCTTGCGGCAATGGCTGTGCATGGTTTCATTGCTGCCGATACCGCTCTTTTTTCGCCGCACTCGTCTCTTATCTCTCCGCGGATCGGGGATCGATATTTCCCTTCGTTCGCTCTGCAGATGGCCCGCCAGTTTCTTGGCAAAGATTCGCATTTTTCTATTACAGAAAACAAGCTTGAGGTTGCTGACCGCAGCTGGCTGACCGGCGAGTCGTTTTCAATCCTGATTTCTCCCGATCGTATGGCTTCACTCCCGATCTTTTCTTATGCTGAGCTGGTGACGGGTAAGGTCGACATTAAACAACTGCAGGGGAGGGCGATTGTCATCGGTCTGACTACGCATGTCGTTGAGTCGCGTGCAACGCTGAAAACAGCAGCGGTAGTTGCCGATCTCCTCTCTGGCTCACTCTCTTATCGACCCCATTGGGCCTTTCTGGTGGAGTCAGTAGTGCTGCTGTTTTTTGCTATCTTTATGGTTTTAATCTTGCCGCGTCTCGATCTCTGGCTCGGTTCGCTTCTGCTGCTCTTTTTTACTGCCTGCTGGGGCGCAGTTGTGGTCGGGCTGCTGGCGACACAGGGGCTCTGGTTTCAACCGTCTCCGGTGTTGATCCTGATCGGTATTGTCGGCCTGATTCTCTTGCTGCAACGTATTTTTAAAAGCCGAGTAACCGGTTACGAAGATTTAAAGCTGCTCGGTCTCTCATTGCAGGGGCAGGGGATGCTCGATATGGCGTTTGACAAGTTCATGCACTGTTCGGTTCATGATCCGTCTGTTCAGGAAATCCTCTACAATCTCGGTCTCGATTTTGAACGGAAGAGGATGTTCAGTAAAGCGGTGACGGTATACCAGTATCTGCTCAAAGGCGGAAAATTCAAGGATGCAAAACAGAAGATCGTTGAACTGGAGAATATGGAAGGGACCATTCTTCTCGGTTCGTCTGGTGGGGGAAAAAGTAGCGGACTCGGTCAAGGACGGACAAAACCGACTCTTGGGCGGTATGAGGTGGTGCGCGAACTTGGTCAGGGCGCAATGGGGACGGTCTATCTTGGCCGTGATCCGAAGATTAACCGCGAGGTTGCGATCAAGACCCTGAATATTCGTGATGTTGAACCGCAACTGGTCGAGGAGGTCAAACGGCGCTTTTATCGGGAGGCGGAAGCGGCTGGTGGGCTGAATCACCCGAATATTGTCACGATCTATGATGCGGGTGAGGAACACGATCTCGCTTATATGGCGATGGAGTATATTGACGGAAAGACCCTCGCTCTGAATTGTGTTAAAGATAATCTGCTCCCAACCAGCGAAGTACTGCGGATCGCTGCGGAGATCGCTGATGCGCTCGCTTATGCGCACGACAACAACGTTATTCATCGCGACATCAAGCCAGCCAATATCATGCTGGTCGAAGGGGGGAAGGTGAAGGTAACCGATTTCGGCATCGCCAGGGTGATGAGTTCGTCACACACCCAGACCGGGACGATCCTCGGAACCCCGAGTTATATGTCACCGGAGCAGGTTGCAGGCAAGAAGGTCGATGGCCGGTCTGACCAGTTTTCTCTCGGCGTGGTCTGTTACGAGCTCTTGACCGGCTTCAAGCCGTTTGTCGGTGATAATATTGGCGCACTGATGTTCTGCATCAGCAAGGCGGAGTATCTCCCCCTGAACGAAAGGGCGAAACGACTTCCGAAGGGCGTTTATGAAATTGTCGCAAAATTACTCAGCAAAAGGGTGACCGGGCGCTACAAGTCGGCGCGTGAGGTGGCTCAGGCTCTCAGGGATTGTTCGGCCCGAATGAGGTGAGGAAATTATGAAAATAACGGCATATGGACAGACTGATCTTGGTCAGTGTCGTCAAATCAATGAAGACTGTTTTCTTGTCGATAGCAGAAATGAACTGTTTGCGGTTGCCGACGGAGTCGGCGGCCAACCTGCCGGAGAGATTGCCAGTCGGGTTGCTCTCGACCAGCTTCTGCACCAGCTGCACGAAATTCAGGAACCGGTTTCTGATCCGGTTCAGGCTTTTAACGCGGTGATTCAGCGATCAAATCAGGCGGTCCTCCGGGCTGCGGTTGAAAAGCCACATTGGCACGGGATGGCGACGACCCTGGTTGCCGCTTGGCTTCGTGATCAGGCGTTGGTCGTTGCTAATGTCGGTGATAGCCGTGCTTATCTGGTACGTGACCAGAAGATGGTTCAGTTGACCGAAGATCATAGCCTTCACAATGAGCAGCAACGTCTCGGGCTTAACCTTTCAGAGCAGGAGCTGGCCGGACTCTCCAATGTTGTGACCCGGGCTCTTGGTACGGACAGTTCCGAACCGGAGGGTCAGATTATTGATGTTCTGATCGGGGATCGACTGTTGCTCTGCAGTGATGGATTGACCAGTATGGTCGATGATACAATAATCCAGACCGTTATTCAGTCGACCACCTCACCACAGGAGGGGTGTCGTATGTTGATCGACCTTGCCAACCGTAACGGCGGCAGAGACAATATTACTTTGATTCTGGTCTATTTTGATAAACCGACTTTGACCCAGAAATTGACCGAAGCTTTGACTACAAGGAGGTAAAAGATGCCGCGCCTGCTGCTTAAATTCAATGATGAAATTCTTAAAGTGATCGATTCCAGTAAGGAATTTATCACGATAGGTCGCAATATGAAGAACGATATCCAGATCGATAATCTGGCTGTCTCCAATTTTCATGCTCATATCGTTTCGCAACTCGGACACTATTTTATTGAAGATCTTGGCAGCACTAACGGGACATTTGTTAATGAACGAAAAATAGGAAAATGGGCGCTCTCCGACAATGATACGATCACCATCGGCAAACATTCGATTGTTTTTCTCGACGCCGAGGTGACCGGTAAGGCCGTCATCGAAGAACTGCAGATGGATAAGACCATGATCCTCGATACCGTAAAGCAGCGGGAACTGCTGGGAGAGGATGCTGAGGTGGACGAACTGCCCCTCTCCGGGCCGAATGCCCAGCTTGAAGTCCTGTCGGGCAATACCGACGCCTCAACGTATGAACTGAATAAAAAGTTGACCTTGATCGGCAAGGATGAGATGGCAGAGATCCAGCTCAAGGGGATGTTTGCACCTAAAGTCGGTTGCTTCGTTTCGCGGGACAACTCGGGCTACGGATTGATTCCGCCGGAAAAGAGAAACAAGGTTGAGTTGAACGGACAAGCAGTCAAAGATGCGGTCAGTCTCAAATCCGGTGATCAGATCGGGATCGGCAGTGTTAAGCTTTTGTTCCGTCTGCTCTGACCTGTTCCGTACCTGTCGCCCCGGTATTTTATTTTTTATAAGAGGTTATTATGGAAAGCGGTCTTGGTAGTTTTGCCAAAGGATTCTCCTATCCGTTTCGGGCGGGCCATTTTCTGATCAGTCATCCCCGTTTGTACCCTTATGTTTTGATCCCGTTTCTGATTAATCTGGTTGTTTTCAGTTTTGCGGTCTGGCTTGGCCTCGATTTTTACAAATCGACTGTTCAGGCGATGATCCCGATAGAAGAAGCGTGGTACTGGTCAATGCTGTACTATTTTCTCTGGCTTGTTGCCTTGCTGGCAACAGCTTTGATGGTCTTTTTTCTCTTCGCAATTGTCGGCAACCTGATTGCATCCCCTTTTAACGAGATTTTGTCGGAGAAGACTGAGATGATGCTGACCGGAGTCCGCAACAACGAATCGTTCAGGCTCGGTCAGTTTTTACGTGAAAGTGTACACACCCTGTTTGATGAGTTGGTGAAGATATCGGCTTTTGTCTTCGGTATGGTGCTGTTATTTCTGCTGTTGCTTCTGCCGGCAGTCGGGCCGGTTCTGTATTCAATCCTCTCACTGCTCTGGACGGCGCTGTTTCTGGTGGTCGAATATACCGGTTATATCTTCAGTCGGCATCAACTGGTATTCAAGGACCAGCGGCAATTTATCCAACAGCAAAAACTCTCTTCAATCGGTTTCGGTATCGGTGCGCTCTGTCTTCTCGCGATCCCTTTTTTGCAATTTTTTACCATTCCGCTCGGAGTGATCGGTGCCGTTCATTTTTGGCGGGACAGTACACTGCCGCAACTGCTGGAGAGATCTGATGCCGATTGAAGTTGCTATAGAGGCGGCCCGGGCCGGTGGCAAGGTGCTGATGGCGAAATTCGGCACCAACTTAAAAGTTGCACACAAAGGGGAGGTTGATCTGGTAACCGAGGCTGATCAGGCAGCTGAAGCAGCGATTGTTGCTCTGCTCCGGTCGCACTTCCCCGAGCATGACATTCTGGCCGAAGAAGGGGATTATAACCGGCAACAACACGACTGCTGCTGGATTGTCGACCCTCTTGACGGCACCACAAATTATGCGCACGGTTTCCCCTGGTTTGCGGTCTCTATCGCTCTTGAGCTCAAGAGAGAGGTGGTCGCCGGGGTGATCTTTAATCCGTGCAGCGATGAGCTTTTTACCGCTGTGAAAGGAGCTGGCGCTTATCTAAATGGTAAACCGCTCTTTGTCTCGACAACTTCGGATCTCGAGCAGTCCCTTCTGGCGACCGGTTTCCCCTACGACCGCAAGCAGTGCAACGCTAATAACTATGATCACTTTGTTCACTTTCAGCAAGCGGCGCAAGCCTGTCGCCGCCCCGGTGCCGCCAGTCTCGATCTTGCCTGTACTGCCGCGGGACGATTCGACGGATATTGGGAAATGAAACTCAAACCGTGGGATGTTGCCGCCGGGCAACTTCTTGTCAGTGAAGCGGGCGGTATGGTGACTGATTTTACCGGTACCACCGCCTCTATTTACGGTCAGGAAATCGTTGCCAGTAACGGCAGGATACATAAGCAGATGCTTCAGATTCTTGAACGGGGGGTGCGCCCCTGATTTTTTTTTGAACGGTTCTGCAGATAAAAAAGAGGCGGCAGATTTAAATCTGCCGCCTCTCTTGTTAAAAGTAATTATTTTGGTTCTTTGTTAGGTCGGATGAAAGATTTGTCTTGTATCGATGCGGGACGCCTACCAGCTGTATCGAAGCGGATCGATCTTCCCTTTTTGCATCAGCCCGAGCGAGAAGGCGATCTTGCCGGGGTTGAAAGGCTGGATGTTTGCATCTTTTCCGAATGCAGCACTGCTCGCCATCGCCGCTTTTTTGATCTTCTCCTGATCTGTTTTTGAGACCGCTTTGGATGCAGTCAGAACATTATCCGGATTCTGAGCAATTGAGACACCCGGGATCAGATGTATGACCAGTTCAGGATATTCTTTGGCGCGCGCTTCCCACCACCAGTTCTTGACAACTGCCCCTTTAGCCCGACCTGCTTGAAGGGCAGCGATGGCGGCACCATGATTGGCAACGCCGATGGCGGCTTTGCCGCCGGTTGCTGCCTTGGCACTCGATTCACCGGATGAAGCACCGATGGCAAAGGCTATCTGCTCTGGGCTGTTATTAAGAACATCTTTCGGATCAACCCCCTTAGGGAGGATCAGAACGCCGGAATAGAGCTCTTTGCCGTCAATGTTTTGCACCAACTGTGTCCCGAGTTTACGGGCAGCTATAATAGACTGCACAAAAGAACCGACATAAACCAGATTTTGACTGTTTGAATTGAATGCTGTGAGAATCTCGGGATAACTCTTGGCAATCCGGGGCTTGATTTGCAGCCCGGAATTTTCAGTTAAAGCCGTGGTGATCGCTTCCGCTTCTGAACTTTTTGATTTCCACGCAGGTGGGAACCAGCAGGTCAGCTCATCGGCGGCAAAGAGTGGCTGAACCAGACCGAAGGCAAAAATCGTGGCAAAAATCGTGATCAAAAACTTTTTCATTGTATCTTCTCCATTGCCGGTTGTCACAAAGCACTGGACACGATGAATAATAGAGCCAGTCGCGTCCTTACATTAACTTATATGTGCCGAGATTAAAACAAAAAAGAGCCACTATCATCGAAGGGGGCTCTTTTATAAATTGAGTTCTCTTCGACAGCCCGGCTATCCCGATGGGACCCGCAGCTTTGCGTCACCGGATTGCTCCAGCTTTGCCTGTTCAAAAAAAATATTGTTTAAAAATAGATGACATACAGTATGTCTGTCAAGATATGAATTAGATTATTTTAAAAAATAGTGATCGATTAATTTCTGAAAACAATCTGGCCTCACGAGAATCGGCTACTCATTTGGTTCCTCTTCGTCCGGGCTCTTTTCTGGTTGAGCCGTTGGCGTAAGTTCGATCGTCTCCTCTTCGTTTTTCAGTCGCTCGATTGCAGCGATCAGCTCGACAGCTGAGTGCCTCAGCGTGTCGAGCTGTGAAAGCAGCTCTTTGACTTCAGGCCGGGTCATGATCCCTTTGACCTCCGCTGCCTGTAGATTATCAATCGACCTGCCGAGATCGGTGTGAGCCATGTCTATCTTTTTTTGAACTGCGTTCAGGTCGATCTTTTTCTGAACAATTTTCTTGTACTGGTTTGCCTTGAAGGATGCGCTGTGGAACCCTTTTTTTGTCGCTTCCAGTATCCTCTCCGAGGTCGATAAAAAATTCTCTTTTAAATCGTGTTTTTCAGTCATAATTCCCTCCAGTTTTTTTGATTGGACTTTATCCTATCATTGTCAGAGGGGGGGTCAAGCAGATATTCACAACGGGTCTTGCCCTTGAGCTTCTGATCGATTAAACTATCGCGAATCTATAAATAACAGAGGAGATTTTAATGAATGCTGAACGGGGGAAAACCCGCTTCCAGATTGATCTACGCCGCTATCTGCGCGAACAGAGCATTGACCGGGATCTGATCAGATTGATTTGCGAAATATCCGATGCGTCAAAATATATTATCAATTCCATCCGTACCGGTGATCTCGGTGTTGCTGGTACCTCAAATTTGTACGGCGAGGAACAGTTGGCGCTAGATGTGTTGTCGGATCGGATCATTCAGAAACGCCTTAAATTTTCGGGAGTTGTAGCGAATATGGTTTCGGAGGAAACTCCGGAAATCGTTTCCGTGTCTGAACCGTCGAATCGTCGTTATTCAGTACTGTTTGATCCTCTTGATGGATCGTCCCTGGTTGATGTAAACCTTGCTGTCGGAACGATTGTCTCGATCTACGAAGGGGAATCAGTACTGCAGGCCGGGCGAAATCAGGTTGCAGCCATGTATATTCTCTACGGTCCGCGAACGACTATGGTGTTGTCATTCGGGAGCGGTGTGCACGAATTTGCCATGAATCAATTGATGGATTTCGACCTGGTTACCGAAAATCTGACCATGTCTGGTCCGGCCAGGGTCTATTCTCCGGGGGGGATGCGCAGCAGGTATTCGGCTGGAACCGAAAAGTTTACTCAATATCTTGAAAATACCGGGGCCAAGCTTCGTTACAGCGGCGGTTTCGTTCCAGACATCAATCAGGTGCTTATTAAACGGGGTGGTCTGTTTATGTATCCACATCTGACCGATTCGCCACAAGGAAAATTACGGACCCTGTTTGAGCTTAATCCGATGGCTTACCTGATCGAACAGGCCGGTGGTGCTGCATCGACCGGCCGACAGCCGATTCTCGATGTTGTCCCGCAAGCGATCGATGACCGGTCACCGATCTTTATCGGCAGTAAAGCCGAAGTCGCCATGGCAGAAAAATTTATTGCTGAACACGGCTGATGTTTCGCATTGACATTAAAAAAAAGAGAGCTGTGCACAGCTCTCTTTTTTTGGTTCATCTGAATTTATTGCGTAGCGCGGATCTAATCCCCTCGCAAGGAGCGGGGTTGATTATCTTTTCAGGGAGAACAGTGCTTGCTGGTAAATTTCCTGAAAGTTTTCAAGTGCATCAACATTGATGTTCAGATCGCAGATCAGCCCATCGATAATATCGTAAATCCAGCCATGCACGCAGACCTTCTGGCCTCGATCCCAGGCATCACCCAAAACGGTTGTCCGGCAGATATTGGCTGTCTGTTCAATCACATTCAATTCACAGAGTAAGTTGCTCTTTTTTTTCTCATCTGTAATGTCGGTAAACAGCCCTTCATGCTTCCAGTAAACGTCCTTTATATGACAAAGCCAGTTATCGATTAAGCCTTGTCGGTTCTGATTCTGAAGTGCTGCGCTGATGCCGCCACATCCGTAATGACCGCAGACGATAATATGTTTGACCTTAAGGACTTCGACGGCATATTGCACGACCGTAAGGCAATTGAGATCGGTATGGATAACCATATTGGCGACATTACGGTGGACAAACATCTCCCCGGGGAGCAGGTCGACAACCTGGTTGGCCGGTACGCGGCTGTCGGAACATCCGATCCAGAGATATTCCGGTGCTTGTCTGGTTGCCAGTCGGTTGAAAAAGTCAGGATCCTCGGCAGTGACCCTTTCAGCCCAGGCGCGATTCTTCTCCTGTAGTGAAATGAGATTATTCATTCAAATCCTTTTGTTCTGTATTGTGTTTTTTATTTTTACTGCTCGCCACCATAGGTCTCACCATAATCTGCGATGGCCGCCTTGATGACATTGTAGGCGTGCTCACGTCCATAAGCCTCGGACACTTCAACGACCGTTTTCTGCCCCGGGATCAGTTTGTAGGTACTGAAATAGTGGCGCAACCGTTCGACATAGACATCAGGGAGTTCAGAGACATCATTGATGTGTGCATAGAGGTTATCGTTAGCCAGGATCGCGATAATCTTGTCATCGGCTTCGCCATGATCGATCATCTGCAGGCCACCGACAACTTTAGCATTGAGAATGACCTCCGGTCGGCTGATCGGTCTCTCACTGATGACACAGATATCAAGGGGGTCACCGTCGGCGACCTCGGTCTTGTCGGAGAGTGCCGCAACCCGTTTGCCGCAGAAGGTTTTTGGAATGAAGCCGTAGAGGTTCGGTGGCACTGAGCTCGCCCGGTGCGGACGATCGACCCGCAGATAACCGGTCTCCTTATCGATTTCGTATTTAACCCGGTCAAAGGGGGTCAGCTCTATGTATGCGAGAACAACTTCGGGCGGGTTCGGCCCAGAACTCAAACCGTGCCAGGGGTGGGGACGCCAGCGATAAAAAGGTTTCGGGAAACTCATCTTTTACTCCTCACGATCATTGGGGGTAAAATAACATAATTTTGTCAATATTTCGAAAAAAAAAGCCTGCCGATCAGACCGGCAGGCTTTTTTTATGCAAGACAGATAAATATTACTTGAGCAATTCCTTAACCTTGTCATACCCCATGCTGTAGGCTTTCTTGTTCAGGTCGAGAAAGGCTTCAGGTACTTTGGCCAGAACAGCTTTTTCGCCGGATTCGCGTGCAACGACGTCAGTCAGAGCGATCATTGCGCCGAGCGCAACGACGTTGGCGACAATTTCACGACCGACGTCTTCTTTTGCTGTACGGGTGATCGGAAATTTATAGATTCTAAAGTTTCCCTTCGGCTCGTTCTTAACAAAATCGGAATCGAGAAGCAGAACGCCGCCGTCTTTGATGCCGTTAGCGTACTTGTCAGCAGCTTCCTGGGTCATAGCGAGACAGGCGTCGACAACGGTCGCTTTCGGGTAATCGATCGGGCTGTCGGAGATAATAACTTCCGATTTAGAGGCCCCGCCTCTGGCTTCAGGACCGTAGCTCTGGGATTGGACAGCGTATTTCCCTTCTACGATCGAAGCGGCTTCAGCGAGGATGATGCCGGCGGTGATCAGACCCTGGCCACCAGCGCCGGAAAAGCGAATTTCGTATCTTTTTGTCATCGATATTCTCCTTTTCGGTTAATGATCAGGCGTTTTTCGCCAGGTCGATAATTTTAGCGTACTGTTCGGTGTATTCAGGACGCACTTCTTTATGCAGCACGCCGGTCAGCATCTTCCCTTCAAGCTGTTCGGCTGTCATCTTAGCTGCAGCAGCAACCGGAACGGCCATATCTTTCAGGCGCTTCATCATGTCAATAACACTGCGGAATTTGTTGCGCCGACCGTAGGTGGTCGGGCAGTCGTCGATCACTTCGATAATCGACATCCCTTTGTGTTTGATTCCTTCAGCGATCAGCTTGTCGATCTGGGTCGCGTGGAAGGCGGTGGTCCGGGCAACAAAAGTTGCGCCGGCACCGATGGCGAGCTTGCTGATATCGAAGATCGGATCCGGGTTGCCGTAAACAGTTGTCGAAGCTTTGGCTCCGGTCGGGGTACAAGGTGAGAACTGACCACCGGTCATGCCGTAGATGAAGTTATTCATGATGACGTAGGTCATGTCGATATTGCGCCGGCAGGCATGGATGAAGTGGTTACCGCCGATTGCCGTACCATCACCATCGCCGCCGACAACAATTACATTCATTTCAGGTTTGGCCATTTTTACACCGGTTGCAAAAGCCGCTGCACGACCATGGGCGGTGTGCAGGGTGCAAGCGTCAATGTAGCCGGAGATACGGCTGGCGCATCCGATACCGGAAACGATTGCGGTGTTCTTGCGATCGAGTTCGCAGGTGTCCATGGCCCGGATCAGGCCCTTCATTACGATTCCGTGACCACAGCCAGGGCACCAGATGTGCGGCAGTTTGCCGGGACGGAGCGATTTGTCGTAATCATATGCCATTTTAGAGTGCCTCCTTAACCTGAGCGATGAGTTGGCCCGGGTTGATCGGCTCACCGTCGACGCGACCAATAAACGGGGTTGCGCAGGCGCCTTTGGCAATGCGCTCGACTTCAAGCAGCATCTGGCCGAGGTTCATCTCTGCTACAACGATCGCTTTGACCTGTTTTGCCAGTTCGGCGATACGTTTTTCCGGGAACGGCCAGAGGGTGATCGGACGGAACAGACCGGCTTTGATCCCTTCTTTGCGGAGCTCATTGACCGCATAACGGGCCGAGCGACTGGTTGAGCCGTAAGCAAAGATAACCACTTCAGCGTCGTCAGTCAGATACTCTTCGTTCGACTCAATGTCAGCGCGGGCTTCCGGCTTTTCAACCTTTGAGATCTGACGGCGCTCTTCTGCGTCAACCAGCTCTGCTTTGGTAGTCGGGAAACCGTCTGCGGCCTTGTTCAGGCCGGTGACATGGAATTTATAACCACTGCCGAATGCAGCCAGCGGCGGGACGTCAGATTTCGATGCGTCAAACGGTTTGTAATCTTCGGGGGAATCGGTCGGGGCCGTGCGGTCGATTACTTCCAACTCGCCTGCTTCCGGGAACACGATCCGCTCACGCATGTGGCCGACGATTTCATCATACAGGACCTGAACCGGCATCCGGTATTTCTCGGCCAGATTGAAAGCACGAACCGTTTCAGAGAAGATCTCCTGAACGGACGCCGGAGCGACAGCGATGGTCGCATGGTCACCGTGGGTTCCCCACCGGGCCTGCTGGACATCCGACTGACCCGGGCCGGTCGGCATGCCGGTGGACGGGCCACCACGCATAACGTTGATAATTACGCAGGGGATCTCGGCGATGCAGGCATAGCCGATCAATTCCTGCTTGAGGGAGACGCCCGGGCCGGAGGTCGCGGTCAGCGACTTGGAACCGGTCAGGGAAGCGCCGATGACCGAAGCCATTGCGCCGATTTCGTCTTCCATCTGGATGAATTTACCGCCTCGTTTCGGAAGTTCGATCGATAGAACTTCTGCAACTTCCGTAGAGGGTGTGATAGGGTAACCGCCGAAAAACATACAGCCGGCATACAGTGCGCCCTGGGCGCATGCATCGTTCCCCTGCAGCAGAGCAACTTTCTTAGCCACGGTTTACGACCTCCTGTTAGTGTTTAGTTCTTATGGACTTTAATAGCAAAATCCGGGCATCGCAGTTCGCACTGCATGCAGGCGATGCAGGCATCTGCATCAACAACTTTGACGACAAAGGCATCCATTGCCAAAACTTTTGTCGGACAGAATTCTGCACAGATTGAACATCCCTTGCAATACCGCTCAATAATCTCTATTTCGGCCTTACGACTGCTCATTCCGATTCATCTCCTTTTCTTTTATAATAACCGTGTCAAACATGGTTTTGATTTGCGGCGAAAGACTAACATACCAATCCTTGAATATGCCAGAGTTTTTTGACCGCAAGAGCAGATTCTAGCATCGATAAAAAGAAGCCAGTAAAAGTTGAGTATAAGTAATAATCCTGTTAATACTGCATCGGTCAATAAAGAAGGGCAATGTCGCCATTGCCCTTCTCATAATACATATAACACGTGGACTGATTACATTTTCATGCTGCCGACGAGCTCTTTCACTGCGGCAACCGAGTTGTCCATCAACGCCTGTTCGGTGGCATCGAGTTTGAACTCAACAATTTTTTCAATCCCATTGGCGCCGAGAACACATGGAACGCCGACGTAGAAACCTTTTACGCCGAATTCACCATTGAGGAGTGCGCAGACGGGCATTACACGTTTCTGGTCTTTGAGGATCGATTCGGCCATTGCGACGGCAGAAGATGCCGGGCTGTAGAAAGCGCTGCCGTTACCGAGGAGTTTAACAACTTCGCCGCCAGCAGCCTTGGTCCGCTCAACCATGGCCGTCATCACTTCTTTGGCTTTGTCTGCACCGTACTTCTGCTCAAGGAGTTCCATGACCGGGATACCGTTTACGCTGGCATAACGGACCAGCGGAACCATGGTGTCGCCGTGGCCACCAAGAGTCATAGCTGTAACGTCTTTGACCGACACGCCGAGTTCCCAGGCGATGAATGCGGCAAAACGGGCCGAATCGAGAACGCCTGCCTGACCCATGACGCGCTCAGACGGGAAACCGGTGATTTTCTGGCAGAGGGTGACCATGGCGTCGAGCGGGTTGGAGATGATGATAACGAAAGCGTTCGGGGCGTACTGCTTGATCCCCTCGGAGACCTGGGTCATGATCTTGGAATTGACCTCGATCAGATCGTCACGGCTCATGCCCGGCTTGCGCGGCAGGCCAGCTGTGACGATAACGATGTCTGAACCTTTGATGTCGGCGTAGCTGTTGGCGCCCGTCAGTTTGACGTCGAAGCCGTCGACCGGAGAAGCTTCGGCAATATCGAGGCATTTCCCTTGCGGCATCCCTTCCACGATATCAAACAGAACGACGTCTCCGAGTTCGCGCAGGGCACAAAGCTGAGCCAGTACGCCACCAATCTGTCCACCACCGATCAGAGCAATTTTTGATCTAGCCATTCTTTTTCTCCTTTATTAGATAATGTCGCCAGCCGCCTCTGCAGCTGGCATTGAAGTAAACCTGTTTTTTGATCAGGTCGTCAGAATAGAATAACGTTGTATACAGTATACAAACAATTTTTTACTGTCAAGAATCCTTTGCAGTTTAAATTAATTTAATTTACATCTGGAGCTGTGCAGAGATTTTGGTTCGATTCTGTTCGATTTACGGCACAAAAAAGCCCACCGAAAGGTGGGCTTTTTTGACTTTTTTATTTCAGATTACAGTGCATCAATGATTGCATTGAGCGTTGCACTCGGGCGCATCGCTTTTTGCGTCTTGACAACATCGGGCTTGTAGTAGCCGCCGATATCGACAGGGCTCCCCTGGGCGGCGATCAACTCTTCGTTGATCTTCGCTTCATTTTTCTCAAGTGCCGAGGCAACATCGGTGAAGCGGGCTGCCAGAGCTGGTTCGCTGGTCTGGGTAGCGAGAGCCTTTGCCCAGTACAGGGCGAGATAGAAGCTGCTGCCACGGTTATCAATCTCCTTCACCTTGCGGGAAGGTGCCTTGGCGTTTTCCAGATACTTTGTGATCCCTTCATCAAGGGTGTCCGCAAACATCTGTATTTTTTTGTCGCCGGTTCTGTTGGCAATATGCTCAAGAGATGGAACCAGTGCGCAGTATTCACCTAAAGAATCCCAGCGCAGGTGCCCTTCTTTGAGAAACTGCTCGACATGTTTGGGGGCAGAGCCGCCTGCTCCGGTTTCGAAAAGACCGCCACCTTTCAGCAAGGGGACGATGGAGAGCATCCGCGCGCTGGTGCCTAGTTCCAGGATCGGGAAGAGGTCGGT
>JAGXHN010000009.1 GCA_024636225.1 Desulfuromonadaceae bacterium | reverse complement strand
GTCTCGGTGATCGTCCGCGTGCAACCGGGCTGCAGGTCTTGTCGTTTCGTGACGTGACGGCAAGGCGGATGATGGAAGCTGAACTTGTAAATACGCAGTCTGCCTTGCAGGAGGCAAACGAAAAGCTGGTTCTGTTTGATCAGGCCCGTTCTGAATTTTACAATACTGCCGCGCACGAATTGCGTACACCGGTCTCCATAATTAACGGTTACGTCGAGCTGATTGAACAGGCGGGGAAAGAGAATCTTTCCGAGAAACAGCAGGAGTATCTCGGGTTGGCGACGGAGAGTTGTGACCGTTTGATCGATCTGATCGGCGACATGCTCGATATTTCGCGTTTTGCTGTTAATAAAATGGAACTCTCAATTCATGTGAACGACCTGGCTGATATGATCCGCGACGTCTGTCGGGAAGTGCGGGGGATCTCTGATCGAAAAGAAGTGATTCTCGAAGCGCGTTCGGGGCCACTCTGTCCGATCCCGTGTGATGAACTCATGATTCGCAGAGTCCTGATTAATTTAATTGCCAATGCCGTTAAATTTACACCGGTCGGTGGGCGGATAACGATCACTCTGGAGGATCATGAAAAAGAGGTTACGATAACGGTGGCTGATACCGGCCCCGGAATTGCTCTTGAGCTGATCCCTGACCTGTTTAAAGAATTCCACACGGTCGCTCAACCTGGCGGACCGAAAGGGACGGGATTGGGGCTCTCTATCTCCAAGAAAATTATCGATGCTCATCACGGCAGAATCTGGGCCGAAAGCCAGCCGGATAACGGAAGTCGTTTCTGTTTTACCTTGCCGAGGCACGTTCAAGCCTGAGGATTGTCTCTCTTTTCTCCCCATATTTGACCGCTGTAAAAATACCTTTTGAAATAATTGACAGATTTACTCAGGTATGATAAAAACCGTTTAAATAGTCATCTGATACGGAGCTTATCCCTCTTGCTATGGAACAAGGAGAAGCGTGTGTTTGAAAGTTTGCGTGAAGATTTCAAGGTCGTATTTGAGCGGGATCCGGCAGTGCGCAGCAAGTTTGAAATTATTTTCTGCTATCCGGGATTTCATGCCATGCTTTTTTATCGTCTGGCGCACGCTTTGTGGATGTATAAACTCTTTTTTCTCGGGCGTTTTGTCTCGCATCTCGGGCGTTTTTTTACCGGGATCGAAATTCACCCCGGGGCTCGTATCGGCAGAGGTTTTTTTATCGATCACGGGATGGGTGTTGTGATCGGTGAAACCGCCGAAATCGGCAACAACTGCACCCTTTATCACGGTGTGACGCTTGGTGGGACGACCTGGGCCAAGGAGAAACGGCATCCGACTCTGCGGGATAATGTGGTGATCGGCTCGGGGGCCAAAATTCTCGGCCCGTTCGTAGTCGGTGAAAACAGTAAGATCGGTTCCAATTCCGTGGTGGTCAAGGAGGTTCCCCCCAACTCCACAGTTGTCGGTATTCCGGGTAAAATCGTGGTCTCGGCTGATCAGATTGATAAGCCGCTGCGTGCCGATCTCGAACACGGGCGGATGCCTGATCCGCAGGCGAAGGCGATTGAGTGTCTGTTTGATCAGGTCCGGCAGCTGGAAGCCGAGATTAAAGAATTGAAATCGGCGCTGGCTGATCAGAAGAAACCTGTCGTCAAGCGAAAGTCAGCGCCGGTTAAAACTGTTAAACCTGTCCGAAAAACTATCGAGGTGACCGAAACGACACCGACTGGTGAGAATTGAGACTATGCGTCTTTCTACCAAAGCTCAATATGCTGTCCGTGCTATGGTCAGTCTTAATCTGACGGTCGGTGATACTCCGGTTTCAATTCGTGAGATTTCTGAACGGGAGGAGATCTCTCTCTCTTACCTGGAGCAGTTGTTCGTTAAACTGCGTCGCGGAAATATTGTCAACAGCGTGCGCGGACCGGGGGGAGGGTATGTTCTTGCCCGGAGCGCTGATCAGATCAGAGTTGATCAGATCATCGACAGTGTTGAGGAGACGCTGGTTCCTGTCTCGTGTCTGGATGAAGGGCAGTGTAGCTGTCTGAATGATACCCGTTGTGTCACACACGGAGTCTGGCAAGGGCTCGGCGAACGTATTCGCCAGTTTCTTGCGTCGATGACGCTGGCGGATCTGACGGAAGAGGCGCGACAAAAAAACAGTAACTATAATGCTGTCATCGGTGATGACCGCTGAAATTCGAGGAGTAAACGTGAAACGGATCTATCTGGATAATAATGCGACAACTCCGGTTCATCCGGAAGTCTTTGAGGTGATGCTCCCTTTTTACCGTGATTTTTTTGGTAATCCGTCGAGTGTACATTGGGCCGGTCGTGAAGTCAGTGGCGCGATTGAAAAGGCGCGGGAGCAGGTTGCCACGCTGATCAACGCTGCCCCGGCCGAGATTGTCTTTATTTCATGCGGGAGCGAAGGGGATAACCACGCGATCAAAGGGACGGCTGAAGCGCTGCGTGATAAGGGGAATCATATCATCACGACCACGGTCGAACATCCGGCGGTGCTTGAAACCTGCAAAGGGTTGGAGAAAAAAGGGTTCAATATCACCTACCTCCCTGTCGATAAAGACGGAATGCTCAATCTGGCTGAGCTTGAACAAGCGATCACCGATCAGACGATTCTCATATCAGTCATGTGGGCCAATAATGAAACCGGCAATATCTATCCGATTAACGAGATCGGTGCAATAGCCGCTAAATACGGTATCCGTTTTCATACCGATGCGGTTCAGGCAGTCGGTAAACTACCGGTCGATGTGCAGAAGGCCGGTGTGCATCTGCTGGTTCTGTCCGGGCATAAAATCGGTGCGCCAAAAGGGGTCGGCGCTCTTTATATCAAACGGGGTACGCGACTGACGCCACTGCTTGATGGTGGCCACCAGGAACGGGGGCGGCGGGCCGGAACGCATAATGTGGCCGGTATCGTCGGTCTCGGTAAGGCGTGTGAACTGGCCGGGGAACACCTGGTGGAGAATGCGGCGCACATGCGGCGTCTGCGCGACAAGCTGGAGCAGGGGATCCTCGATGCTGTTCCGGATAACAAACTCAACGGCCATCCGGATCGTGACCGCCGTCTGCCGAACTCCCTGAATATCAGTTTTGCCTATATCGAAGGGGAATCGCTGCTGTTGAATCTCGATATGTACGGTATTGCCGCCTCAAGCGGTTCGGCCTGTACCTCCGGTTCTCTGGAACCGTCGCACGTAATGGGGGCGATGTGTGTTGAAGTTTCGTTGGCCCATTCGAGCACCCGGTTCAGTCTCGGAGCAGAGACCACCGAAGGGGACATCGACTTCGTGCTGGAAGTCCTGCCGGCCACGGTACAACGTCTGCGCGATATGAGTCCGCTGTACGATTGTAAAAAAACAGAACCGTGTGAAATGTGTGAAACGGTTAAACGGATCTGACCGATAAGGAATCAAGGAGATATTATGTACAGTGATAAGGTGATGGATCATTTTACAAACCCGAGAAATGTCGGCGAAATTGAGAATGCCGATGGTGTTGGTGAAGTTGGCAATGCCTCTTGCGGCGACATTATGAAGATTTTTCTGAAGGTCGACGAGAATGTCATTACGGATGTGAAATTTAAAACCTTCGGCTGTGGTGCGGCGATAGCGACCAGTTCGATGGTGACCGAGATGGCGATCGGCAAGACGATTGAAGAGGCTCTTGCATTGACCAATCAGGCTGTATCCGAAGCACTCGATGGTCTGCCGGCGCAGAAGATGCACTGCTCGAATCTGGCTGCGGACGCACTGCATGAGGCGATTAAAAATTACCGGGGAAAATCAGCTTAACGGCTCTTTTTTCGATGATCGATGTTTAAACAAAGAGGGCCCTGCATTGTGCGGCCCTCTCTTGTTTTGTTTTTGGTCATTACGGTTGGAGATCAGATGAACGGTCAAAAAAAACGTGTTGTTGTGGCGATGAGCGGCGGGGTCGATTCGTCGGTGACGGCCGCCCTGCTCCAGGAGCAGGGGTATGAAGTCATCGGCATGACCATGCAGATCTGGGATTACAGCCAGGCCGATGAAAATCAGACCGGCAGTTGCTGCTCGCTCGATGATGTTTATGATGCCCGGCGGGTCGCGGAAACTCTCGGGATTCCATTTTATATTGTGAATTTCGAAGCGGATTTCAGATCGATGGTTGTTGAGAGTTTTTGTGACGATTATTTTGCTGGCCGGACACCGAATCCGTGTGTTTTGTGCAATCAGAAATTGAAATTTGAACGTCTGTTGCAGCGAGCGAGGGAACTGCAGGCCGATTATCTGGCGACGGGGCATTATGCACGCATCGAAAAGATCGATGGGCGTTACCGGCTGTTGAAAGGGGTCGATCAGAGCAAGGATCAGACTTATTTTCTCTTTACCTTAACGCGTGACCAGATGACCGAAGTCCGTTTCCCCCTCGGCGGTATGACCAAGGAGGAGGTGCGCAGGCATGCAGCCCGTTTTAATCTGACTGTGGCAGAGAAGGCTGAAAGTCAGGATATCTGTTTTGTCCCGGACGGCGATTATGTCAGCTTTCTGGAACAGGAACGGGGCGTCGGCCTGTCTGATGGCGAGATCGTTCATGTCAGCGGCAAAGTGCTTGGCCGTCATCAGGGGATCTATCGTTACACGATCGGTCAGCGCAAAGGGCTCGGACTGAGCTGGCCACAGCCGCTTTATGTTGTCAGGATCGATGCTGCGACCAATCGGGTTATTGTCGGCGAGAAGGGCGATCTCTTGAGCACGGAATTTGAATTGTATGCAGTGAACTGGCATATCTCCCCTCCTGAAACGACCGTTACGGTCGATTGTCGTATCCGTTATCAGCACAAGGAGATTCCAGCAGAGGTGACGCCGCTGGCAGATGGTCGGGCCAGAGTTGTTTTGAGTCAGCCGCAGTCCGGTATCACACCGGGACAGGCGGCTGTTTTTTATGACGGTGATCTTGTTGTCGGCGGAGGCTGGATCGCGTGAGTCAACGGGTCTCCTTCAGCACGCTCGGTTGCAAGACCAATCAGTTTGAATCTGCGGCAATGCAGGAGCGGCTGCAACAGGCCGGTTATACCATCGTCCCGTTTGCCCAGGCGGCTGATCTGGTGATTGTGAATACCTGTACGGTCACGGCTGCGACCGATGCTCAGTCGCGCAATATCATTCGTCGTGCCCGTCGTCTGAATCCTGCCTGTCGGGTGGTGGTCACCGGTTGTTATGCCCAGGTCGATCCCGATGCGTTGGCGGCTCTGCCGGAAGTCAGCCTGATTCTCGGGAATGAAGAGAAACATGACTTTCTCGAACGACTGGAGAGCCTCTCCCCGTTCGCTGAAGGGGTAACGGTTGATGTGTCGGATATTGAGACGGTCCGGTCTGCCAGAGTTCCGACTCTGATCAGTTATGCCGAACGGAGTCGTGCCTATATTCAGATCCAGAATGGGTGTGACGCCTACTGCTCTTACTGCATCATCCCCTACGCGCGTGGGCGGAGTCGTTCGGTACCAGTCGATCAGGTTATTGAACAGGTCAAGAGCCTGGTCACACAGCGGTTTCATGAAATTGTTCTGACCGGAATACATATCGGCGGTTACGGCCTCGATTTTTCGCCTCCCGACTCGCTTTTGTCTCTGCTCAGACGGATTGAAACCGAGACCGATCTTTTGCGGCTGCGTCTCGGTTCGATTGAGCCGAACGAAATCCATCCTGAGCTGATCGAAGCGATTGCCGCCTCACGGATCATCTGTCCGCATCTGCACATCCCTCTGCAATCCGGCGATAATGTTGTGTTGAAACGGATGAATCGTCATTACACTGGCGACGATTTTCGCCAACTGGTCGCGGCGATCGTTGCGGCAATTCCTGACATCTCTCTTGGCCTTGATCTGATTACCGGTTTTCCCGGTGAGACCGATGCGGAGTTTAATAATACTCTCGCCCTGGTTGAATCGCTGCCGATCAGCAGCCTGCATGTTTTTCCATTCAGTAAAAGGGAGGGGACACCGGCTGCGACAATGCCGAAGCAGATTCCACAGCACATCGCGCGGGAGCGCGCTGCGCTTTTACGAGCTCTTTCAGATCAACGGCAGCAGGAGTATGCGCTCTCGTTTGTCGGCAAAACGGTTGAGGTGATCGTGGAGCATTCGCGGCAGAATGCTATTCAAAAAGGGATGACCCGGCATTATCTCCCGGTGTCGTTTCAGGGGACCGGGATACAAGCGGGGGATCTGGTTCAGCTTGAAGTTGAGCGTTTCGGTGCGAATGGTCTGGTTGGGCGTCTGCTCGATTGATTCGAGATTTTATTGCACGGTTTCAGCTGCGCGATCAAAATCGCTTCGGGAATGACAAGATAGTTTCAACCTTTACAAACGCAATTCCCGATCAGAAGCGCTTCGGGAATGACGATTTCATGTCGGGACGCGCCCCGACTTTGCGCCTTACTTTTTGTCCAGACGCCAACAAAAAGTAAGCAAAAAATGGCTCTTCCCTGCGGGAGGCATGTTCTTATGCTTGGAGAGGCGGCGTGGTCAATG
>JAGXHN010000008.1 GCA_024636225.1 Desulfuromonadaceae bacterium | reverse complement strand
GGTGTACCACGACCACCCTCCCCGCCCGACTTTATCGGGGAGACGATAGACATCTGCCGCTACAACGTACGGTTCAACCCCGTAGTGACGCGCTGTTTCAAGATTCGACGAATGCTCAATCGGATTCATCATTTTCAACATCTGCACCGCACGCTCACCATCCCCTGTACGCGCCATCGCCATGGCAAACCAGAGGGCTGCGTGAGTGTACTGCCCGCCATTCTCCCGGACACCGGGCGGATATCCTTTGATATAACCGGGTGAAGGGGAAGAGTGATCAAACGGCGGTGAAAACAGAAGCACAACCTTCTCTTTATGCAGAACCAGATGTTCCCAGGCTGATTCAAGTGCGATTTCGGCCCGTTGTGGATCAGCACCACCAGAGAGCCAGGCCCATGATTGCGGTAAAGAATCGATCTGAGCCTCCTCACTCTCTGCCGACCCCAAAGGAGTGCCGTCATCGAACCGGCCGCGCAGATACCACTCTCCATCCCAGGCTTTATCCTCGATGCTGCGACAAAGCAGTTGTCGTTGTTGCGCATAAGTTTGAGCATCTTCCGTTTTGTTGAGGGCATGAGAGATTTCAACCATCCCCTGCAACAGATCGACAAGGAACCATCCGAGCCAGACACTCTCCCCCTTCCCGCCGGCACCGACCAGATTCATCCCGTCATTCCAGTCGCCGGTTCCAAACAGCGGCAGACCATCGGGGCCCGCCGTCAACCCTTTTTTCACGGCGCGACGACAATGTTCAAACAGGGAAAACGGCTCAAAAAGCTGTTCAGGCGTTGAAAAAACTTCATGCTCCCCCTCTTCAAGCAGCGGCGCTTTTAAAAACGGGATCTCCTCTTCAAGAAAATCGACATCACCGGTCACCCTCAGATACTCCGCAACCACATACGGAAGCCAAAGCAGGTCATCTGAAATCCGGGAACGTATACCGGCGCCTGAAGGTGGATGCCACCAGTGCTGCACATCCCCTTCACTGAACTGACGACTGGCAGCGAGCAAAATCTGTTTGCGAGCCAATTCAGGCTGGCAAGAGATAAAAGCCGTAACATCCTGCAACTGATCACGGAAACCGAACGCTCCGCCCGATTGATAGAAAGCCGATCGTCCCCAGATCCGGCAGCTCAAACTCTGATAGAGCAACCATCGATTGATTAAAATATCAGCGGCAGGTTCAGGGGTCTGGACAGTGATGCCGCCAAGAGCACGATCCCACCAGGCGGTCGTTTCGTCAAGAGCCGTCTGCACCGCCCCTTCCGGCCGGTAACGGCTGACCAGCTGACACGCCTCATCCTTGGAACCGGCCTGGCCGAGCATACAGACAATCACCGTACTTTCACCAGGAGCCAGCTGAAACGTATTCTGCAGTGCAGCACACGGATCGAGACGCGCTCCGGTTATTCCATCGAGATGAACATTATCGAGAGCTGCCGGATCCGCCAGAGAGCGGTTACGACCGATGAATGAGGTCCGATCACCGCTGTACGATTCCGGTGGCGGATCGAGTGTCACAAAAGTGACCCGATTTCCATATTCCGGATGATAGCGGTTATACCCGAGCAGAGAAGAAGATCGACGATCCCAATGCGTGACAGTATGCATCTGCGCCGACTCCCGGTGTTCACCCAGTGTCAGCTCGACATAAAAAGTCACTGAGAGCTCCCGCCATCTCCTGGTATCGTTTCGCACCGTCAGCTGATATAGTTTCACCGGAGCGCCACCAGCATCATCGGTCGGGACAAACTGTTTTAACAGCTGGTAAATTCCAAAACTGTGCCGTTCGAATGTAGAATAGCCTGCCCCATGCCGCACCCGGCAGAGATCAGAATTGTGGATCGGCCGGGGGGTTGTCGTCCAGAGATTTCCGGTCTGCTCATCACGCAGATAAACCACCTCGGAGATAGGATCAAGAACCGGATCGTTTGTCCATTGCGTTAACCGATTACGCTGACTGTTGCCAAACCAGGTAAAGCCAGCCCCGGACTCACTCACCATCGTCCCGAAATCCGGATTGGCCATCACATTAACCCAGGGGGATGGTGTCGGCAGAGCCGGATCAAGCGTCATCACATACTCCCGCCCGTCCGGAGTAAACCCACCTAAGCCGTTAAAATAATTCAACTCGATTTCATCCAGAGGCTTGATCGGATCCGGCAGCATCTGCTTGATTTTCAGCGGTTCGCTCAATTCAATTCGTTCACTCGAAATTCCGAGTTGTTGAGAGAGTGCACCACGGGCCGCAACCAGAACAACCCCGGCAACCGCTTTCAACAACCTGAGATCGTCGTCAGGGATCTGATCGGCACTACGCAACAGCACGTTGCCGGGATGGCCACTGGTCGTAGATGAGGCGTATGCCTGAATCATATTGATCAACTTCTCCCGCAACGGTTGATCGTACGCCCCCTCCTCCTCATTGATGATCAGCAAATCCGCAGCAAATCCGTGCATTCGCCAGTAGCTGTGCGCCTGAAGCAGCTGGCGAATCAGATTCAAATCACGCGACTCAGCAATAGTGACCAGCAAGATCGGAAGATCACCGGAAATCGCATAAGGCCAGAGCCCGGATTGCCCTTTATGATTTTCCATAATCTGATCCGCAGAAACGCGCAGAAGCTGATTCGGAAACAGCATATGGTTGGCCAGCTGTTGAAACCAGCGCGCATCGTCCGGCTGGATATGCAGCAGCCGTAATTCAATCTGTGCCGAACGCCAGGCAAACTCCATGGCATCGATCTGATAAGTCTCAGAATATTTATCAGCCAGAGCAATCACTTCCTCACGGGTTCTGGCGACCGCAAGGATAAATGAGACCTCACAACGTTGACCCGGTTCGAGTGTCACCTGATGACGCAGACTGAAGATCGGATCAAGCACAAAACCCTGGCTGTTGCCGGGCCTTGCGCTCGCTCCGGCAGGCGATGCAAGCGTATTGCCACGGCCGATAAACCTGGCCCGATCCGTCTCGAATTCAAATGGAGTCAAAATCGTCTCAGACGCTATCCGATGCGCCATAAACGTATCAGCAGGTTCATCGCTGCGTGAACGTCGATACGCCAGAAGCGTTCTTTTTTCGGGGAGCGCCTCGGTCTGAATAAAAATTTTATTAAAGGCCGGATGCTGCCGATCGGCATTATGCGCCGCCATGGCGAGTTCAAAATAACTGGTTAAACAGAGGGTACGCGGCCGATCAGAACGATTCATCAATGACAATCGGCGAATTTCGACATCATCTTCAGGCGACACCAGCACATCGGTCAGAGCATGAATGTCGAAATCAGTGCGACTGAAGGTAACGCGATCGAGGGCAAACTCCACTTCATAATCATCAGCTTCCAGCCCGACAGGGTGATAAGCCGCAGACCAGAGGTTCCCCATCTCTTCCTCATACAGATAAATATAGCTCCCCCAGAGATCGGTCGTCTGATCAAAACGCCAGCGGGTCAGCTCCAGCCCGTGCCACTGACTGTACCCACCACCGGTGTTTGTCAACATCAGATTATAAGAACTGTTACTCAGAAGGCGTGTTTTCGGGATCGATGTATGTGGTGTCGTGAATCGCTTGCCGCGATCCTCGATTCCGACCATACTCGAAACAATCTGGGGGTTTTCACGTGCCGATGCAAGTTGCAACGGCGGCAGAGTCGGAATTCTTTCCTGCAGCAGCTGTTCAAATGCCTTAACTCTGGGGTCTGAATGAAACCGCTTGCGAAAACGATTATCATGCAGAAAATTAAGCATCGATATAAAGCTCATCCCCTGGTGATGAGCCATATATGCCTTGACGACCACCCCTTTTTTACCCGTCTTCGTCGCTTTGCGGCTGAAATCAATCGATTCATAAAAGCCGTAGTTGTTGTAGAGTCCGAGATTTTCCAGCCGCTTGAGGTTTTCCAGCGTTTTTTTCGGACGAATACTGATCGCCAGGAGACTCGCATACGGAGCAACCACCAGCTGACTCTTCATTAATCGCTTCAGACCGAGCTCTGCCACACCAAACGCCATGTATTGATAGGTTTTGTTGAGGTCGAGATTCCCGTAGGCCGATTCTGACACCCCCCAGGGGACTTTTCGCTTCCGGCCATAATTAATCTGAATATCGACCGCCCTCGTAACGGCACGGTGTAACAAAGAATTTTCATAAGAATTTTGCAGCAGCAGAGGCATCAGGTACTCAAACATGGTGCCGCTCCAGCTCATCAACACCCGATGATTATCGACCATCGCATGAGGACGCCCCATAGAAAACCAGTGCTCCATCGGAACATCACCACGAGCGATTGAGGCAAAACTGCCGAGCCGGGCTTCGCTCGCCAGCAGATCATAAAACGATTCATCACGTCGACCGACTGAAACGTTATAGCCGACAGCAAACAGTTTGCGCAGAGGATCGTAGAGAAAGGACATATTGATCGCTTTGCCGAAACGATCAATCTGTGCTTCAAGCAAAAGAATCTGATCGGACAGCTTTCGTGCCTCAAGTCGCGATCGATCATACGCATCGCTCATCCGGACGAGCCATTCAGGCGATTTCGAACTATTCTTTATGATCTGAAAAAAAGAGGTATCAGAGAACGCGTCGGCACAGGTTTCGGCGAGGGACGGCAACAGTGTCAGTTCCTCGCCCAGAACCTTATGAAACGACGGAACGGATTGCGTAATCCCCTGCGGTTCAACCTCCAGCAAAGAGACAACCCAACCGAGATATAAATCGACAGCCTCTCGGGCGCCCCGGATTTGATTCTTGAGGGATCGACACCAGTAATCGACTTCACTCACTTCGTTAAAGCTGGTACTGATAGCAGTGAGGATATCCGGCAGAACCAGAGCATCATCGACCACCTGCCGGACCAACTCAAGTGAACTTTGCAAAGGTTTACGCCAGAGAACCAGACGTTTTTCAAAGTCGAGCAACGCCTTGTCATCCCCCCTTTGATCGGAGACCAGACGGTGAAGAATATTACCGCTGTCGACAAAACCGGTCAGGACTGTTGCATCGAGCAGAGGGCGTTGCCGCAGCTCTTTTAACCCCGCTTCCATCACCCATAAGGAGGCGAGAAGATTGCCACTATCGACAGAAGAGACATATCTCGGTTCGAGGGGGTGCAGATCAGACAGATCGTACCAGTTCAACAGATGCCCCTCGTATTTCTCAAGTTTTTCCAGGGTCAACATCGTCGCAGAGAGTCGGTCAACCAGAGTTCTGACACCGATGTAACCACAATCACGCGCGCCGAGAAGCGAAAGCATCCAGAGCCCGATATTGGTCGGGCTGGTTCGCATAGCGACCTGATCCTGATGCGACACCTGATAATTGTCAGGCGGGAGCCAGCAGGTTTGGTCATTGACGAAATCATCAAAATAGCGCCAGGTCCGGCGTGTCAACCTGCGCAGATAATCACGATCCTGAGCTGAAATTTCATCAAGTACTTTTAACGGCTTTTTTCGTGAGGTCAGCAACCAGCCGACCAGAGGGGAGATGAACCATAAAAAAAGAAATGGCGTCGCGATGATGAGATGGTCCGGATGTCGATGATAAAGCAGATACGCCAGTGTCAAAGAGAGAACAGAGAAACAGCACAAAATAAAAATCAGTAATTTACGTTGAGCGACCCCGCCAAAATGAGCGACTTGCGACGATGTCCATTCGAGCAGATGCCGGTGGGAAATCAGCATTCGATACAGGACCCTGAAAATAGCACCCAGGGATACCAGCACCAGATGCGGCATCAGAGCAATTTCAGCAAATATTCTAAGCGTGTCGCGCCAGATCTGCGATAAGGAAAAATTTTTATGCCCTTTACGTGTCGTCAGCAGGGCGATCACTCTGACCATCAGTGGCCAGAGCAGACAGAACCCCACCAGCGACAACACTGCCGACGCTGTCAGACTCGATGCCATCCATGAATATAGGAGCAGAAACAGGCTCGAAACAGGAACCAGACTGCGACGCAGGTTGTCAAACACTTTCCAGCGGTTGAACCAGGAGAGTGGATTTTTCCCCATTTTTCCGTTCGCCAACGGAACCCAGGGGAGGAGCCAGAGAGCAATTTGCCAATCCCCTCTGATCCAGCGATGCATCCGTCTGAAATAATTGATGTAATCCGGCGGAAATTCATCATACAGCTCAATGTCACTTGCCAGACCGGTCCGGGCATGCGCCCCTTCAATCAGATCGTGACTGAGAATCAGATCTTCCGGGAAGCGTCCGGTCAGAAGACGATGAAAAGCCTGAACATCATAAATTCCCTTACCGTGATACGACCCCTCACCGGTCAGATCCTGATAAACATCTGCCGTCACCCGGTTATACGGATCGACCCCGATCGATTCAGCAAACAGTCGACTGAAAAATGAAATATTCGCACTCGGCAGGGACGATGAGACCCGAGGCTGTATCAAGGTAAAACTTCCGGGACTCAACTGACCTGTCGCATCAAACCGCGGACGATTCAAAGGGTGGGCAAGAGTTTCAATCATCCGCCGGGCGGTTCCGTGCGGCAATTGAGTGTCACTATCAAGAGTGATAACAAACCGGATATGACTGATCTGCTCCAGACTCCCGACCCGGACCAGCTCCAGCGCATAATCGGGAGAGGAACCGTCTAACAAGGCATTAAGTTGCTCCAGCTTGCCACGTTTTCTCTCCCAACCGATAAATTTCTGTTCACTTTCACACCACGAACGCTCGCGATGAAACAACAGAAAAACATGACCGTAACGGTCATTAAGTCTTTTTACCCCTTCAAGCATCTGTTGATAAAGAGCCTCATCTCCCTCAACGACCTGCTGGTGAGCATCGGTATAGTCAGAAAAGAGACTAAAAAGAAGATTATTCTCCCGATTTGACATGTAGCGAATTTCCAGTTTTTCAAGATCAGACTGAATCGATTTTGCATTCAGCAAAAGAGTCGGCACCACAATCAAGGTTCTGAACTCATCTTGAATTCCCGATTCCTGAAAATTCATTTTCGGCAGAGGGAGAGTCGGCATAAAACGAATCACAAAGTAATTCATCACCTCAACGGCAAGCTGACTGGCCGGGAGAATTGTCAATACAAGAAGGCTGATGGAGAGTGAAAGTTCAACTCCGGTGAGAGCATAGCAACCGAATAGAGTCACAATCAGACCGGTCAGAATCGAGACACCACTGAGGTAAATAGCCGTATGATTTTTTTTAACGTAAGCAATAGTGCGGCTGAAGATCGATTCATCGCTACCGAGATACGCCGAAAAATCCCCTGACCCTGCGCCGATCAAAAAATACCCGATATGCCCCGGATCTGCTTCATCGCACGATTTTGCGACAGAGCGATTCTGTGCCGCCAGAGTAACGACCGCCTGCGCCACTGAAGGCTCATCCCGATCACTTCGATCTGCCACCGTCTCGATCACTTGCCGGTATCTGTCTCGGGTCGCAAAATCCATCTGCGGATAGACTCCAGACGGATCCTTGCGCAAAATCTGTTCCACAGAACTGAGCTGCTCGAACAACTCTTTCCAGTCGAGTTGGATCAATTGACGCAGACTGGTGAAAGCATTACCGATTGCCAACTGATCTGAAGTCTGACGATTCTGTTCCTGCAACACCAATTCATTGACAAGACTACCGAACGAACGTTCAATCCAAGCCTGAACAGGGACCAGAACATCTGTTTCATCGTAAAGATTATCGATCAATTGTGCACTGAAATAGGGGCTGGGGTGCGGCTTGGCGACAGACAACTCTGCCATAATGTAAAAGAGCTGGTTAACATCGCGTTTATTTGCCTCTATCAGTCTGTTCGCCCAGAATGCCGCTTGCTGACTGTCACACAGATCGGTCTGTGCCGAAATTGCCAATCTTTTGATATTTTCAATCAGGGCAACACGCAGCATTTGCGGCAGCGCCCAGAGTTCAGCAATCGATAAAGGATGTTTCTCTTGTGAAGCCAAAACCGATGCAAGAATCTGATCCCGGGTCAGATGCAGATTCGCATCGGTCAGCACCTTTTTGGACAGACAGTAGATATACGGGAGGCGACCATGACGCGGCTCCTCGACAACTGTCGGCAAATTGCGAAAAAAACTTTTGGGCAAATTAAGCAGAATATCCCGGACGGTTTTCACCAACATATATTCATTGTCGATGATCCATTCTGCAACTCCGGTCGCCCCCTGTCCGACCCGATTTGCCTCCATCAAATCGGTACAAACCTCCTGCACCCAGCTTCGATCGGTCCGAATCTGTTTTAGTAACTGAAAGGAGACACGGCCACCCTTGCCACGTCTCCTTTTTGTCGACGGTTGCAATGTTGGACTCAAAGGCTGTTTAAACTCTACCGGGCAGGCATTAGATCGAGCAACAACACGTTTATCAAAAGAAGGATGTTTGATAAAAATAACCGGACTGGTCTCGGCATGAGCAAGAATTAAAGAGAGTGCTATCGGCAGGTCAACAACCCGCCCCTGGAGCAGAAGCAGAGACTCCTCAGAGAGAATTGTTTTGGAATATTCAGACAGCAGACCGGCATCGATCCCGTACCTCGAACGTCTGATTATGAACCATCCAGAGATCAGACCGATCGACGCCGCAACAACAAAAAGCGAAGAGAGGAGAGTCAGCTGACTATTAATCCAGACCAGAGGTAAGAAGAGGAGTGTGACAACAAATAAACCGGAAAATAACAGAGAGAAAAAAAGGAGCCCGAGAAGCTGACGACGATAAAAGGGGTCGAAAGAATGCAAGCGCCCGGCAGAGTCTTTATGCAATAACAGTGTCTTGAAAAAGCCACGTTTTTCCAGCATCCAGATAATTCGTCGAGCATCACTTTTTTGTGCAAAATAACCAACAAGAAGCCCTGAATTCATTCTTTACCTCACCACCACATGAACAGATCAATTGATCGAGTTAATTTTTTTATTCAGCACTTTTTTGTAGAATAACAATTGTTTAATAAATATACGTCTATGAATTTAAATTAATCAGCTATCGGGACTGATTCAGTCTATCAAAAAAAAGATCAAATTGTTGACTGACCCATAAACTCTCATTCCAAAAAATGGAGATATCGGGAATTTAAATTTTTTAGAAGTTCAAAGGTGTACGAGGACCAGAGATAAAAATGGCAAAGGCAAAACATCGCGCGCGTTTCTGTCATTCCCAAGGAGATCCTGATCGGGAATTGCGCTTGTAAAGGTTGAAACTATCTTGTCATTCCCGAGGCGGTTCTGATCGGGAATTGCGCTTGTAAAGATTGAACCTATCTTGTCATTCCCGAAGCGGTTCTGATCGGGAATCCAGACTTTAAAGATTGAAAAGCTGGATCCTTTGATTAATACATTCGGGGATGACAATCTGTTTTTGACTGCCGTTACAATATAACCACCAATGCCGATGGGCCGAATGGATCGGCCCCGGCATTTAAACAGCTCCCAATTCAATCCAGCATCCGCAGACATTAACCGCACCGCCTCTCCAATCATAAGAACATGCCTCCCGCAGGGAAGAGCCATTTTTTGCTTACTTTTTGTTGGCGTCTGGACAAAAAGTAAGGCGCAAAGTCGGGGCGCGTCCCGACATGAAATCGTCATTCCCG
>JAGXHN010000007.1 GCA_024636225.1 Desulfuromonadaceae bacterium | reverse complement strand
GCAATCGTCCTTCTGCTGTCAGTCTCGATCTGACGGCTGTTGTCTACCGGTTGATGCAGCAGTTTCACCTTGCCGATCTGCTGTTCAAGCGGGCGGCTCAACTCGATCCTGAAAATCCGTTGCCGGTCTACCATCTGGCGCAATCCCTTCTCAGTCAGTCGCATGATCAGGACGCCAGAATACTTCTGGAAAGAATGCTTGAGGTTTTTTCTGCTTTTAAGCCTGCATACAACCTGCTGGCGGAACTAAACCTGAGCCAGAATCGCGTTAATGATGCGATTGAGGTCTATCAGCGGCTGTTTCAGGTCGATCCTGAAAACAGGCAGGCACTCTATATGCGGGGTTTGCTGTTGTTGACTCTGGATCGGTCGGTGGAGGTGCAGGACGTTGTCGGGCTATTTATCAAGCGATTCCCTCTCGATTATCGCGGCACACAACTTTCGGGTATCAATGCCTACAAATCAGGAGACGACAAGGAGGCACTGGTTTATCTGCGACAATCACAGAAAGATCAGCCGCAACCTCTTACTTACTATTATCTCGGTTTAAGCCATTTCAGACAGAAGGAATTTGAGCTTGCCATTAATCAGTATCAACGAGTGCTTGATGAACGCCCCGCTTCATCTCAAACCAGGCTGATGCTTGCTATGACATTTTTGCACCAGATGCGGTTGGAAGATTGTCTGCAACAGATCCGTCTGGTGTTGAAATATGAACCGAAAAATAGTCTGGCGCATAACATTATGGGGCATGCCTATCTGCTGCAAAAAGAGGATGACAAGGCCGTTGATGCGTTTGGCGAGGCGGTCGCCAATGCGCCGGAACTGATCGATATCTATATTAAAAAGAGCCAGGCACACGCTCTGCGGGGCGAGTCTGCTATGGCTGAAAACGAACTTGTCACGGCCCTGGTCAAGTCGTCGCAGGTTCTCGATATCTGTTCTCGACAGTCACCGTGTCTGTCAGGGCTCTTATCGGTGCTTGAAGCTGGCAATAATTGATAGCCGGCAGATAGACAGACAAAAAATATATGGGAGCAATGATGTCACGTGCATATCTTATCATGGTTGGTGGTGATCTACTTTTGGTGACCGGTCTTCTGTTCGGCGTCAATATTCTGATTATCGGTTCGGTGATCAGCCCGGAGACCTTTTCAATATTTGATCCTGTGCAACTCGGAGTTATCTGTCTTGCCCTGCTGATTTCCAAATATACCATCAGGCTATATCACTTTTACAGAAACGACAGTAACGAGTTTAAAAAGTCGTTTATGCGTATTTTTACCGCATCATTTCTGCCGGTTACGGTGGTGTCGTTCTATTCGCTCACCCCTGATGTCGCTCTCCCCTCCGGCGTATTGGATATAGCTCTTATATCGTTTGCCCTGATTCAACTCCTGATTTTTTATCGGCTTTTTCTGGTCGCCGACAGGAGTGAAAATAAAGAGAACGTGCTGATTATCGGTGCCGGCTCACTGGCGATGCAGGTGACTGACGCCATTGCCGATGCGGGTGAAAAGTATCTCTTTTGCGGCTACATCCAGCCTGAAAAGGCCGCTGAAGCGGAAAAAATTGAGTATCCGATCGCCTCGTCAGATCAGGTTCTACAGACGATCCGGGATAAAAAGATTTCCAAAATTGTGGTCGCCCTTTCAGAGCGGCGCGGTGTTCTGCCGGTCAGGGATATGTTCTCCTGCAAACTGAGAGGGGTTGATGTTGTCGATGCTGTAACCTTCTATGAACGAACCACTGGAAAATTGCTGATTGAACATACACAGCCTGGCTGGTTTGTTTTTTCCAGCGGGTTTCAGGTCACCCGGTTGATGTTTATAAAACAGCGCGTTACCGATCTGCTTGCATCAAGCATCCTGCTGCTGCTGACCTTGCCGCTCTTTCCGATTATCGCGCTCGCTATCCGTCTGGAGTCGCCCGGAGAGGTTTTCTTTCGCCAGCAGCGGGTCGGTTTCAAGGAGAAACCGTTTAATCTGATCAAGTTTCGGACCATGTGCGCAAATGCCGAAAAAGATTCTGGCGCCGTCTGGGCGCAGGAGAATGATGTGCGCGTCACGCGCTTCGGTGGTCTGATGCGTAAGTTTCGTATCGACGAACTGCCACAACTGTTTAATGTGCTCAAAGGTGAAATGAGTTTTATCGGCCCGAGGCCTGAGCGACCTGAATTTGTCGCTCGTCTGAACGCCAAGATTCCTTACTACTCACGTCGTCATGCGGTGCGCCCCGGTCTGACCGGCTGGGCACAGATCAGATATCCGTACGGCGCATCAGAGGAAGATGCCCTGGAAAAACTGCGCTATGACCTCTATTTTATTAAAAATTTTTCGATCATGTTGGAACTGAAAATTATTCTGGGAACCGTTAAGGTTGTTCTTTTTGGTCAAGGAGGAAGATAACCGTGCTTACGCGAATACTCAAAATCTGTGTCGTATTTTTAATTTGCTCAGGGTCTGTCAGTGCCCAGGATTATCAGATCGGTGGCGGTGATCTGTTGCGGGTTTCCGTCTGGGATGTTCCGCAGCTCAGTGTCGATGTGGTGGTTCGTCCGGATGGAAAGATTACTCTGCCAGCGGTCGGTGATGTGGTGGCCGCCGGATCGACACCGATCCTTTTAGCGGCCAAGATCAAGAAGATTGTCGCCAAAATGGTCCATGAGCCGGTCGTCACGCTGACCGTTGTCGAGGTGACCAACAATCGAATTTATGTTGCCGGAGGCGGGGTACCGTCAGGAATTATTCCGTTCACGAACCAGATCTCCCTGTTTCAGTTTTTGTGCCGATTCGATTCATTTACTGAAGCGGATCTGCAACGCGCCTATGTGATGCGCGACGGCAAAAAAATTAAAACCAATTTCGAAAGTCTTTTGATCAGCGGCGATCTCTCCAGTGATATTGAGCTTGAGGCGAACGATATCGTGTTTATCCCGAATTACAGCGACAATAAGGTGTACGTCGTCGGTGCGGTGCTTACACCGAAATATGTCTTTTACCGTTCCAATTTGAAGGTGCTGGATGCGATTCTCGAAGCGGGCGGTTTTACCGAGTTTGCCGCTAAAGGAGATGTGGTGATTATCCGCAAGCAGATATTGGCGAATGGCAAAATTGAAAAAGTGGAACTTGAAGCCAATATAAAGTCTTTATTGAAGGGGAAGGATCTGAGGCAGAACCATTTGTTGATGCCGGGCGATGTTGTCAACGTCAAGGAAAGTATTTTTTAACGGGTAAAGAACGACAGAATATCCAAGGGGTGGTTTATGAATGCATCACTTCAAGAGTTAATCAGATATTTAAATCTGATCTACAAAAGACGTTATCTGTTTATATCGGTTTCGCTACTGGTGATGACAATTATGCTGGCGTGGAGCTACACACGTCCAAAACAGTATGAAGCGGCCTCCACAGTTTTTATCGAATCAAATGTGATCAACAATCTCGTTGAGGGGATCGCTGTCACGCCGGACATGGATGAGCGGATTGGTGTTCTGCGTTATGCTTTGCTCAGTCGTGGACTGCTGACGCGGGTTTTGGAAAAACTCGGCCATCCGGTTATCTCCGGGGAAGATAACAAAGTTGAACCTTTTGTGAATGGTTTGGTCAAACGGATCAACATAGAAGTCAAAAAAAACGAACTGTTTATCGTGTCGATTGTTGATAGTGATCCGAACTTTGCACAGGATTTTATCAATATGCTGGTTTCAACCTATGTCGAAGAGAGCCTCAGCGGAACACGCGCCGAGACCTATGGTGCCAAAAGATTTCTGGATGAACAGATCGCTTTTTTCCGGGAAAAACTTGAAAAGACCGAGGATGCGATCATCGATTTCAGAAAAAAACAGGGGGTCTTCATCACGATCAATGAAGATTCGATTATTAGCGATTTGCGACAGTATCAGCGAGAAGTTGAAGAACTGAATATCTCTCTGGCAACGCTGACCGCTCAACTGGATCAGCGCCGTGAGCAGTTGAAACGGCTTCCGGCCAATATTCCTCTATTTAATGAACAGGCGCAGGGGGATCGAATCCTCTCTCTGGAGACGAAAATGCAGCAACTCCTGACGACTTTTACCACCAGTTATCCGGAAGTTGTCCGTCTCAAAGCTGAAATTCAGGCATTGAAACTCGCCAAAGCCAGAGGAGGCGCGAATGCACCCCCCTCAACGACAGAAATGAGCATTGTCAATCCGGTTTTTCAGGAGCTGCAACAGAGTCTGTTCGCACTTGAGGCAGAGATCAGTTCCTTGCAGAGTCGCAAGCTGCAGCTGACAAAAATTTTATCTGAACGTGAACAGAATCTGCAGAATGTCCCTGAAAATCAGAAAAATCTCGCGCTGCTGGTGCAGGAACGGGATTCAAATCGCCGGATATATGAAGAGCTGCTTTTGCGCCATAGCCAATCAGAAGTCTCCAAACAGATGGAGATTGGTGACAAGGCAGCAACCTTTCGAATCGTCGATGCGGCATTTTTGCCGAAGATACCGATCTCTCCCAATTTGTTGATGTATGTTTTTCTGTCGATTGCCGTCGGTCTTGGTTCTGGTTTCGCAGTTGTGTTTATTCTGGATAACTCCAGTAACAACTTGAATTCTCTCGATCAGCTGCAAAGATTTGATATCCCGATTCTGTCAGTTATTCCAAGTATTGATAATCCCGCCCAGATTCAGCGGGTCGAACGGCTCGATACGATCGTCTATCTGGCCACGGCAGTATATTTTGCCGGTGTATTGGGGATCCTTTTGCTCGAAACTTATAAAGGGATGTTTTAATTCAACCTTACCCATTCAACAGTCAGGATCCAGTTATGAGTCGAATCGATAAAGCAATAGAGTTGGCAGCAGAGAAAAAACTGGAAGGAAGGCACCCCTCTGATCATCAGAAATCCGGACAGGGGCGTGCGCAAAAGCACTCACTCGCGTCGGCTGGATATGCTGGAGTTAAATCGATCCGGGTCGTTAATCCCCTGCTGGTCCCCTTGGTCGATCCCAACGGCTCAGCTGCCGAGCAGTATAAAAAACTCCGTTCGCTGCTTATCCGAAAGACGAACCTTAAACCGTTCAACAATACGCTTCTGGTGACAAGTTCTGTTCCTGGAGAAGGGAAATCGTTGACCGTGATGAATCTGGCGCTCTCTCTGGCCCGGTCTGCAGATTATTCGGTTGTTCTGGTCGATACCGACCTGAGAAATCCGCAACTGCATCTGATGCTCAACGTTAAACCTGAATTTGGCCTGGTGCACTATCTGCGTGACGGGGTGCCGATTGAGAAAGTGATGCATAAGGTCGGATTGGGGAACCTTTGTCTGATCCCTGCCGGAGAGAAGATTCTCGATCCACTGGAATTGCTGACCTCGAAACGGATGCAGATGTTGATGGGGGAGTTGAAAAATCGTTATCACGATCGCTATGTGTTGCTCGACACACCGCCGATCCTCCCTTTTGCTGATTTACGCGTGCTGGGCGAGATGGTCGATCATGTTCTTTTCGTCTGCCGACAGGGGTATTCGAATCTGGCCCAGATAGAAGAAGGTCTCGATATTATGAGTGAATTCAATCTGCTGGGACTGATCTGTAACGATGCAACGTTGCCGAAGACCAACTATGGTTCCTACTACTACGGTATGAAATAAAACGGAGGGTTACGGTGCATCAAGGTTTTTTTCGACTCTGCATAATCGGTTTTTCTCTGCTCGTTCTTTTGATTTCAGGAGAGTGTCGAGCCGAATTCTCACTGCATCCCGGGCTCTATACGCGACTTGAAATGACCGACAACCTGTTTTTGACTGAAACAGACAAATATGAAGAATGGATTGTGACCGTAGCCCCCTATCTCTGGATGGCAGAGCGGAGCAAAGAACTGAATATTTCATTTCAATACCGATATGAAAGGTATCGCTATCTGAATCAGCCGTCTTTTAACGATCGGGCTGATACGCACATCGGGGTTCTGGATGGAGTGATTTTGCCGGAGCGAGCATTGCGTATTGAGCTGTATGGTGATGCCAGAAGAGAAAACCTTGATCGGCGGCGTTCCGATGTCGTCGATTTACCCCTTAGTAATACGACCAACCGTTATCTCGGACGCATCCGTCCGGTCTATCATCTCGATATCGGATTACGGCATTTTTTCGAGACGGCTTACTCATACGAAACCGTTCAGTACGATACGCAAAATGCTGACGAAACCGAAACTCAACGCGTTGAACTGCTGTTGAACAGGCGGCAATCGGCTCTTATCGACCTGCAACTGGAGGGGCTTTATGAGCATCTGGCGGCCAAAATCAACTACGATTACGACCGTATACAGGGAAGGGTCGGTGGTGAGTGGCGACCGTTTGCTTCGACCACAATATCTGCCAAGGCGGGGATGAGCTGGTTCGAGTATGAGACCGGCGAGAATTTCAATACACGCGTTTATGACTGCCAGCTGCTATATACGCCGGTTGTGCGTTGGGTTTTAGATCTTAATTACATCAAAAATTTTGACTATGACATACAGGACGGTCTTTATCGAATCTGGCGTGGCGATGGCGGAATTGCCTATAACAGTCGTCTGAGCTGGCGGCTTGGCCTGCTCTATTCAATGAGTGAGTATGTTCAGGTCTGGCGGGATGATCAAGAGTATGGTGTTGTCGGCACGGCCTCCTATCAACTGACGCCGAAAGTATTGTTTGGAATCAATGCTGACGGAAGCCGTCTTGAGTTTGAGCCGGTCACTGAAAATATTGATCGTTACAGTTTCGGTGCATCATTCGTTTATACCCCGCGTGAGTATATTGTTTTCGGCTGTCGCTATCTCTTCCGCAATAACGATTCTGATCTGGATGTAAATGATTACCGGGAAAACCGGGTCTCCTGTGATCTGCAGCTGACGTACAACCTGATTCATTGAAGTGAGGTCAAAAAGATGTACGAGTCTTTCTTTAATTTTAAACAAAAACCGTTTGATCTGCTGCCGGACCCGCAGTTTCTGTACATGAGCAACACCCATCGTCGGGCGATGAATTATCTGCAGTACGGGTTTGATGAACGGGCCGGGTTCATTCTCCTGACCGGCGATATCGGTTCCGGCAAGACGACACTGCTTCGTGCATTGATGAATCGCCTTGATGATCGGGCTGTTATCTCTCGGGTTTTTAATACCCAGATTGATCCGTCGCAGCTGCTCGGATTGATCAATATGGATTTCGGTCTGGCTGTCACAAGACTCGATAAAGTGAAATTGATTAAGGATCTGAACGATTTTCTGATCGATTGTTATACCCGAAAAGAGAAGCCACTCCTGATCATAGATGAGGCACAGAATCTTTCGAATGAGACACTGGAGGAGATTCGACTGTTATCTAATCTGGAGTCGGGGAGTGAAAAGCTGCTGCAAATCATTATGGTCGGTCAGCCCGAACTGCAGACGATCCTGAATCAGAAAGCGTTGACGCAGCTGCGGCAGCGTCTGAGCGTCAGTTGTCATCTCGAGCGGCTCACTCTGGATGAAACCTGCAATTACTTCTACCATCGACTGGAGTGTGCTGGAAATCGTGCGGCCATCACTCTGCCGGAAGGGGCGTTTGAACAGATTTACAAACTCTGCAACGGCGTGCCGCGGTTGATTAACATTTTAGGCGATTACCTGTTATTGGCGGCATTCAGCGATCAGATCACTGAAATTTCTGCCTCTTTTCTGCATGAGCTGGTCGAAGAACTCCGTTCCTCTGTCGCCTTTGCCAAACATGATAAGTCTGCACCTGCGCGCCAGGTGGTAGCGCCGTCTTTACACGATCAGAAGAGTTGGGAACTGTTGCAGCAGATCCAGAAAAGACAGCAGCGATATGAAGAAATTCTGAAAAAAATCACCAAAAAGCAGATTGTTCAGATCGACACGATTCGTGATCAGCTTGTGGGGATCACTGCCACCCTCCAGACGATCGAGCAACGGTTCATGGAGCAGGTTCAAACCAAAAGCGGGCACAAAAGTCCGTTTCGAAACAACAGTAAACAGGTTCTTACCAAGATGAAATGAGTTTTGTCTGTCGTATTAAAAGGGGGCGCGATGGGAAAGAAGGCGATTGTCAACATGCTGTCGATCGATGTGGAAGACTACTTTCAGGTTTCGGCTTTTGAGAAGATAAATCCGGTGTCGAGCTGGCCTGGATTCGAGAGCCGCGTCGAGCAAAATACCAACAAAATACTCGATATTTTATCTGCCTACGATATCAAAGCGACATTTTTTGTGCTCGGCTGGATAGCCCGGTATTCACCTGCGCTGGTTAAAAGAATTGCTGCTCTCGGACATGAAATAGCCAGTCACGGTTATGCTCATCAGCGGGTTCCGACCCAGAGTCGCAGTGCGTTTCGTAACGATATCCGCCAGAGTAAACAGCTCCTGGAAGATCTGACCGGCGTCGTGGTTAAGGGGTATCGTGCCCCGAGTTATTCGATCAATCCCGATTCTCTCTGGGCATTTGACGAACTGGTCGAGGCCGGGTACCGCTACGATTCGAGCGTCTTTCCGGTGCAGCATGATCTCTACGGGAGCTTTGATTGGCCCCGCTTTCCTTTCTCTTTACAACGTACCGGAAGCGGCGACTGGATGCCGGGCTCTGAACAGGACCCTGACTGCGAGATTTTTGAGGTGCCGATTTCAACCTTGAATCGGGCCGGTTGCAATCTGCCGATTTCCGGTGGCGGCTACTTCCGGCTCTATCCTTATCTCTTGACCCGTGTAGGACTGAATCAGATCAATTCCCGGGAAGAGCGGCCGTTTGTTTTTTATATTCATCCATGGGAATTCGACCCTGAACAACCAAGGATGAAGAATGCCGGAATCAAGAGTCGCTTTCGTCATTATCTCAACCTCGATAAGACCGAAGTCCGGTTTACGCGCCTGTTGCAGGATTTCAGTTTTTCGACGATCGATACGGTACTGGGCAAACGATTTACGGCTGAAAGCAACTCTACTTCTGTTGTTGAAGGTGCTTGCGAGTTCGACCAATCCGTTTCAGTAAAAAAATGAGGGTGTGATATGGCTATCGAAATCAAATCAATGCAACCGACAGATATTCTCTGCTGGGATAACTATGTCGCCAGGAACCGTATGGCAACGCCGTATCATCTTTCCGGCTGGCAAAGGGTGATCGAAGAGAGCTACGGTCATTCGTCACACTTCCTTCTGGCGCGGAAGAATCGTAGGCTGGTCGGTATCTTGCCGCTGGTACATATGAAACATGTCTTGTCTGGCAACTCTCTAATTTCACTCCCTTTTCTCGATATGGCCGGGGTCTTGGCCGATAACGATGTTATCGCCAGCTGTCTGATTCACGAGGCGTTGAATCTGATGCATCGGGTCAGGGCCGACGCTGTCGAGTTGCGACAGGGGGGGAGTTTTGGCCCCGCGCAAATCAGGCCCGAAATCAAGCAAAATTTAATCTCAAGGTGCTCTTCTTCGGGGGATAGAGTCAGGATGGTGATTGAACTTCCAGACCGTTCTGATGTCTTGATGCAATCGTTCAGGTCGAAATTGAGAAGTCAGGTGAAAAAATCGATTCAGTCCGGCTTGGAGACACGGGTCGGAGGAGTTGAATTTCTCGATGACTTTTATCGTGTCTTCACCATCAATATGCGCGATCTCGGATCCCCCGTGCATTCAAAAATTTTCCTGCAGAATATCCTCGAACTGTTCCCTGCCCGTTCCCGGATCTTTGTTGTCTACAAAGGGGGGGAACCGGTGGCCGGGAGCATCATCTGTACACTGAACCAGACGGTTTACAATCCATGGGCTTCTTCTTTGCGAAAATATCAGCTGTTCAACCCGAACATGCTCCTCTATTGGACGATGCTTGAGTATGGCTGCAATCACGGTTTTTCCAGGTTTGACTTCGGGCGATCAATGGAAGGGTCTGGTCCATACAGGTTCAAGCAACAGTGGGGGGCACACCCGGTTCGATTGTGCTGGGTCAATTTTCCAAATCTGAGTCTTCAGCGTCCCATCTCTGCGGCCACTGGCGATCGGCCGATGTTCAATGTCGCGGTGCAGCTCTGGAAAAGAATGCCGGTACCGATCAGCCGGATGCTCGGCCCCGCGATCCGAAAACATATAGGACTTTAAGATGAGAATCGGCAGAACAGTTCCACCGGCGGCTGCACCCATCAGCTGGAGAGGGCTCCTCTCTGGATTACAGGGATTGCTGCGCGCTGAGGCGGAGACTGAGCGGTTTATACAGGAACTTCAGACCTGTTTTAATCGCCGTTACTGCTACCTGTTTTCATCCGGCAAGGCTGCTTTGACCGTCGCCTTGCTCGCACTAAAAAGGCTTTATCCCGGAAAGGATCGGGTCCTGATTCCGGCTCTCACCTGTTATTCCGTTCCGTCGGCCATCGTCCGGGCCGGGTTGCAGGTGGCACTTTGCGACATTGAGCCGGGAACATTCGATTTTGATCAGGATCAGTTGAAATCGTCCCTGGATGATCCGCGACTTTTGTGTGTGGTGCCGACCCATCTGTTTGGCTCTCCTGCCGATATTTCGCGTTTGCGGCGGTTGCTGCAGGATCGACCCATTCCTGTTGTTGAAGATGCCGCTCAGGCTCTGGGGGCGACATGGAAAGGCGAACGGCTCGGTAGAGCGGGGGATATCAGTCTGTTCAGCCTCGGCAGAGGGAAGGCGTTTTCTACCGTCGAAGGGGGGATTCTTCTGACCGACAATCGCGAAATTGCCGCCGCCATCGAAGAGGAGCTGTCAGAGTTGAAACCGTATAGCTTTTTTGAACTTGTAACGCTTGTTCTGACCGCTCTGGCATTGAAGCTGTTGACCTCCCCCGCGCTCTTCTGGTTGCCGAAAAGCTTGCCGTTTCTGCAGATAGGTGCGACGCATTTTGATCCGGATTTTTCGATCCGGTCTTTTTCAAAATTTCAGGCCGGCTTGACTTTATCCTGGCAGGAGCGGCTCGAGCGTTTCAGGACACAGCGACGATTCAATGCCAAAAAATGGGAGGTGCAAAGTACCAACAACACGGTCAAACCGTATCTGACGGCCGAATCGTTACCCGATCTGATCCGCTTCCCGATTGAGTGTGCCGATGAGACGGTTCGTCGGGCGTTGTTGCACGAAAGCGAACGGTACGGCCTCGGGTTGGCGGCGGTCTATCCCGACACGATCGCCGGGATCACCGAACTCAAAGAGACCTTCGCCGGAAAGCAGTTTCCGGTGGCACAACAGCTGGTTCATCGTCTTGCAACGCTGCCGGTGCACCCTTTGGTCTCCAATTATGACCGCCAGCGCATCGCGCGTCTGTTTGACCGGGATGGGATCGTCAGCAAGGTGACAGCTGCAGAGCAGATCGAAAGAGCTGGTTAACAACCTTTTTTTGTTCTTTGTGCGGTCTGTTGATTATTGGGGGGAAGTGTATCGAAAAGGGAGAGGCTCTTATGGCAAAGAATCGATCAACGCGACTTAAAAGAATTCTGAAAGCGGTTAAAATTGATCGGCTTTATTATTATCTGCAGTCAAATCTGCATATAAACAAAGTGGCCGTTACGGCTGAAAAAGATCTGTCGACATTATCCCCGATCACGGATGCAATGGAACAAGCCGGGGTCACGCTTGTAGCGATAACCCCGGAGACATTAATGCAAAATGCCACAAGTGAGGGTCTGCTGATCTACCCGGACAAGAAGAGGTTGAAGAAGATCATCGGCTATCTGAAAAATGGATACCGTGGAGTAGCAGTGGTCAGAGGACAAGAGGTGTGTGGGGATATCTGGTATACCAGCAACTTCGATCCGCACAAAGGGAGAGTCCATCCTGATCTGAAATGGCTCAAATTTGAATGTAAAGATAAAGATGTCTACGCGTTTGATATGTATCTCTATCCCGGCAAGAGGGGGAATAATCTGGCTAATCTCCTTCAGAACGGGGTCCTGCATGAGATCAAAAAGAATGGCTATGCCCGGGCGTTAGGGTGTTATTGGGCCGAAAATATCCCCGCCCTCTGGGTGCATCGAACATTGAAGTGGAAGGAACTGCGAAGATTGGAAGTCTCCCGGTTCTTTGGTCTCTACCACTCACATGAAAGCTCTGTTTGCCAGGCAGCGAGAAATTTTCCGCTCAGAGACAAAGAGAAAAGTATTTGAACTGAACCAGCACGCAAAACGGGAAGCATCGAATGGCAGAGATAACGATACGATCTGTTACCAGCATGGATGAATGGCTTTCACTTTCCAGTGCCTGGTCCAATCTTCTAACTGAATCAAATAGCTCAACCATTTTTCTTACCTGGGAATGGTTGTATTCCTGGAGTGAAGTTTGTCTCGAAAAAGATCGACAGCTGTTTATTCTGGCCTTTTACGAAAAAAGTTCATTGGTTGGAGTCGCCCCCTTTTATCTCCAGAAGCGAAAGTTTGGACTGTTTCCTGTCAGAGAAATCCGTTTTCTTGGAACACCGGAATCCGGTTCTGATTATCTCGATATCGTGGCTAAAAAAGGGCATGAATATGATGTTTCCAATGCTCTGTACGATTATTTGCAAGGGGAGGCGCGCTCTGGCTGGGATCAGCTGCATTTAACAGATATGCGAGCAGATAGCCTGTTTCTGCTCCATTTCATGAATCGCCTTGATGAAGAAGGACGATATGCAGAGTTGAAGCGCAGTGCCTACTGTCCTGGCGTGCAACTTCCGGATAACGAGAGTGATTTATATTCAATGCTGTCAACCGGTTGGCGGAAAAAATTCAAGCAGGATATGCGTGTCTCCAAGCGTGATCATGACATGTCTCATGTTGTCTTTGTTGGTTCTGAAGTCGAAGGTCAGTTAGAACATTTCTTTCAAATGTACGAAGAAATAAGCGGTTGGTCAGGTGTGCAGACCCATTCGATACTAAAGAAATTAATGAAGAAATATGATGATGCCATGCCATTTCAACTCGATTATTTATTTTTAGATGGCAAACCTTTGGCCGCTCTTTTTCACTTCAAATTCAACCAGATAGTTTCCATGTATTTAATGGCTGTGGATAAAAAACATAATCCCAAGGTCAGTCTCGGGAACCTGTTGGTCGGCTATAGCATTTTGGATGCAATTTCAGCAGGGCATAAATTTTACGATTTTCTGAAAGGGGATGAACGATATAAGTTTCATTGGTCGAACCGCGGTCATTGTACCCTGCAACTGAACGTCTGGCAGAAACGCCCTGCCGGGTACTGCATGGCTCTGGCGAAGTTGACGCGACTCATAGGGAAAGTACTGCTGCGGTAAGCTCTTTTTACGACTTTTATTGTTTGAGCTGATAGGCCGAATAGATAGGGTTCGTCGTGGCAGCAATTAAAAAGAATCGGATGGAAAGGGGGTCTGAAATGCTAACAAGAGAGACAATCAGGCAATTTATTTTAAGCGAACTGATTTCTGACGACAGTAGTGTCGATCTGACCGATACGGTTCAGCTGATCGATTCCGGGGTTATCGATTCTTTCGGAATCATGTCTCTTCTCGGCTTTCTGGAGGAAAAATTTTCGATCCAGATTTCCGGTGATGATCTGGTCCCTGAAAATTTCGCCTCAATTTCGACCATTAGTGATTTTGTTACCCAAAAAAGCTGCTAGTTGCCTCGGGGGGTTATGTGGTCCTTGAATTAACCGATGAACAGAAAATCTGGAGAGAGACTCTTGTTGCGTTCTCCCGGCAGGAACTCGATTACGATATGACTGCGTACGAGAAGGGGGATCTCTTCCCTTGGGAGGCGTGGCGAAAATGCGCAGAGATGCAGATCCTGGCGCAACCGTTTCCGGAAGAGTATGGCGGCGGCGGGGTCGATTTTATGACCACGGTGATTTCAATAAATGCTCTCGGCTACGCATGTAAAGATGCCGGCCTTGTCCACGCAATTGCGACGCAAATCCTGTGTGGTTTGCAGATTCTGCATTTTGGTAGTGAGCGGTTGAAGCAGCTGTACCTCCCTTTGCTCTGCCGGGGCGAAAAGGTTTTTGCCCAGGCGATCACCGAACCCGGTTCGGGCTCCGATGCCCTGTCGATGCGCACGAGCGCAATAAAAGAGGGGGGCGTTTATGTTTTGAACGGCAGCAAGACCTTTATCACCAACGGCCCGATCGCCGATGTCGTCATCGTTTTTGCGGTTTCCGACCCTGAGAAGAAGAGCCTGGGCGGGATATCGTGTCTGGTTGTGGAAGACGGCATGGCAGGATTTGAAAAGTGCAGACCTTTGAAGAAGATGGGGTTGTCCACACTGCAGAATGGCGAACTCTTTTTTGATAACTGTGCCGTGCCATTTGCGCAGCTGCTCGGAAAAGAAGGGCAGGGGGCGATCATTTTCAATGAATCGATGGAGTGGGAACGGAGTCTGCTTCCGGCGGCACATTTGGGAACCATGGAGAGAATTCTGGAGATTTCCGTAACTTACGCCAAAGAGCGTCATGCGTTCAAAAAGCCGATCGGCAGCTATCAATCGGTGGCGAACAAGTTGTCCAGCATGAAGGTGAACATAGAGCTCGGAAAAGGGATTCTCTATAGATGTGCGGCGTTGAAAGACAACCATAAAAGAGCGGCTCTGGACGCCTCGATCTGCAAACTGTTCATCAGCGAGAGCCTGAAACAGGCCTGTCTCGATGCGGTGCAGATTCATGGCGGATACGGCTATATGAGCGAATACGAAATTGAAAGAGACTTGCGCGACAGTATTGCTGCAACAATATATTCGGGGACATCAGAGCTTCAACACAACATCATTGCACGTTTTCTCGGGGTATGAAATGGCCGCTCCTTTTTTGCTGCAGACATATTTGAGTGAGCATGTTTCCCGTCGTCCCGGGAAAACTGCTGTGACCGACGGAAGCTGTTCCCTCTCCTATGGTGACCTGTCGATCGTGTCGAACAGAATCGCTCATTGTCTGAAATCGATCGGGGTTGGACGACAGGACCGGGTCGCCATCTGTCTGCAGCGGTCAGTGCAAACGCTCCCTTCGATTCTGGGGGTCCTCAAGGCGGACGCCATTTACGTCCCGCTTGATTACAAGGCTCCGGTTGAACGATGGGGGCATATTCTAAAAGACGCCAGACCCAAAGCCCTTATTTGCGACAGCAAGACGATTCCTTTTGCAATGGAAGTCATGTCGATGGCCGCACTGACCATTCCGATCCTCTCTGTCTCTGATCCGGCTGTGAGTCAGACTGAGAGAGTAAGGGAGGTCATAAGTCTCGATGTTATTGAAGATTTTGACCTGGGTGAACCGGCTTACCTGAATAATGAAAACGATATCGCCTATATTCTTTACACCTCCGGGTCAACCGGGCGCCCCAAAGGGGTGATCATTTCTCACCGTAATGTGAAGGGCTACATCGATTGGGCGGTCAGCCATTTCAATATCACTGTTGAAGATAACATCCTCGGAACCGCTCCTTTTCATTTCGATATGTCGACCTTCGATATCTACTGTGCACTGAAATCCGGCGCAACATTATCGATCGCAGATGAAATGACACTCCTTTTCCCTGCAAATCTGGTCGGTTTTATTGAACGGCAACAGGTGACGCTCTGGAAGGGGGTCGCATCACTCCTTATGTACATGTCGAGGGGAGGGGCTCTCAAGGCCGGGGCGATGCCGACGTTGCGCCAGGTGCTTTTTGCGGGGGAGACCTTGCCGACCAAATATCTGATCGACTGGATGACAAAATATCCCGAAAAAACTTTTTACAACGCTTACGGTCCGACCGAGGCGACCGGCGTCTCGACTTGTTACCGGGTTGACTGTCTCCCCGACGGGGTGCACGTACGGATTCCGATCGGTATGCCGCGCCATGGGACGCGAACGCTTCTCCTCGCTGACAACCAGACTGAGGTTCTCCTGGGAGAAGTCGGTGAGATCTGTATCGCCGGAGACGGATTGGCTAAAGGGTACCTGAATGACCCGGAGAAAACCGCCATCGCCTTTGTACCGAGTCCACTGATTCGAAACGGAGAAAAAATCTATAAAACCGGCGATCTCGGCCGTCTGCTGCCGGATGGAAACCTGGAATATATCGGCAGGAAAGATCGACAGCTCAAGTTTATGGGCTACCGGATTGAGGCGGGGGAGATCGAGCAAGCACTTCTCTCTCTCCCCTGGATAAAGGATAGCGCAGTCGATCTGCTTGAGTCAAAACTAGGGCCCGGGGTCCTGGAAATTGCGGCCTTCTGGGAGGCAGAAGGGGAGGTCGAAGTTCAGATGATCTCTGCAGCGCTCAAGAAGCTGCTGCCGGGCTATATGATCCCCAAGCGCTTTATTCGGGTTGAAAAAATGCCCCGGTGTGATCGCGGCAAAATCAAACTGGATGCGCTGAAGAAAAATTATCAGGGGTATGAATGGAAACAGCATGGATAGATTGAAGGTTCAGGAAATTCTCGATCTGGTGAAGCGGATAAAAGGTGATGCCATTTTTTATGATCTTCACATGCACCCGTTTGAGGTGATGTTTTCTTCTTTTAAATATCGGCCTTCACCGCATGCCAAAGGTCTGTTTAGTGCAGATTCGTCACAATATGTTTCCCCGCAAACAACAGATATGAAACTGGACCATTCCATGGCTGTGGGTGAAAAGAGGATTGATGAAAAGTTGCGCGCCAAACTTTGCCTTTTTAACGCCCGCAGATTTTATGCTCATACGGGCGCGAAGGTTTTTGCCGACCAGATGAATCAGTGCGGCATAGACCGGGCGATGTTATTGCCGGTCATGGCTGCTGCTGAAAGAGGAGACGGCCAGTTGGAGGCTGTAGCGCAAATGTTCAATGATAAACGATTCCTGTCTGCTTATTGCGTCCCCAATGATATCCCGAACGCCGGGGTGGAACAGGCCGTGCGGCGGGTTGCTGGAAAATTCGGCGTCAAAGCGCTTAAGATACACCCCAGCATTACCGGTATTGACCTGTCTCATTCCGCGGGGATCGATCGGGTCGAACATCTGCTTGATGCGGCAGAGAAATGCGGACTTTTCGTCATGATACATGGCGGCCTCAGTCCCGATTGTCAAAATAGCGCTGCGGTCAGATACGGCGAAGCAAAATATCTGTTGAACGTCGACTGGTCATTGACAAAGGCGACGGTTGTTATCGCTCACGCCGGTCTTTTTGGGCATTCTGACGACGATTGTCGAAAAAACGTTTTACCAATTATGGAAAAACTGTTTCAGCAGCACGATCATCTCGCCGTCGATACCTCTGGCATCTCTTTTAACCCCCTTTGTCTACTGTTGAGATCCTTTGACCAGAAAAAAATATATTTCGGGTCCGATGCCCTTTATGAAAAGCCGTGGATGGCAATGGTCAGACTCTGGTGTGCCTTGCTGCAAACCGCTGAAAACTGCGATGAAGCACTGGTTGAGATTGTCGGAACCAACTCTTCCGAACTTCTGGCACAGAGAACAGCATCTGACCATAAAGAAAGAGGGGAGGTTGAGCCGTTAAGTCGTTGCAATCGGATTGCGCAACAGTTGCCGACTCCTGAACTGTATCCGGTTCAAGATGAATTATCGGACAAAGAGTATGGGTGTTGAACGAAAGAAAAAACGGGGCCGGTTGCTGACGTTTGTGCTTTCCTTTTTTCTGATTCTGGCGGTTTTGTTCACGGCTCTGATTCTGATGGAGAATGAGGCGGGAAAAAAATTTCGAGCAGAATTAAGGGCTCGATTTGAAACTGAATTGATCGTCACCGATCAATGGCCCCACGCTCAATCGTTTGATGCCTTGTATGTTCTGGGTGGAAATATAAGGGCGCAACGATACAAGTTTAACGTCGTCGCAAAGGTTTATGCGCAAAATATTTGTCGACAAATTTATCTTATGAGCAATAAAGGGAAAATGGGGTACGACGCCAATATAGCCAGAAACCTGACCGTTGATGAATGGTCCTTTTTGACCCTTGCTAACGCGGGAGTTTCCTCTGCAGATGTCGTGGCGATTTCGATGGGAAAGGGGGTATTCGGGACGATGACTGAAGCCGAAGAGGTGGCTGCATTGGTGTTGAAAAACGGTTATAGAAACCTGTTGCTGGTGGCGTCGCCTTACCATTCAAAACGAGTCAGGGTGACTTTTGAACATTTTTTAAATGGATCAGGTGTTGATGTTGTTGTCCTCGGCTCAGGGGAACCTAAATATCTGCGAAGTCTGTTTATGGAATGGTTGAAATTGAAACTGTATAAAGTCTTGTTCATGTTGAATTGAGTTGTCCAGATCGCCCTCGATTTTAGATTTTTGCTAAAGAGACCATTTTGGGGAAGAATTTATGCACACGCACAAACTTGCCAGGCGTCTGATGTCAGGATCGACACTTCGAATCATATCGTTGTTGGCAAGTATTATTGTCGCCTTTTTTTTAACGCCCTATCTGATTATTTCACTCGGAGATCGCTTGTACGGTTTCTGGACCCTCGTTGGTGCCTTTATGGGGTTCTATGGCTTTCTCGATTTCGGCCTTTCCTCAGCCATATCAAGGTATGTCTCTAGAGCCTGTTCACAAAAAGATGATCTTGAAGTGAATGTCGTCATCAATACCTCTCTGGTGCTTTTCAGCTTTATCGGTTTCGTGGCTCTGCTGATAACAGCTGTTGTGATGTTGATAAGCCCACTCATTATTGCTGAACCTGACGATATCACCCTCTTCAGGATCCTGCTTCTGATTTTCGGTATTGATGTTTCGATCGGCTTTCCGATGCGCGCCTTAATGGGGGGACTCGTCGCAAAATTGAGATATGACATCCTGGTCTACATCAACATGGCCAAGTTGATCGTAAGAACTGCGCTGGTCTTTTATTTCGTTGACTTGGGATATGGACTGGTTGCTTTAGCGGTAATCACGCTCGGCGTAAATTTTTTGGGTTATATGATTGGCCTTTATAGCTTTAAGCGAAATTACCCGGATGTTGTTTTTGGCAGGGATTATGTTGCAAAAAACAAAGTAAAACAACTATTTGACTACAGTAAATATACATTTATCGGGCACATGTCTGATTTCTTGAGATTCAGAATCGACTCTTTTGTTATTGCGGGATTTCTCGGCCTGGAAATGGTCACAATCTATGCTATAGCACAGAAACTGATCGATTATTTCGGGAGTTTTGTGATGGGGTCGATGGGGCTTTTAACGCCTGTTTTCAGTGAATATGAGGGGCGGGGGGAGTTTGACAAAATAAGAAAATTATTTTTGATTTCAACAAAAATTTGCACGACAGTGACCGTCTTTGTCGGCGGCTGTATCATGTTTTATGGCAAATACTTTATCACCCTCTGGGTCGGGGCTGAATACGATGAAGCCTACGTTATTCTGATTATTTTGTGCCTCGCTTCCATGTTCGACCTCATGCAAAACCCGACGATTGGCCTTCTTTACGGGATCTCAAAACATAAATACTATGCGATCTCGAATTCATGTGAAGGGGTTTTGAATCTCGCTGTAAGCCTTGTTCTTGTTCGCTATTATGGAATATATGGTGTCGCAATGGGGACATTGATCGGAACATTTTTGTTTAAATTGTTCGTTCAGCCTGTTTATACCTGCAAGTTTATAGAGCAACCGGTCTCAATCTATTATTTTGAAATGCTGTTTTCTATCAGTAAGCTGGTCCCTTTGATGCTCATCTATTTTTATTGCGCAACTTTTTATATTGAAAAAACATATTTCAGCCTTTTTTCCATTGCTGTGATCCAGGTCGCTCTGTTTATCCCTTATTGTTATCTGTTTGTATTAGGGAATAGAGAAAGAAAGGTTTTCAGATTGGGGCTCGCTTCGAGTTCGAATATCTGAGGATTTTGATCACGTCTCACCGATAACCAAAACTCTGTCCGAAGAGGCATTTTTTGCCTTTGAGGGAGGTTTATTATGAACAATGATCCACTTGTCAGTGTTGTACTCCCGACTTACAACCGCAAGGATATCATCGGGAGGACTATCTCTTCCGTTCTTCAGCAAACATTCAAAAACCTGGAATTGATCATCGTTGATGATGGCTCCACGGATGAAACCAGAGAATATGTCGAATCAGAATTTGTCGACGACAGGATTATCTATCTGTATCAATCTAATAGTGGTGTTTCATCGGCACGAAACACCGGTCTGGACTCCGTCAATGGTCGCTATGTTGCTTTTATCGACTCTGATGATCAGTGGGTTGAAACCAAAATTGAAAAGCAATTGGCATTTTTTCGAGAACATCCTGAGGTCGGTCTGGTTTTTTGTGACTTCGCCATTGTTTCTCAGGACGGATCTGTTTTGGATGTGACCCACCGTGTCCCGCGGACTGAAAGCCGAACCTATACGTTGAGAGAGGTTTTCCTGGATCCGTATTTAGGAATGCCGACAGTCATGATGACCAGAGAATTGCTCGCTTCCATTGGTAGATTTGATGAAAAACTCTGTTCCGCCGAAGATGTCGACTTTTTCTTACGGGCTGCGGTTAAAACGCTGATCGGCTATCTGCATGAAAAGCTGGTGGTCGTTAACAAGACCGAAGGGAGTTTAACCACCTGTATCTCCGCATCTGATAAAATACTGACTTATGAAAACAATATTTTTGTGCTCAATCGATTTGTTAATGAAAACAGAAAGATATGTGATGAAGTCGGTTGTGATGTCTCCCATGCGATGTTTGAATTGTACTGCAGTTACGGTCGCTCCTTGTTGTCAAAGAAGAAGAAAGTCGCCTCCAGAGAAAAGTTTTCGATGGCTCATCACTTTAACGTTAACATTGAATCTGTTTATCTTCTCCTGAAGACTTACCTTCCAGGGACTTTATAACTTTTTCTTAACGTTAATACTAATAGTGAGGGAATGTCATGAATCTAATTATTACGATAGACACCGAAGCTGACAACTGGGGCTATTATAATCAGACAGGCTACAGCCTGAAAAACCTTGAACACATCCCCTTGTTGCAAAATCTTTTTGATGAATTCAAGGTCAGGCCGACCTATCTGATTACTTATCCCGTTGCGACCGATCAGCGCTGTATCGAGATGTTCAGAGGTTATCTCGATGCGGGGAAATGTGAGATTGGCATGCACTGCCACCCCTGGAATACCCCCCCCTTCGACAGACGGGTTAACAACCTCAATTTTCATACTATGTTATGCAACCTTCCTGAAGAGTTACAGGATCAAAAGCTCGAAACTCTGCATGAGGTGATCTGTCGCAATCTCGGGGTTGTTCCTGTCTCTTTTCGCGCTGGTCGCTGGGGTTTCGGGCTGTCAACAGCGAGATCACTCTGCCGTCTCGGCTACCGGGTCGATACCTCCGTGACACCGTATGTCAGTGTAAAGAAGTATGGTGGACCAGACTTTTCAGATTTTGGGCCTGAGCCTTTTATCTTTTACCCCGGGGGGAGCGTGGGGGGCGAGGGGCGCAATTCTTTATTGCAGGTACCGGCCACTGTCGGCTTTTTGCAGCCAAACTTTTCATTGTGTCATCAGCTGATGCAGGCGATAGAGAGCCCTGTTGTTAAAAAACTCAGGTTGAAAGGGGTGCTCGATTCTCTCGGACTGTTGAACAAGGTCTGGCTGTCACCTGAATTGGCCGATGCCAATGCCATGATCCGCCTGGCCAGACGGATGGAAACAAATCACCACAACTGCCTCAATATGGTTTTTCATTCCACGAGTCTGGTTGCCGGGTTAAGTCCCTTTGTAAAGACAAAAGAGGATGAGCAGCTTTTTTTCATGAAGATCAGAAGCTTTCTGGAGGTTGCTCGTGAATCGGGTTGGAACTCTGTCACCCTGGCTCAATTTGAAGCGACATTTAAACCTTCTGCGATCCCCATGGTCGGGACCGGAAACAGCAGCCTGTTTACCATGAACCAATCTCAGGCTGAAAAAACGATTTGAAGACGGGTGGTGCGTCCGATGTTTAGTTGGCTCAAAGCGAATCTGGATCGAAAATTTAAGCGGAACGTCAGAAGAGGGTTTCAGACTCTTTTTGATTCCGCCGCTTATCGGCTTGTCCGTGACACTTTTGCTGCGAAGGGGGCGCGGCATATCGTTTTTGTCTGCAAGGGGAACATTTGCCGCAGCGCTTTTGCCGAATACTATCTCAGGGGACTGGTTCGGTCGGAATCCTTGAGGATCGAGTCATGCGGTATCGATGTCGATCAGGGGGGCATCTCCCCTGAAGAGGCTGTGCTTGCCGGCAGGGAGTTCGGGGTCGATCTGGCGGCACACTGTTCAAAGAGGCCTGAAGCCTGCGATCTGGAGAGTGCAGAACTGATTGTACCGATGGAATATGGCCAGTACCGCAGATTGATTGATCTGTATCCCGGCTATAAAAACAAGATTCATCTTCTGCGTGACTTCGCACCGTGGCCGGATCGGTTATTCTGTAACATCTACGACCCCTTTGGGCTTGGGGAGGTTGAGTTCCGGCGTTGCTTTGGCAGGATGCGGGTGCCACTCGAAGGGATAGGGACGCTTGTTGTGGGCAATGCTTCGAAAAAATGAGAGCTATGAATCCTTTATACAGCATAAAAGTTAAGGAGATATGGGCCTACCTGAAGACTCAGGATCACCTGTTCTGGTTGATCAATATTTATCTGTTCTTCGAATACGTCCGTCCTCAAACACTCTACCCTGCGATAAACATCATCCCTTATCCGCAGGTTATCTTGTTTATTACAATGGTTCTGTTTTTGCTTCGACCTGACCCGGTCTATACAAAAAATTTCATGAACCGATTGTTTATTCTTTTTTTTATCGTCGTGGTTGTCTCGTCGATAATGGCCCTCTCTCCAGAGACTGCCTATGAAGAATTACCTCTGATTTTTTCCTGGTTGGTTATCTATTTTCTGATTATCAACATCATTAATACCGAAGAAAGACTCCTTGTTTTCGTGCTCGCTTTTCTTATTTACAGTTTTAAAATGGCTCAATTTTCTTTTCGGAACTGGTTAAGGGCTGGCTTTGATTTTATGGGAAGTGGGTCAGGTGGCGGGCCGGGATGGTTTCATAATTCGGGCGAATTCGGGATACAGATGGTGGTGTTTCTGGCCGTCTCAGCCTGTTTCGTCTTTGCCTTGAAAAGCTATTGGCCAAGATGGAAGCAAGGTCTTATCTGCTTATTTCCGTTGACGGCGTTATCAGGAACCGTATCGTCCTCTTCCCGTGGGGCAGTCCTTGGTGCAGCTGCAGTCGCGCTGTATTTTATACTGAAAAGTAAATATCGGGTAAAGAGCTTGCTGGTTTTGGTGGCCGTCGGTTTTGCCGTTTATTCCTTTATCCCGGATCAGCAAATGGCAAGATTCTCCTCAATCGGAAAAGATAGTACCTCAATGAGCCGTTTTGTGTTGTGGGAGCATGGGCTCGACCTGATTGACAGATACCCTGTTCTCGGTGTCGGGTATAAAAATTGGGTGCTCGCAAATGAACAAATCCTCGGCATAGAGAATATCCAGGTCCCGCACAATATATTTATTGAATGTGCCGCAGAACTCGGCTACCTCGGGTTGGCCGTTTTCATTTTGATGATTTTATATACTTTTATACTCAATTCCAGAACCAGAAAAATGCTTGCGCAATCGAAAGAGGATTTTAGGTTCTTGTACTTTCTGGCCTACGGTCTTGATGGTGCATTGGTCGGATTTATGGTCAGCGGTTTTTTTGTTACCGTTTTGTACTACCCTTATTTCTGGATCAATCTGGCGATGACGGTCTCTTTGCATGAGTCGGCCAGAACGGCTCTCGGTCTTAACGAGGGGAAAAAAGTGAGAAAAAACCGGACTGGAGAAAAGGTGCCGCATCCCCCTTTGAGTTGAATTTGTTGCCTCGGCAGGAATCGGATTTTGGAGCTATCGACTGATAATGTCAAAACTGATGCTGAAAAAGTTTATATCCCGGATTGCAGTCGGTAGCGGATTGCTCTCTTTAGTCTCTTTGCGGGTGAAGAACAAAGCCTTGATTCTGATGTACCATCGCATCTTGAACTCGGTGCAGGGAGAAAAATATTTTATCCAGCCGGGGATGTATGTTTTAGCCGAGACATTTCGCTCTCAGGTCGCATTTTTGAAAGAAAACTATACCCTCCTCGCGCTGCCGGAGCTGATGGCCCGGGCAAAAAACGGCCAAAATATCAATAAATGTTGTGCCATAACTTTTGATGATGGTTGGCGCGATAACTACACACATGCTTTTGCTGTTATCAAGGAGTATCAGGTGCCGGCAACAATTTTTCTGGCGACTGAATTTGTCGGAACGAACCGGCTCTTCTGGCCGGAAGAACTCACCTTTTTCCTGCAAAAGTTCAATGAGGATTCACGCTCCGAAGCACACCCTCTGCTGAGCAGGCTGCGTGAAAAGGTCAGAAACCAGGTATCCTCTCCTGAACTTTTTCTCAATGCCGCCATTTCGGAACTGAAATCGTGGCGACCGGAAGAGCGGCATCAACTTCTTCTGTTCTTGCGTGATGTCTGTGGAACTGTTCAGCCTGAACGCCTCTTTATCAACTGGGAGGAAGCCAGAGAGATGCTGGCCAGCGGTCTTGTCAGTTTCGGGGCCCATACGGCCAACCATGTGCTTCTCGATCAGGTGACTTTGCAGGAAGCTGAGACTGAAGTCCTGGCGTCTTTGCAGACCATTAAAGATAAGCTTGGGTCTGTTCCTGACTATTTTGCCTATCCGAATGGGAATTACACAGATCTGCTGAAATCTCTTTTAAATCAGCACGGTTTCAAAGGAGCGGTGACGACAAAGAAAGGGTGGGTCGAAAAAAGCAGCGATTTTTTCGAGATTCCCCGCGTCGGTATGCATCAGGATGTCTGTAGTGACCTCTCACTCTTTGAGGCCAGAACTTTACTGCGAAGGTTTTAGTTTATGAATATTTTGGTCACTGATGGTGATAACCGATCGGCGCTGGCTGTCACCCGCTCTCTCGGCAGGTTGGGGCATACCGTTCTGGTTACCGATACGAAGGGAAAAAACCTCGCCTCCTGCTCCCGTTTCTGTTCTCGTAGTATTGCGACTCCCGACCCTCTGCATCACGCCGCAGCTTATGCCGGCGCAATTATGGAAATAGCTGATCGGGAAAAAATTGACACGATTTTCCCGATGACAGAGCAGTCGATCTATGCCCTGAACCGTTTTCGTGATGCGCTCCCGGTTACGACTCTTCTGGCTTGCCCGCCCCAATCTATGATGGAATCGGTATCTGACAAATCGGCCCTCTGTAAAATGGCAGAAAGTCTTCAGGTTGCGATCCCCAAGACGCTCTATCTTGATAACGCTGGCGATCTTGCCCGGATCATCGATCAGATCGATACTTTTCCTGTGGTTGTGAAACCTGCCCTCTCCAGAATTCAGGTCGGAGAGGGGTTTCTGTCAGGCGGCGTCTGTTATGCTTCTGACCGCTACGCGCTCGAAAAACTTTATGCAAGCCGTCCGGTTCTGAAGTATCCCTCTCTGATTCAGGAGAAAATCGTCGGGAGCGGTACAGGGTTGTTTACTCTTTATGGGGAAAATCGCCATTTAGCCCTTTTTTCGCATAAAAGGTTGCGTGAAAAACCCCCTTCTGGCGGGGTGAGTGTTGTTTCACAGAGTGTTGTGCTTGATCAGGAGATGGTTGCAGCATCTGATCGTCTCCTCTCGGCAGTCGGGTGGAGCGGTGTCGCCATGGTCGAATTCAAACGTGATCGACGCGACGGCAAGGCAAAATTGATGGAAATCAACGGGCGTTTCTGGGGGTCTTTACAGCTCGCTATAACCTGTGGCATCGATTTTCCCGCCTTGTTGCTCGGGGCTCTACATGGTACGTCGAGCACAGCGCTTGTTGACGATTACCCGGCCGGACATAAGCTGAAATGGTTTTTGGGGACTCTTGATCATCTGATCATACGATTAAAAAATAACAAAACAACTTTGAATCTCACGCAGACGGCTCCGTCGAAGTACCGGGCCGTGGCGGATTTTTTAAGAATATGGGAGAGAGATACCTCCTTCGACGTCATCAGCAAAAATGACATCGCCCCATTCAGGTATGAAATCGCTTCATATCTGAAAAATTTAAAGAGGCGCTCATGATAAAGGTCCTGCATGCCATTGATACAACCGGTTCAGGTGGGGCCGAGACCGTATTTGTCAGTTTGGTAAAATGGCTTGATGTCGAGCAGTTTGAGTCGATCGCGGCGATTGGCGGCCCCGGATGGGTCTGCGATGTATTACGCAAAAACGGCGTTGAACCGGTTTTTGTCAAGTCGAAAGGAAGTTTTAATCTTCACTACCTTAAGGCGCTTGTGCAGATTGTAAAAGAGCACAAAATTGATCTGATCCAGTCGCATTTACTAGGCTCTAATCTATACTGCAGCTTGGCGGGTCTGATTTGCCGGGTCCCGGTCATCTCGACGATACACGGGTTTGTCGATGTTGCCGAAAAAGAAAATCTTGTCTGGTTGAAGAGCAAATTAATCAATATCGGTTCAACTAAGATCGTGTTTGTCTCGGATCGTTTGCGTGAGCACTATGTGGCGAAACTCGGGTTTTCTGCAAGAAAGTCTATAACCATCCACAATGGTGTCGACCTCTCGACCTTCTATCCAGACAAAAATGAGAGTTTGAGAAGAGAGCTCGGTATCGGTCCGGAACAGGTTGTGATCGGAGCCGTCGGCAATATCCGTAAATCGAAGGGGTATGAGGTTTTTTTAAAGGCCGCACGACTGGTTTATGTTCAGAATCCTGAGTGTCGTTTTGTTGTGGCCGGACAGGGGTCGGGAGTGCTGTTTGAGGAGATGTTGCAGTTGCGTAAAGAACTGAATCTTGAAGGGATCTTTCACTTTGTCGGTTTCCAGCCTGACGCTGCAAAAGTTTTGAATAACTTCGATATTTTTGTTCTTCCGTCGATTACAGAAGGATTTTCAATCTCGACGGTTGAAGCTATGGCGTGCGGTTTGCCGGTTATCGTCACGAAAAGTGGAGGTCCTGAAGAGATTGTTGCGGATTCGATCGATGGGCTGATGGTCTCTGCCGGGGATCCAGAGGGCTTGGCTGCCTGTTGTACGAAGCTGATCCGTTCAAAATCTCTTCAGCAACGGCTTAGCAATAAGGCGGTAGAAAAAGTTCAAAATAATCTGTCTCTGAGGTCGGTTGTGTCGAGTTATGCAGACTCTTATCAGTTGGAGTTAAATCGGTGAATATGCTGCCAATGGTTTCTGTCATCATTCCTGCTTATAACGAGGAGAAGAATATCGGCCGACTGCTCGAATCGATAGCAGCGCAGGCCGGGCTCAATGAAGAATTTAACTGTGAAATTATAGTGGTCGATAATGGTTCGACCGATAAAACAGTCGATTATAGCCGCACATTCGGCGCGAAGGTTTATATAAGACCAGACGCATCGATTGCTGATCTCCGAAATTACGGTGCCTCTTGTGCTTTTGGAGAATTTTTACTCTTTTCGGATGCCGATAATATTTTCACAACAAGTGTGGTTAGAACTGTAATAGCAATTTTCAATACGGAAAGTTGTCACGCTATCGGTCCCGATGGTCTTCGGCCGGTAGAGCCAGTTTCGTGGATGCAACGGATCTGGTATTTTCACACCCGCTTATTTGACAAACCGAATCAATCTATGGCCGTCGATAATCTTAGCTCTGGTTTTTTTGCGGTTCGGCGTGATGTATTTGACCAGGTCGACGGTTTTAACGGGGCTCTTTCTATCGGAGAGGATTCGGACCTGTCGTTACGACTCAGAGCAAAGGGGTTTTTATTGTTACGCACAAACAGGTTCTTGATTTTCAATAGTGGCCATCCCGCAAATATCCTTGCTTTTGTTAAGAGGGAGTTCTGGCATGGTGATTCAATTGGGCTCTTGTTGCAGCACAAAAATATTGATCTGCTCACCATGTATCTGTTCCTGCATTTTTTTGGGGTTGTGACATTAGTTTATTGCCTCTCTTTTGGGGTGAACATCTATTTATCGATCTTGCTGATAACGCTGATAGGGGCGGCTCCGAGCTATAAGTCGTTTAAAAAACTGGGTGGTTTTAAGGAAGGTTTTTTCTCACTTTCAGGCGTCTATTTTTTGTATCTGTGCAGTCGCGCCGTTGCTCTGTTTAAAAATTTTCGACCTAAACAGGTCTGTTAGGTTCAGTTATGGAACAGTTGTCGGTACTCTCTGCAGTCGGTGATATTAATCTGGGTGACAGAGCCATGATGATTGGCTTGGGTGTGCGTAGTCGTATCACCCAGGACCCAAACTATGATCCCTTTCAGGGTGTTCGGCAGCTGCTGACTGAGAGTGATTTATCTTTTGGCAATCTGGAATGTGTTATCTCTGATTCCGGTCTTGATGACAACAGGAACGATAGCCGGATGATGCGGGCGGCGCCAGAAACTCTTCACCTGCTGAAAAAAGGCGGCTTTAATCTCCTTTCGGTCGCCAATAATCATATCATGCAGCATGGGGAGGCCGGTTTTACCGAAACAGTGCAATCCCTTCTGGAAGAAGGGATTTTGCCGGTTGGGGTGGCGGGGGAAGACAATCGATGTCTCCCCAGATTTATAACCTCGAAAGGGTTGAAGTTCGGATTTCTCGGCTATTGTTTAAGACCAGAAAAAGTTACGTCTTCACCGTTGTACGCGCATGCCGAGATGTCACAACTTTTAGAGGAGATCCATTCAGTCCGCAAGGAGTGTCGTTTTCTCATTGTTTCGTTACATTGGGGGGCTGAATATATCGATTACCCTGCTGCCTGGCAAATTGAGGCGGCGCACGCCATGATTGACCGGGGGGCCTCGGTGATACTTGGTCACCATTCGCACGTTTTGCAGGGTGTCGAAGAATATAATGGCGGGGTGATCGCTTACAGTCTGGGTAATTTTGTTTTCGATGTTTGGCAAAAACGGTTGAGAAAGACAATGGTGCTGCAGCTTGGCTTCTCTGCAAGCGGTATTATGAAAATACGTCGCGTGCCTGTCGCGATTGCGTCAGATTTTTCTCCCCGACTCATCCCTTTGAACAAACAGCGTGATTCAGTCAGATGGTTTGATCTTTTGGATCGGCAACTTCAACAGTATCCGCACGGTTCGATTTTTTCCGACAAGGCTTACCAAAAGAGAGTTGTTTGGGGTGAGCGTATGAACCAGATGCAAAACCGCCTCCTTTTTTTATATCAATTCCCCCGTTATGAAAGAGCGGTCTCTTTACAATGTTTATCAGGTTTTGTGCGATCGAGACTAAAGGAATAAACAGATGTTTGGATCTTACTTAAGGCGAAATGTTCTTGAAATGGCCTATAAAATTCGGGGTGAAGCGGTCTATCCGAATATTCGGGAGATTAAGGAGACGGAGCATTTGAGTAAGGAGGCGTTTCGGAGCTACCAGTCGGAAAAGTTCTACGAGCTGGTGCACTATGTTCAAGCCAACACCCCTTTCTATCGTGACGATAGATCGCGCCCGTTTTCCCGGGTGAGCGGTGGCAGGTTAAATCCGGAAGATTTCCAGGTGGTCGATCGTCATTTGATGATTCCAAAATTGAATGATTTTTTGGATGACAAGAGTCAGGTCTCCTGGCGCTCCACCAGCGGGACAACTGGAACCCCTTTTGTTTTTCCAAAGGATCGGAACGCTTCGGGGTATATGGATGCGGTGATGCACCGGGTTTATGGATGGCATGGCGTGAGAGTTGGTGATAAACAAGCGCGTTTGTGGGGGAGCGCACTGACGACAAAAGGGTTATTCGCGCAAAAGGTAAAAGACAGACTGCTCGGGCGAAAACGGCTGTCTGTTTTTCATTGTAATCGTGAACTCTATGCAAAATATTTCGCCACTCTTCAGGCCTTCAGACCCCGATATTTTTATTCTTATGCGAACGCATTGTATCAGTTCGCTTTATATGTGGAACAGGCAGGGAAAAAAGGGCGGGGTCTTGGCATTGCGCTGGCTATTTGTACCGGTGAAATGATTTTTCCACATCAGCGCGAAAAAATATCCGAAGTGTTTGGTTGCCGCGTGGTTAACGAATACGGTTCAACGGAGAGCGGCATTATTGGTTTTGAATGCGAAGATGGCTGCATGCATGTTATGCCGACAGTCTATCTGGAGGTCGAAGAACCCGATCCCGACGGATATGGCCACCTGTTGGTCACTGAGCTCAATAGCCGTTCAGTCCCTTTTCTAAGATACCGCATCGGTGATATGGCGCGATTAGAGGCTGGTGACTGTTCATGCGGCCGCCCCTTTCCGCGCATGGAACTCGGAAAGGGGCGTGCTAACGATCAGATTATCTGTCCTGACGGGACAGTTGTTTATGCCACAGTCCTCGCTTATGTTCTCAAGGGCTCTGCCCAGGAATTCAGGGCGATCCAGCATAGTCCCTCAAACCTTGAGATACAGATAGTGCCCGGTCAAGAATGGTCTGTTCTCCGCGAGGAGTTCATTAAGCTGCGCTTGCGCAAGCAGCTCGGCCCTGATATGGATATTCGCTTTACTCTCTTCGCTAAAATCCCCCCGGAAAAAAATGGTAAACTCAGATATTTCATTTCTAATATCCCTAAATGAACGATCTCAAGTTACCCCTCCCTGCTTTTTATCGATGCAGTTCGTTATTTAACCGGGGTTTGACCTTTGTCCCTTAATTCAATGTTGTGACCAGACGTAAATTTTTCGGGGGCTCGATGTTGCTTGAGGGATCGATAGTGCTTGGAGGATCAATGGTGCTTGGGGGATCGATGGTGCTTGGGGGATCGATGGTGCTTGGGGGATCGATATTAATGGGAGGCTCAACACTGTTGCTGCCGTAAGTCCCGCCAATAACGATTGGAACCCCACTGCTGTTCACCTTTCCACTGGCATCCACGACATAAATATAGACTGTATCGCCGATAGCGAATGCCCCTTGATTGACGGTAGCGGTGATTGCAGAGTCAGACCATGCGACCGGGATTTGAGGATCACACTCTGCCCGGTTCGACCAGGTTGGTGCATCACAAAATTCTATTCGTGCCTGAGTATTGTCGATATAGACATCATCGACATACATGTGGTGCGAGTCTCCAGCTTCAATGTTGGCCATCATGAGACCCAAGATGATGCTGCGATATTGGAACGAATACCCCGAGTCCCGCGTAACAATGTTGGGGTACGATTTGTTTTCTGTTGCAACCTGAACCCAGATCTCGCCATTGGCAGCTCCAGCCGGGGTGGATAGTTTGCCGTACATCTGATGACGTTGCCAGTTGCTATTTGCGAGGTCAAACGAGAACCCTCTCCCGGTCGGGTATACGCTTGCACTCCCCGGGCGATAAAACAGATAATTATCAGAGATGGAAATCATCCCGTCTCCTGAATAGAGGGCGGAGCCGGAGGTTCCGGTGTTGATTCGGCCATTTTTGTAGATATCTCCACCAGCCCCGGTCCCGGAGTAGCTGGACATAAACGAATAGTAGAGTTCGTCGGTTGCCGGGAATACAAACGCATTCGTGCGAAATCCTACCATCTCCGCATCGGGATATACGATCTGGTTGTGGGCAGCAAGGCCACTGCCCCCATATGCTTTGGTTGCTGAGTAGGTTGCACCTGTACCGCTATACGAGATCCAATTGGGGTTTGTGGAGAGGTTCCCTCCATTTACGCCCTTATCAAATGTCTCCCACAATATCGGTGCTGCCGGAAATTTGGAGCCAAAGCCACTGCCGACGACCGTGATGCTTTCACCATCCAGCATAACACCGGTCGGTTTGACGATACTTGGTGTCGCAAGAGCATTCGATGCAAAGACAAACATGAAGAGTGTCGATACTAAAAAAAATGAAGTCCAATATTTTTTACAGATTGAATTTGCCATTTTGGTTTGTTGTCCGATTTCGCAGTGAGAGAGGATCGTTTTCGGCTGTCCTTTCGATTCGGGTTAAGGTTTGTGCTTCATGAAGTTCAGTGATGATATTGACGACAAAATAATTGTCAAGATCACAGAGGTCACTGAAATTTCCGTTTGCCATCAGGTTAATATCCTAAATATAATTCATAAACAATTGATTTGGAGCCGAAATTCATTTTTGTAATCCAGTAACGACTCCATTCATTGCTGTATTTATGCCAACTTTTCATGGCCAATTGATATCTGGTCGATATCATTGGCTTCTTTCTTTTGAGATTTGCTTCATCCCTTCTTGGCAGAGTGAGGACCATCTCTGGATGCACATAAATTGTCACAGTTGATGCGTCAACCCACCACATAAAATCTGCTTTTTTTGTCTAAGTATCTAAATAATAAGGGCATTTTAATTCATTTGCGTCCGCTATTGCAAATCCAGGTCAAATTCAAAGGCTGTAAATGGTCCCGATATTTTGCATCAAACGATTTGGGAATGGTTTTTTAACTTCCAGAGTGCTTCAGTTCTCCTAATTTATTGAAATATAATGCTTTATCTGGTTGCAGAGTGCGATTTATATGGTTAGCTCTAATCAATGAATGCTGACCAAAATTGTTGTTTTGTTTTGCAAGCTCCTTGTTTAATTGTAAAAAGATTTTGAAGTTGAAAATATCCATTGGAGGGGCCCTTTGGAGGTGTTGCGATGTTGAAATCAGGCTGGAGTCGATGGAGTTTAGCTTTTTCCCTTATTGCTATAATGTTGTCAGGTTGTGGCGGCGGTGGTGGTGAGGCATCTACTTCTGGGACTCCGGTTTTACAAGGTTCTCTAACGGCCTATGATTTTGGCAGCGTTACTTTCGGTAATTTTCCCGCAGCAAAAGTAGTCACTCTTTCCAACAGTGGTAATGCCACTCTACAGATTTCAAATATTGCATTAGTCGGCGACAGTTTCACACTTGATGTGACCAGCGGATCTAATTTTTGCGGGTCAACAACACCGACAGTCGCTGCCGGTGGCAGTTGCGCGATTGCGGTCGGTTTTTCGCCGACCGCGGCTGGGGATTATAGCGGTACTCTCTCTGTCAGTTCGAATGATCCGGGGAATTCAGTAATGGTTATCGAGTTTACAGGGACCGGGGTAGCTGTTCTCGTGCCGACACTACAGATAAATCGGGTTGAAATTGATGCCTGCCCTTCTACTAAACTCTCCATCTACCTTTCTGTTGCGGATCAGCTCGGTTATCCGATTGCCGGTTTGCTGCCCGACAGCTTCTCCCTCACGGTTGGTTCTGAAATTCCCGTGGTTAAAACGCTGGACTTTGTCAACACCTCGCTGTCTGTTGCATTGGTCATGGATTACAGTGGCAGCATCACTGATCATCTGGATGTTCAGGCGGGGATGGAAGAGGGCGTGATCACTTTCATCAATCACCTCAGTGCTAACGATGAGGCGCAAATCGTTAAATTCGATTCGGTGGTCGAAGTTGTGCAACCGTTCAGAGCAGGTACTGCTGCCGGCAAAGAGGTTCTGATCGCAAAAGTTTTAGAGTCGTGGGATAGGGGGAGAGGCACAAGGCTTAACGATGCGATCTATCAAGCTGTGGATGATTTGTCGTCCCGGTCTAAAGATCGTCGCATCCTGATTCTGTTGTCAGATGGTTTTGACGGTACCAATGAACCCGATAATCCATCCATTTACAGTTATGTTGAAGCAAGAAACTACGCTGTGGCGCAAGGGGTTCATGTCTTTCCTATCGGGATTGCCGAGCAGCTCACCGATCTGAATAACGATCTCCTTGATTTGTTGGCGACCGAGACCGGCGGCCAGTATTTCGATACCGTGATGGCGGATGATTTAAATACAATCTATCAGCAACTGGCGCAGACCCTGTTCGTTGACCAATATCTGCTGACCTGCGATTCGGTCTTCGCTTCGGGCGTTTCTGCTATCTTGAATGTTGCGGTGAGGCTGGCCAATGGGAATAGCGGCGAAGATTCTCGTACCATTGTTCCCTGTCCTTAGCTGCCAGGAGTGGTGTTGCCTGTTTCGGTGCATTTGCCGTTAGCAAACTGTCTAATAAATATAGATAAAGTGTAGTCACTATTCAGTACTCTTAAGAATTATAAGAAATCTGTCATTCCGGAATGATTCTATCAAAGGATCCATAGCTTAAAAAGCTGGATTCCCAATTACCCCCTCGGGAATGACAACTTTTTCGCAGGTGCTGAATAGTTACAAAGTATATTTATTAATTGGTAAGTAGAATTTTGTGTATCGATATTGTGTCACAATAATTTTAGTTGAGATGGTGGAGCTGTTTGCCGCGCTGGGGGATTGGTGAGGGTTTTATATATTATTTCAGGTGACCTTTGGGCTGGCGCGGAGGTGATGGCCTATAATCTGGTACGCGAGATGCTCGATTATCCGGAGCTTGAGCTCTCTGTGTATCTTTTGAACGAAGGGACTCTCGCGGATAAGCTCGGAAGATTACCTGTTGATCTGACTGTCGCTGCCGAGCGGACTGGTACTTTTTTGCAGCTGTTATCAACTACGCGCGGCTTACTCAACCGCCACCAACCCCACATCATCCATTCCCATCGTTATAAGGAAAACATTCTGGCGTATCTGGCGAGTCGTGGTCGTCGGCCAATCCGTTTGGTGACCACACAACATGGCATGCCGGATACCGGCTCACACCAAAGTTTCAGAAAAGGGCGGCTGGTTGCAGAGTTTAACCGGTTGCTGCTACGCACCCGGTTTGACAAGGTCGTCGGGGTTTCTGCCAACATCAGTGACTACTTAAAGGCCGACTGCGGCATCCCCGCCGAACGGGTCTGTGTTGTGAATAATGGAATCAATCTCCCAAAAACCTGCACTCCGCAGGTGGATGGGAACTCTCTGGTTGTCGGCTCCGCCGGCCGGCTGTTTCCGGTCAAGGATTTTCCGCTAATGGTTGAGATCGCCAACGCTCTGTTTATGGAAGAGCCTGCTGTCCGCTTTGAGCTGATCGGAGAGGGACCGGAACGGTCGAAGATCGAGCAGAAGATCGATCAACTCCGGCTGGAAGGAGTTTTCACTCTGCCGGGGCACCGGGATGATATCAATCAATTTTATAGCAGCATCAACGTCTATTTAAATACATCCGAGCATGAGGGGATCCCGATGAGCATCCTTGAGGCGATGGCGTATGGTCTGCCGGTGGTTGCACCGAATGTCGGTGGCATCGGCGAGATCATTACTGACGGCGTCGACGGCTTTCTGGTCAATGACCGCCGTCCGGAATCATTTGCTCAGCCACTTTTGCAATTACGCGATGCAACAGTTCGCAGACGGATAGGCGAGGCTGCGCGTGAAAAAATCCGAGGTTCGTTTTCCGCGCAGAGCATGGGCGCACACTATTGCCAAATTTACCGTGACCTTCTTGCCTGAGCTCCAAATTATCTTTTTCAAAGGGGATTGTCTTCATGTTGACGCTTATTTTAACCGGTTCTCTCTTCCTGATTTTCTGGGCTTATTTCGGCTATCCGCTGTCGCTCAAAGTGGTCTCTTTGTTCCGTTCTCAAGCTGTCGCAAAAGGTGACTATCTGCCATTGATGACCTTGATCATCACTGTCCATAACGAAGAGAAGCGGATCCAGGAAAAGTTGGAGAACACCCTGGGCATCGATTATCCGCGCAACCGACTGCAGGTGCTGGTCGCCTCCGATGGTTCAACCGATGCAACCAACAGCATTGTTTGCGAGTATGCTGATCGCGGCATTGATCTATTTGAGGTTCGGCGGCGGGGCGGTAAGGAGAACGCCCAGCGCGAGGCGGTGGCCGTGGCGACCGGTGACATCATAGCCTTCTCCGATGTCGCGACGATTATCCTACCCGACGGCCTGCGGGCGATAGCAGCCAATTTCGCCGATCCGACTGTCGGCTGCGTCAGCAGTGTTGATCGAATTGTCGGCCAGGATGGCAAGTCGTGCGGTGAGGGGTTTTATGTCCGTTATGAGATGTGGCTGCGAGGGCTCGAATCGCGGGTTAACTCACTGGTTGGCCTGAGCGGTTCTTTTTTTGCTGCACGACGTAAGGTTTGTGCCGACTTTTCTGCCGAGATGCAGAGTGATTTTCGAACCGTGCTCAACAGTATGAAGCTCGGTCTGCGCGGTGTCAGCGATCCGGCAGTGGTCGGGATTTACCAGGATGTTTCTGATAATAAAAAAGAGTTCGATCGAAAAGTTCGGACGGTTTTACGTGGCATGACGGTCTATTTCATTAATATTGAGTTTTTGAATCCGCTTCGTTACGGGCTGTTTGCCTACCAATTTTTCTGTCATAAACTGTTGCGTTGGCTGGTTCCACTCTTTTTGTTGCTCGCCTTGATATCAAACCTTCTGCTGATAAACTCTTCAGGTCTGTTTTTACTCCTGTTTCTGGGACAGGCGGCTTTTTACGCCGCAGCTTTTTATGCGTGGCGTCAGAGAGAGACTCCGACGCAGATTTTACTGAAAATACCCCTCTATTTTATGACCGTGAATCTCTCTATTCTGGTCGCCTGGTGGCGATATCTGAGTGGCAATCGGATGGTGATGTGGGCACCTTCGCAGCGATAAATAGCAGGTTGATATATGGGATTGAATTCAATATGGATATTGAGCCTTTGTGCGGTCGCCCTGCTTGCCGCTACGTCCATCTATCTTCTGGTTCGTTCTACCCCTTCGCATCAGGAGTGGCCGCTTGTTATGGTTCGTTCTACCCCTGTCT
>JAGXHN010000006.1 GCA_024636225.1 Desulfuromonadaceae bacterium | reverse complement strand
GATCATAATACCGCCGGTCTCGGTCTGAAACCAGGTGTCATAAATATCACGCTGCAACACCCTCTGTGCCCAATTTATGACTTCAGGATTTAAAGGCTCCCCAACGCTGAAGATAGAACGGAGCCGATCGAGATTATATCTGCGATAAAGAGCATCCTCCTCGCGCATCAGCATCCGCAAGGCAGTCGGTGCCGAATACCAGACCGTCACCGCGTTATCCTGTACAACTTGCAACCACTTTGCGGGGTCATATCCACCGGCAAAATGAATCTGAGTCACACCGAGGCTCCACGGACCGATAATACCGTACGAAGTACCTGTTACCCACCCCTGATCAGCCGTGCACCAGTAAATATCGTCAGCAACAAGGCCAAGCACATCACGAGTTGTCGCGGACTGGTGAAGAACACTGCCGTGCACATGAACAACACCTTTGGGCTTTCCGGTCGAACCGGATGTGTAGTGCAGTACCGAAGGGGTCTCACGCCTGGTCAACGGCGTCTCGTAAGTGTCTGAGGCCGAATCGACCAGACGCTGGTAGCTGTAGAGCCCCTCTTCTCCGGTGCGACTCTCATCATCAACCAGAATAATTATTGTCAAATCCGGCAGACGGTCGCGAATTCTCGTTAACTTTTTCAAAAAACTCTTTTTGGTAACAATAGCCTTGGCCTGACTGTCACCCAGTCGATCAAGCAACGCCTCTTCTCCAAAATTGGCGAACAGGGTGCCGGTCACCAACTGCATCTTCAGACTGCCGAGAAAAGCGAAAAGCTGCTCCTGCATTTTCGGCAGGAAGGTAAAAAGGACATCCCCCTTCTCGAGACCGAGTGCGCTGATTGCATTTGCAAAGCGGTTTGATTGCTGCTCAAGCTCCCTAAAAGTAATTTCAGTCGTATCAAGAGCAGGCGCGACCCAACGCATTGCGACCCTGTCGCTCCGACCCGCATCACACTGCTGACGCGTACAAATATGGCCGATATTATACTGTCCGGCGTGTATTAAATTATTGTTGTGACGATCAATCACCAGAGACATCTTTCATCAAATACTGTTTTTCAGGGTATTGACAACAAGGTCAACCTGACGATCAGTTAAATGTGGCCCGATCGGCAAACTTAAAATTTCTGCACAGATTGCATCTGTCACGGCAAATTGATCACAATGATTAGACAGGGATTTGTACGCATCCTGCCGATAAGGGGGAACTGGATAATGAATCATAACCCCCACCCCGCTCTTTTGCAGATCATTCAGCAATCTATCCCGTAAAGAGGATCGAACGACATAAAGATGCCATGAAGATTCTTCTTCAAAATGGCTTGAGGGTAAAACCAGATCAGATCCTGAGATGTTTGCACTATAAATTGAGGCAATCTCTTTTCTTCGTTGATTCCACCGATCAAGTTGCCGCAATTTCACGCGTAAAATAGCGGCCTGTATCTCATCAAGACGACTGTTCACACCTGCATGAGTATGTACGTATTTTTCTTCAGATCCATAATTTCGCAAAGAGCGCAAAAGCTCTGCAAGTTTCGGATCGTTGGTGGTAATTGCACCACCATCGCCGATCGCACCGAGATTTTTCCCCGGATAAAAACTGAATGCGGCAGCATCGCCGAGAGAACCTGCCTTGCGCCCCTGAAAGCGAGCGCCATGAGCCTGAGCCGCGTCTTCGATAACCTTCAGTCGATACCTTTTTGCAATGTCTGAGATAAGATCCATGCGGGCAGGGCGACCATAAAGATGAACCGGCATGATCGCTTTTGTGCGAGTCGTTATAGCTGCCTCGATTAAACCGGGATCCAGGTTAAACGATTGGAGCGAGATATCGACAGGGATCGGTGTTGCCCCGACGTGGGTCACGGCCAACCAGGTTGCAATAAAGGTGTGTGCCGGAACAATCACCTCATCCCCGGGACCGATATCCATGGCGCGCAGAATTAATTGCAAGGCATCGAGACCGTTGCCGACACCGACACAGTGCGACACGCCGCAGTAGGCTGCAAACTCAGATTCGAATGCCCCGACTTCAGGGCCGAGAATATACCCCCCGGAGGTTATGACCTTTTGAATCGCAGCGTTAATCTCAGATTGAATTTGGGCACAAGGTCCCGTTAGTTCTAAAAAGGGAACTTTCATATATATTTCGGAACCGCCTCCAGAAATTGATTATAATCCCGATAATAGTCGGACTCTTCATAAACATTAGAAGCCAGGACCATGCAAACAGAACCGGATGAAAAATTATCAAGCTCTCGCCAGATCATTGGACAGACATAGAGCCCCTGATAGGAGCGATTTAAATGAATCCGCTTCTTGGCAAAGCCATCATCCAGAACGACGTCAAAGCTACCGGACATGGCAACAATCAACTGGTGCAGTCCCTTGTGGGCATGCCCCCCACGCTCCGCACCGCCGGGGACGTCATAAAGGTAATAAACCCGCTTGATATCGAAGGGGACATGATTCTTCCCTTCAATAAAAGTCAGGTTACCTCTAACATCCGAGATTTTAGGAAGTTCAAAAATTTGGCATTGATCAAGGCTCATTCTATTTACCTGCATCATTATCTGAATTACGATCGACAGATCCAATCACTCTGGCAGGATTACCAACAACTATAGAATGATCAGGAACATCTCGAGTGACAACGGCTCCTGCACCAACCATGGCACCTTCCCCTATCCTGACACCCGCAAGTATTGTGGCATTTGCACCAACAGAAGCACCTCTTGCAACAACTGTTTGTTCAAATTTTTCCGGGTAAACTTTACTCCGGGGGAAAAGATCATTGGTAAATGTTGCATTTGGCCCAATAAAGACCTCATCTTCGATCCGCAAACCATCCCATATCTGGACACCACATTTGATCGTTACACGATCACCAATTACGACATCGTTCTCTATAAAGACATGATCACAGATATTACAGTCGCACCCTAATTGAGCACCGGGGAGGATATGGGTAAATGCCCATACGCGTGTATTGTCACCAATGTTATCCGTCTCAACCAATGCCATTTCATGTTTATAAAAAGTCACACATCCCCCCAAACTGATCAATATTTCTCAGTTGGCCAAATATAATTATGTGAGTACTCATCACCAAAAATGGTTTCAATAAGATAGTTCGTAACCAATCGTTCATTAAATTCAGAGTGAATCTGCTCGTAACCGTTTCTGGCAATCTCGATCCGTTCGGCATCATGAGTTGAATAATAATTACACTTGTCTTTAAACTCAGCGTAATCGTTCACCTCCACTAAAGCATCGGATCCGTATAGAGTCGACAAACAACAACGACCATCCGAAAAAGTCATCATTCCATTGCCGAGACAGAGACTGATCCGATCAGATGAGCACAGATAAAGGTTCCCCCCGGGGCCTGTTACTTGACCTGAAGGAAACTGATTGAAATTCAGAGCCATCTTCGAGCGTCCAACCGTAGACATAAAGTCATCGCCCCATGTCCCTGTCGAATTAAAGATACGAACATCAGTTGGTGGATCATTCGGAATATTTTCAATAGCGAGTGCTCGCATCCCCTGGGGATCTAACCATGGAGAATTCTGCCCACCAACAAAAAAAAGATCATAATCAAAGACTGTCTTTTCCCAATTTCGGTAGATATCAATGCTTGAATCAACAGGGTTCGGCATAAAACAGGCGCGACTGTTTACACTCGAAACCTGTCTTAAAGCTTCGCCGGCTGTCGTCATAAACGTATAATCGACAACATCAATCTTGCTCAATATATTTCTAATATTTGTTTTTGTATACAAACCATCAATATTGTACTGAAATACCCTGACATCTTTAAGAGTATCTTTAATATATTTTATTGTTTGACTACTTATAATGTCTGCATGCGACAAAGCAATGACATCTGGTCTGAAATTTTTACAAACTTCAATAAGTTTCAGATTGCATTTCCTCTTTCCAAAACTCCTGGAGGGGATAATTGATGAAGTTTTTGCAATATCCCTATCGCTGAACCAGTATACATTATGACCATTTCTGACAAAACCATTATTAATCTTAAATTGCAGCGCATAATACCTGCCACCCCAAAAACGCTGTTCTGCTCTGTTTGCAACATGTAAAATTTTCAGCGGATTCACAAACGACCTCCTGTTACGAATTTAAGTGGTCAGCGATCCTGGTCTTCTTTTTGAAGATCAAGATAAATCTGCAATGTCTGCGCTACCATTCCGGCAAGGGTAAATTTATCTTCAACAAACGCCCGCAGCCCGGATAATCTTTGATCTCGAAGAGAGATGATGCAATCGGCCAATCCGACAGAATCCCCTGTTTGAAACAAACGTCCCGTTTCCCCTTCAATTACAATATCGAGCATTCCGCCATGTGCTGTCGCCACCACCGGGACATTCATCGCCAGCGCTTCAGCTGCCGAGCGGCCAAAACTTTCAGGCTTTTTCGAGCTGGAGACAACCACGTCGCTCAACGAATAGATCTCGGCAACCTTCGCCTGACTGCCGGTAAAGAGAATGTTCTCTTCCAGCCCCAGAGAACTTATCAACTTTTGTAATGTCTGAAAATAGTTCATTTTATCTTCATGCACCCCGCCGACAATCAATCCTAAAATCTCGGGAAATTCTGTGCGGAGTGAATCAATCGCCCGGATAAATGTCTCATAATCCTTCAACTGGGTAATTCGCCCGACTGAAGTGACGACAAACCGCCCCGCAAGTTTATGTTCAGCTTTAAACGACTGCATGAAATCGTCGTCGAGGTTATCCGGGTTAAAAGTATCGAGATCGATGCCACGCGGGATAACATGAACAATATCGTCCGGTACGCCGTAGTGCTGCTGGATATACGTTTTGATCGCGCCGCTAACACAGATCACCCGGTCACCGTAGGTCATCACCCGGCTGTAGGGATTGACGCTGTTGAAGCCATGAACCGTGGTCACAAACGGAATACGTAAGGTTTTATTGGCAAGCCAGGCGAGCCAGGCCGGAACCCGACTACGGGCGTGAATGATATCCGGGTTAAGTTCCCGCAGGCAGCGGCGTAACTTCAATATCCGAATCGGGGCCGTCAGCAGGTTCTTGCTGCAGAGATCAAGCTGAATATGTTCCCCGCCATCCAAAGCAATCTGCTTGGCCTGTTTGCCGCCGTTACTGATCACGATACTCTCATGTCCGAGTTTGACCAGTTCGCGGCTCAGTTCGACAACCCCGCGTTCCACCCCACCCTCATTTAATTCCGGCAAAAGCTGAACAATTTTCATTTCAAACCTTTTTTGAGCTCGGCCAGAAGGTCGATCTTGGTTCGGCACGCTCCGACGGTTCCGTCGAATCGATGCAGACAGCCGCGACGTTCCAATCCTTTGATCAGCGCGGAGAATTTCGCTGTCGATCCGGTTGCAATCAAAGGGAGAATTTCGATCGCCGACGTACCAAAACTGACCGCTTCACTGATCATCGAGGTTGAGTCTGCCGTAATGAAAACATAATCGCAGCTGGCCAGAAAATCCGGAATCGGGTTCGCCGGATCGTCTGAATAGAGCCAGGTTTTAAAAAACTCGAAGGTTGACAGCATCGCTTCGACTTCAGGAGGGGTCCGGCGCGAGGTGCTGACTACAACTTTATGCTCCGGGAATAATTTTATTATCTGCTTGATCTGTTTGCAAAGCTTCTCTGGCTCCATCCGAAACACTTTATTCGGGCCACCGATCACCAGTCCGAGATACGAATATCCCGCCTCCGGCTTAAAAACAGCTTGTGGACGCACCTTGCACAGATTGATCGGCAAGATTTGAATGTTGGTAAGGACAGGCGGCCGATCATGCTCCTGAGCGATAATCAGATCAAAGCCGCTGTAGCGATAGCCGCGCGGGAGCATAACGGCGACAGACCGCATCCCCAGTTTTGTTGCCAGGGTCCGGTTGGCATAATAGGTTTCGGACCCGGCTGAAACGATTGTCGTGCAACCTTGAACATTACCGGTCAATCTGAAGAGAGCTGTGGTGTAGAGCCCGATCCGGTCAAAAAGATACGAAAGGCTCTTGCAGAAGCGATTGCGAAATTTCACTTCGGCAATCCCATAACCATCCCCTGACAAATCGGCAAAGGCGATAGCCTGGTTAACGTGCCCCGGTTTGCCGTCACTCAGGATGAGATTTTTCTCCAGAGATGACATTCTATTCAGAACGTTTCCGCTTCATCGACCAGCATCACCGGGATGCCATCGCGTACCGGGAATTTGAGCCGACACTGATCACAAATCAGCACACAGTTCGCTTCATCCTGACGAATTGCCTCTTTGCACTGGGGGCAGGCGAGAATATCGAGCAGACGCTGTTCAATCATCTTGCTTCTCCTCTAAATTTGCTGTTTCTTCGACTTTCAGAACCGTCTCAGCAAAGGTTCGAAAATCGTCCAATCTGGTTTCGATAATACTTCTCACAATCGCCAGATTCAATTTTCGGTAGTCGTGCACGGCAATGTTACGAAAACCGATCATGGCTTTGAGCTGGTCACGTAATTGGACATCAATGATCCCTGCGTCATGGAGCATGTCGTAAGCTTCACGGGATTCTTGCGGAACACCGAGTTTTTTAACCCTGACCAGATGCATCGCTGCGTCGATTGAGGCTTCACAGACTCGTTGCAGGTTGAGGATGATGGAGTCCTGGCGAGTGAAGTTTGTCTCCAATTCACCCTGATGCCCCAGGTATTCAGACTGCACCCGGGCAAGACAACGCTCTATTATGGCGACCTTATTCAACAACACATCATTTGTCATAGATGTTCCCTCTTTGACGCACATCAGCCAGTATGTCGCGCCTCTCTTCATTCAGCTTGGCATAGCTGGAGTAGGCGACATTTTCAAACTGTTCCACCTGATTACTATCTGCGCAGTAAAGACGTTCGCCGTGAGCGACGACCTGCATCCGCAGTACCGTTGACGCGCAGAAAAGATCGACAAGATCGACATCGCGACCAGCCAACGCGGCGAGCTTCTGGGCCAACTCCCAGCGATGCACAGAATCGAGCGGCGCAGAGGGCAAAACAGCAAGGTCGATATCACTCTCTGCACGCTGAGCATCGGTCCCATAGCTGCCAAAACGGTAGATCGCCTGACAGTCCGGAAGGAGAGTCAAAAGCGATGAGACAAGTCGATCAACGGTTATGGTTTTCATAGCATTTAAACCTTTTATCTCACCACAACTTTAGCGACGCCTCTTTTTTTCGCAGAGTTGATTAATCATCTGCTGCAAAATTGACTCATCCTCAAAGACCAGCCGCACCCCGACAGAATAGCAAGGCAATGGCAGATGAAAAGGGTCAAGCTTCACCGCGTCCTTCTCCGTTGTCAGGAGAAGATCGGCCCCCGCAGCCAACGTGCTTAAAGTTGCAAGTTGGGTCTTTGAGTAAACAACATGATCCGGAAACGCAAAGGTGCCACACAGATTGACCTTTGCCGCGCGCAAGGAGGTAAAGAACGCTTCCGGTTCAGCGATGCCAGCAAAAGCAAACACCCTTTTGCTCGTGATCTCTTCTAACTCCAGCGTCCCCCCATCGAGACGGTTGATTTCAGACGCAAGCTGATGGCGGCATCGAACCGACGGAACCGGCAGATGCAGCAACTCGGAAGAATCCGGCTCACAGCGGGTCAAAATAACCAAGTCAGCCCTTCGAAGAGACTTAAACGGCTCACGCAAAATGCCGGCCGGGAGCAGATGTCCGTTTCCCGCCGGTCGTTGTCCATCGAGCAGAACGATATCGAGATCTCTGGCAACAGCGCGATGTTGAAAGGCATCATCGAGAACCACGCAGTCGACCTGACACTGCTCGATCAATAGTCTGATCCCATCGATTCTCTTCGGTGCGATTGCGACAGGGACGGTGGGGTTACGCCGGGCCAGAAGAACCGGCTCATCTCCGGCCTGATCTGCCGGTAAAAGTTGCGAGTGGCCATTTGAAACCAGCGCCGCTGTCCCGTTAAACGTTCCACCGTAGCCGCGACTGACCATCCCGACTCTGCACCCCCTGCTCACCAGCTCTTTGACCAGAAAATCGACCACCGGAGTTTTACCAGTCCCGCCGGCGGCGATATTTCCGACTGAGATGACCGGAATCCCGGGATTTTCAACCAAACGAAATCGCCTGTCGTAGAGAAGATTACGGATTGAAACCACGAAACGATAAACCCAGCTCACCGGGAGAAGCAGTCCGGTCACAAGCCTGAACACGCCACCCTCGATCCGGCCGGTTGCATAGTTGCGAAATAGGGTCCTAAACCGGGACATCGCCACCCTTGAGAATCCGGTCGATAACAGCGATGGTCTCGGCTGTTGCTCCGGCGTTGCGATCAATCAATCCAAAGCCGGACAGCCCGACGCTTTCGCGCAACGATTCATGCTGCAAAAGTGTCTCCATCCGTTCAGCCAACCCTTTTGCATTGTCAACTTTCCAACCGCCACAAGACTTCAGAATCAACTGTGATATTTCTTTAAAATTGTGCATATAGGGGCCGAATAAAACAGGTTTTTTTAGGAGTGCCGCTTCAAGAATATTATGTCCGCCGACCGGCACGAAACTGCCGCCAACAAAAACAACATCGGCAACTTTATAAAGAGGCATGATCTCGCCAATCGTATCGACCAGTAGAACTTCACCGCTCTGCAATTCACTGTCGCCCGCATTGAGTTGACTCCTCAACCGATAGGAAGTCCCCTGTTTCGAGAGCATGTCAGCAACCAGGCGAGCCCTTTGCGGGTGTCTTGGAACCAGCACCAAAACCAGATTATTGAATTGCACAAGAAGCTGTCGATAAACGGTGACAAGCTGCTCCTCCTCCCCGGCATGAGTGCTGCCGGCCACCCAGATCAGAAGATCCGGGGAGAGTCGATAGAGCGATTTTATCTGTTCAACAGACGGTATGGCACTCAAATCGATCTGCATGTCAAACTTCAAATTTCGCGACACCGAAACTTTGGCAGGCGGCGCACCGAGAACCTTGATCCGGTCCGCATCCTGAATCGACTGCATACAAAAAGCATCAAACTGCTTTAATAGCAGACTGAAGATCCCTCTGAAGCGAAGATACCGCGGAAATGAGCGATCCGAGATGCGACCATTGACCATAATCAGTTTTGTCCCGCGTCTTTTTGTGTGCCGGACAAAGTTAGGCCAGATTTCAGTTTCAACGATAATCACAACGGCAGGCTTTATTCTCTTCAGAGACCAGCCAACAACCCACGACAAATCAAACGGAAAATAGATACAGGCATCGATCTCCTTGATCTCACTGGCGATGGCATGCCCTGTCTCGGTGACATTAGAAATGAGAACGGCAGCATCGGGATACGTTTTACGTAAGACTTTAATCAGCGGTATCGCCGCGCGGGTCTCGCCGACGGAGACCGCATGCACCCAGAACACCTGTTTCCCATCGAGTTTCGCCAGCTTGTTTTTGTCATACCAGCCAAACCGTTCCCGGATGCCACGACGGGTTTTACCGAAGCGCAGCCCCTTGATGAGATAATACGGAACCAGAATCAGTGCGACCACGATCAGGATCACATTATACAGAAAATACACCAGATGCCTCCAGGCGGGCCGCAGCCCGTTGACTGTTGTCATTCATCGCTTGTTCCAGACGGGAACAAAAAGTTTCAACATTTTCGTCTTTATTATCTTTATTAAAATACAGAGGCGGGCCAAAGGAGTAGACCGCCCGGGCAAACGGGAACGGCAACAAAAACCGGTCCCAGGACGCAAATCGATGACCGCGACTGCAGACAAAACACATCGGCACCACCGGTCGACCGGAGAGACGGGCCAATTGGCCAACGCCCGGCTTGACAACATGTCGTGGACCACGTGGACCATCCGGGGTGAAGACCAGATCATACGGTTCTCGCCCTAATGTGATCATCTGCTTCAACGCCGCCTTGCCGCCACGACTGCTTGAGCCACGCACGGCACCCTGACCGAAATAACGCATGACCCTGGCAATCAGTTCGCCATCTTTGGAGGCACTGATCAGAATTCTGGCACCGGGTCCGCGATACCCCATGACCATCAGCAACAGCTGATCGTGCCAGAAAGAGAGGATCACCGCCCTCTTCTCATCCCAGATCGCTTTGACATGGTTTTCACCAACAAACTCGATTTTCAAGGTTGCATAGAGGAGACGGATAATACCGGCGGCCAAAACGGTCGCAACATTGAGCAACAGCCAATCAGTGATCCGTCTGAGCATTTAAACGTCCTTGAACTGCATATCGTAAAGTTTTCGGTACAGACCATCATGGGCCAGCAATTCAGCATGACTGCCGATCTCGCGGATCTCTCCGGCCTCCATCACTACAATCCGGTCCGCAGACATGATCGTCGACAACCGGTGAGCAATAACAATGGTTGTGCGTCCTTGCATCAGGTTCCCCATCGCCTGCTGAACAATCGCCTCACTTTCGGTATCGAGGGCACTGGTCGCCTCATCGAGAATCAGCACCGGAGCATCCTGGCAGATGGCCCGGGCGATACAAATCCGCTGACGTTGACCACCGGAAAGACGCAAGCCACGGTCACCGATGTTCGTGTCATAACCGTCCGGAAGATTTTCTATAAACTCTTCGGCATACGCCTGCCGGGCAGCTGCTCGGACTTCTTCCAGTGTGGCATCACGCCCATAGCCGATATTATTACGAATCGTGTCATTAAACAAAAACGATTCCTGATCCACCATTGTGATATTACGATGAATAGAAGCGAGAGACAAAGAACGCAAGTCAACGCCATCAAGGCGGATAACACCGGACTCCGGATCGTAAAAACGACAGAGCATACCGGCAAATGTCGTTTTCCCGGCCCCACTCGCTCCGACCAGTGCCACAATTTCACCAGGCGAGACGTGTAGATTGACATCGCTCAAAGCGATGTCACCACCCGCGTCATAATAAAAATCAACATGATCAAACTCAACCTCTCCACGAGCGCGATCGATAACCACCGGAGCAGCCGGTTCGACGATTTCAGCATCGATCTCCTGCAATTCTAAAACCCTCTCTGCGGCTCCCATTCCCATCTGAAACGTTTCATTAACCCGAATCAGGCGTTTGACCGGCGCATACAGCATGACAATTGCAGCAACAACAGAGAAGAGTTCCCCTTGCGTCATATCACCACGCATGACACGCTCCAATCCCATCCAGAGCACTGCAGCGACACCAAACGAGGTGACGACTTCAACGATCGATGAGGAGAGAGACGAATATTTAAAGGTTTTGCGCAGAAGATTATAGAAGGTTCGATTGCGCAGACGAAAATCATCATTAACTTTTTGCTCGGTTCCGAAGACTTTAATAACTTTGGTCCCTGAACAGGATTGTTCAAGTGCGGTCGTCAAAAAAGCAATCGCCTCCTGACTTTTGCGCGTCACTTTTTTTATTTTTCGAGCCAGTAAAATCGCGGGACCGGCCGTGGCGGGTAAAACAACGAATGCGATCAACGCCATCTGCCAGTCGGTATAAAAAGCGACGCCGATCAACGCGATCATCGTCACCCCTTCGCGCAGACCGCTCACCAATGTTTCCGAGAGCATCTGCGAGAGCATGCCGATATCATTCAGCACACTGGACATAATAGAACCGGTCGATGTCTTCAGGTGAAAACGCATTGACAGACGTGTAATATGTGAAAAGACATCGTTACGCAGATCCTGTATCGCCAGCTGGCCCGCAGTACGGATGTAATAGTTCTGCACATAACGACCGATTGCTTTTAACAAAGAGATGCCGATCACCAGGGCAGGAACAAACAGAACCATTTTCGGGTCTTGCTCAACAATCACATAGTCGACAAACGGCTGGACCAGCTTTGCCATCGCCGCATCCGTACCACCGACCACAAGCGAAGCGAGCATCGAAATAATAATACGCCAGCGATACGGCTTGGCGTAGGCCAGAAAACGTCGATAAAGACCTATTTTTTTAAGATTTTTCATACGACTCTCCGGTCATTTCATTAACAATTCCGGCGACTTTTAACGAACAACCTGGAACCCCCATTAATTTATGGACTTCATCCAGCCCGGCACAAATTTGCACTTTAAAGACCGGATCATCCAGGATTTTCGACATCTCGGCAGCCAGCCTTTCCGGCGTTGCCTCCTCCTGCAGAAACTCCCGAACCACCTCACGCCCGGCGATGATATTAACCAGGGAAACGTAAGGGATTTTCACCACCTGGCGGGCAATAGCAGCCGATATGGCTGAGGTACGATACATGACCGCCAGCGGGGTACCGGTC
>JAGXHN010000005.1 GCA_024636225.1 Desulfuromonadaceae bacterium | reverse complement strand
GTTCCACGCCCGACCGACTCACCATCAAGCAGAACTTCGATTTCGTACTGTTTCTGATGATCGGGGCCCGTAGCGCTCAGAAGCTGATAGACCGGCGGTTTACGATATCTGCTCTGACAGATCTCCTGCAGGGTGGTTTTATGGTCGACATCATACTCTTTGCGGGCAGCGCAAACAATCGCCTCTGTAAACAAGGCAGAGACCACCGACCGAACCGTAAGATAATCACTGTCACACAAAATTGCACCGAACAACGCTTCGACGGAATCAGCCAAAAGGCTGCTCTTCTGCTCACCGCCACTGCGTCGTTCTCCACGCCCCAACAACAGACAAGGACCGATCTCCAATATCTTTGCCAACATCGAAAGATTCTTTTCACTGACCAGCTCAGCCCGGATCCGCGTCAATTCCCCCTCCGGCAGATCCGTATATTGTTCAAAAGTCTCCTGACTGATCACAAGATCGAGAACGGCGTCACCGAGAAACTCCAACCTTTCATTACAGGTAAGGGCACCATTCGTATTCTCGTTACTGTAAGACTTGTGCGTCAACGCCCTGCTGAGCAGAGCCTTGTCAGCAAAACAGTAGCCGAGGCGCTTTTGCAAAGCTTCGAGCAAAGGATCCATCAACAACCTCTTTTTAGTTTTAGATAATTTTTGGAAGTATACTGGAGCAGCCGGCGTTGTTCAACAAGAACCGCTGTTATCACCCCTTTATTCTTGCTTCGCCCAGGGTCGAGCCGTATAATGCTCAATTAAGCAAATGGGCATCTTACCTAAACGAACTCTATAAATTTTATGTTTATTACATTTGAAGGTATTGAGGGCTCCGGCAAGTCGACACAGATCACGCGGCTCTCGCACTGGCTCTATACAGAATTCGACCTCGACCCGGTTGTGACCCGGGAACCTGGCGGCTGTGAGATTGCCGATAAAATCCGCTCCATTTTACTCGACACAGCCAACAGTGCTATGAACGGACAAGCTGAACTGTTGCTTTACGCGGCTGCACGTGCCCAGCACGTGGCGCAGATCATTCAACCCGCCCTTGAACAAGGACGCATTGTCCTTTGTGATCGATTCAGCGATGCAACTCTGGCCTATCAAGGTTTTGGACGTGGTCTGGCTCTCCCTCTGATCACTCAGATCAACTCTCTGGCAACACTCGGAATCGTGCCGGACTTGACGCTCCTGCTCGATTTTGATCCCGAGATTGGTCTCACCCGGGCCCGGGAACGCAACGCGATCACGACCGGTCCGGATGAAAACCGTTTTGAACAAGAGAATCTTGATTTCCACCGTCGCATCCGCGATGGATATCTCTTTCTGGCTGCAGCTGAAGACCGGTTTTGCATCATCGACGCCAATGGCGATACCGAGACCGTAGAAGCACGCATTCAGACGATCGTCACATCAAAACTTCAATACGGACAAGCTTTATGACCTTCGACCAAATCATCGGCCATGTCCGGCAAAAAGAGTTTCTGCGCCGTACCCTTGCCCACAACCGATTGGCACACGCCTATCTGTTCGAAGGGCCGCAGGGGGTCGGCAAACGGTTGACCGCCCTGGCGCTGGCCCGAACCGTCTTCTGTGCAGAGGCGACCGGATGCGGAGACTGTATCCCTTGCCGCAAGATCGATCACAACAATCATCCGGACCTGCATATCCTTGAGCCAGACGGAAAGCAGATAAAAATCGAGCAGATCAGAAATCTGCAAAAAACTCTCGCATTCAAGCCGGTCGAATCAACACGGCGAATCTGCCTGATTGATCAGGCTGACAAAATGAACCCGGCGGCAGCTAATTCCCTTTTGAAAACACTTGAGGAACCGTCGGCAGAGACTTTGATCGTTCTCATTTCGGCCAGGCCAGAGGCACTTTTGACCACCGTCCTCTCCAGGTGCCAACGCCTCCCGTTTGCCAGACTGCCACAATCCTGTATCGAATCGACCCTTATCGAACAACGTGGGTACGATCAAAAAGAGGCCCATATTATAGCCGCCCTGGCCGACGGCAGCTTTCAAATGGCGCTGGATCGTGATCCGACGATCTACCTGGAAAGACGGATTGAAATTTTAAAACAGGTCACGGCGCTCTCTGCTGGCAGCATCTTGCCTTTAATGGAGCTTGCCAAAGAGTTATCGACCGAGAAAGAGACCATCCCGCAGACGCTGGAACTCCTTCAGGCTTTCTATCGTGATCTCCTTCTTTATCGTCATAACCGCCCCCTGGAGTCGCTGATCAATATCGATCTTCAGGAAAAAATCAGGCGCGTTGCGACCAGAGAAGATAACAGATCAATTCTCAATAAGCTTGATGCCCTGAACGAATGTCAGCGCAACCATGAACGCAACGTAAATCCGCAACTTAACCTGGAGGTACTGCTACTGCGCCTTGCCGCCTGATACTTGTTGATGAGAGCAGTTGACAAGTCTCTTACATCGTGTTCTCTTTACACTTTTGGCTAATTCAAGGCGCGGGCAGGCATTTTAATATGACACAAATAGTGACACTAAAATTCCGGACCGCCGGAAAACAGTACGATTTCAATGCCAAAGATCTTCTTCTGAAGAAGGGGGATCGGGTTATCGTCGAAACGGATCGTGGCCGGGCGTTGGCCATCGTTGTTGTCCCTCCGGCCGAAAAAGATGAGAGTCAGACCCCCAAAGGATTGAAAACTGTTTTGCGGATGGCAACAGACGAAGATCTGGCGATGTCAGCGGCCAATGCGTCTCGCGAAGAGACCGCTCTGCGTTACTGCAGGGAACGGATTCGCGAGCGAAACCTCGAAATGAAACTGGTCAAGGCCGAGTATCTTTTTGACGGTTCTAAAATTGTCTTTTATTTCACCGCAGATGGTCGCATCGATTTTCGCGAACTCGTCAAGGATCTGGCCCAGCATTTTCACACCCGGATTGAGATGCGCCAGATCGGCGTCAGAGACGAAGCTAAACTGATCGGCGGGATGGGGATCTGCGGTCGTGAACTCTGTTGCTGTTCGTACATGACCGAATTTTCTCCTGTCTCTGTAAAAATGGCCAAAGAGCAGCAACTGGCCCTTAATCCGAACAAAATATCCGGTCAGTGCGGCCGCCTGCTCTGTTGTCTTGGCTACGAATATGAAACCTACTGCAGACAACGCAAAGGGATGCCGAAAAATGGCCACAGAATGGATGTTGACGGGCATGAAACCCGTGTTTCCGATACGGATGTTTTGCGGCAACAGATCACTTTGCGCGTTGATGATGGCCGCAGTTTCAAACTGACCAAAGATGAATTTGTCACTCTTCAGAAATCTGATGCGAAATTTCCGGAATCTGACTCGGCTCCGCAATCGGCCGGTCGCCCAGAGAGGAAACCGGCTCCAGCCAGAAGCGAAACGCAGGAAAAAGCCCGGGTCGATAGACCGAACCGCCGCAAACCTCGTGGAAGTTCGTCTACCAATGAGAATCAAAAAGTAAAAGCAGCAGAAAAACAACCTGATCTGAAGGCTGCGCAAAAACCACAGGGTCCGAACAAAGCCGTTCAGCCCGACACCGAGACCCCGTCAAGTGCTTCAAAACGCAGGCGCCGCAGGCGGAATCGCAAACGTCCGAAACCAGAGGGAAGCGCAGAATAGAGTCAGAGGAGAGTTGCAAGAATGGTCAAAAAATATTATATAACAACGCCGATCTACTATGTGAATGACGTCCCGCACATCGGGCATGCCTACACAACCCTTGCCTGCGATGTTCTCGCCCGATACAAACGTGCCCGCAACTACGAGGTCTTTTTTCTGACCGGCACCGATGAGCATGGGCAAAAGGTAGAGAGGGCCGCACAGACACAAGGGGAAACCCCGCTTGAGCTCGCTGATCGGGTCGTAAAACGTTTTCAATCCCTTTGGGAAAAGCTGAATATCGCTGAATCAGACTTTATACGAACAACCCAGGAACGCCATAAAAGAGCGGTCACGGAGCTTTTTGTCCGGATTGAGAAAAAGGGGGACATCTACCTCGGCGAATACGAGGACTGGTACTGCACCCCCTGCGAAACATTCTGGACTGAAACACAATTAATGGACGGTAATTGTCCCGATTGTGGTCGCCCGACAGACAAGCTCAAGGAAGAATCGTACTTCTTTCGCATGAGTAAGTATTCTGACGCGCTGCTCAAACATATTGAAGAGAATCCCGATTTTATTCAACCCCGCTCACGAAAAAATGAAATTCTCAGCTTTCTTAAGGAGGGGTTGCGTGATCTCTCTATTTCACGCACGACCTTTTCCTGGGGGATCCCCGTTCCGGGGAACGAACGGCACGTGCTTTACGTCTGGTTCGATGCATTGACCAATTATATTTCCGGTCTTGGCTTCCCGGATGATACGGAAGGCAATTTTGAAAAATTCTGGCCGGTCGATGCCCATGTTATCGGCAAAGATATTCTCAGATTCCACGCTGTCTACTGGCCGACATTTTTACTCGCAGCTGGCCTGCCGTTGCCGAAAAAAATATTTGCACACGGCTGGTGGACCGTTGAGGGGCAGAAAATGAGCAAAAGCCTGCGCAACGTCGTTGAGCCGCATATGCTGATCGACACTTACGGTGTCGATGCGATCCGCTATTTTCTTCTGCGCGAAGTCCCGTTCGGCCTTGACGGTGATTTTTCACACACAGCCCTGATACACCGGATCAACTCGGACCTCGCCAACGATCTCGGTAATCTGGTCAGTCGTTCCACCGCCATGTTAACCAAGTATTTTAACGGGATTCTGCCGGCAGCAACGGTTGAATCGGCCATCGATGCCGCCTTTATTGCGCAATTTCCAGCAGCGGTCAAAATGGTTGACGAACAGATGAACGCTCTCGCCTTCAACAAGGCGTTACAAACGATCTGGACCCTGATCAGCGCAGCGAATAAATATATCGATGAAACGGCGCCCTGGGCTCTGGCCAAAGACGAAGCACAAAAAGAACAGCTCGAAACGGTCATGTATAACCTGCTCGAAGCTGTTCGGTTGATCGCCTTGCTGGTCGCCCCCTTCTTGCCCGATACCGCAAAGAGCATCCTGTTGACGCTTGGCGACGCGAACAGCGATATCACTTTGGAAGGGAAGGACGACTGGGGTCGCCTGCAAGCCGGAACGGCAGTAGAAAAAGCGCAACCGCTCTTCCCGAGGATCGAAACGGCATAAACGAAAAATACAACATAAAAAAAGGGGCGCATTGTCCCTTTTACTTTTCGGACCAGACAACATGTCTCTATCGCTCGTAGACAGTCATGCCCATCTCGATGGAAAGCGGTTTGCCGACGATCTCAATGCGATCCTGCAACGCGCAACCGAGCAAGGGGTCGATACCATCCTCACCGTCGGCTGCGATCTGGAGAGCTCCCGGCGCAGCATCGAACTGGCCAGGCAATACCCGCAAATCTACGCATCCGTCGGTATTCATCCACACGATGCAGAAACCGCCAGCAAAGAAGCGCTGCACGAACTTTGCCAGTTGACAACGACTTCGGACAAAGTTGTCGCCATCGGTGAAACCGGCCTCGACTACTATCGCAACCACTCCCCGCATGCCAGTCAAAAAAAAGCATTTATCGACCAGATTCGCCTCGCCCGGGAGCTGCAGCTCCCTCTCATTGTCCACGATCGGGATGCCCACGAAGATGTATTACAGATTTTGCGCGAGGAGAAGGCCTCTGAAGTCGGCGGTGTTCTGCACTGCTTCAGCGGTGATCTCAATATGGCGCGCAAATGTGTCGATCTCGGCTTCTATATATCTTTTCCCGGGACCATTACCTACCCTGCCAACGAATCGTTGCGCGATGTGGCCCGCGCTCTGCCGATTGATGTCATGCTGGTTGAAACAGACGCCCCCTATCTCGCACCACAGCAGTGGCGGGGAAAACGGAATGAACCGGCCTATGTGCGGGCAACGGCAGAGTATCTGGCTCGGCTAAAAGGGTTAACTCTTGAAGATGTCGCCCGGAT
>JAGXHN010000044.1 GCA_024636225.1 Desulfuromonadaceae bacterium | reverse complement strand
GCATGGAGCCGAACCTGATCAAGAGGAGCTCAAGACACCCCCTTTTACTCCCGCGGTTGATAAATCATCGGCAATATCCGATCCGAAACCGGCCCACACCAGATCCGACGAACAGCCGCTTTCACCAGCTACTTTCGGCCCCGTTATCAGGATCCCGGCCGGTTTACGCAACGATGGCGACACAGGCACAGATCTTATGTACCGGGTCGTTGCCGGGGATACACTCTGGAATATTGCACAACGTTTGACCGGGAACCCCTGGAATTATCCTGAAATTGCCCGACAGAACGGAATCGAGAACCCTGACCTGATCTTCCCGAAACAGGCGCTACAATTTGAACCGACAAACGCCGGCAATTGATTCCGTCGAACCCGATCCCCCCTTCAATTTAAAAAATATCCCCGGTCAGCCAACCTTCTCCACCCTGTTCAGCAGCTGTTTTTGTGTGTCATGACACAGATCACCCTTTTCTATGGCACAATAACCAACCCTTTCAATCTGATATAAAACATTTTTAGTTAATTTATTTTAATTAAAAAAGGATTATGGAGCCAGTTTTTATGGGCCTTTACCTTCTAATTAAATAAATGGCATATTTTCTGCTATTACAAAAGTTTTTTAGCAGTCTAATAATTTGCCAATAACCGTGTGTTATCGGATCATTCGGATGCGATCAAAAAAATTGCTTTCACAATGAAGGGGAGATGAAATGAAAATTTTTGCCAAACTGATTGGAGCGTTCGGGGTAGTCTCGCTGATATGTGCAATTGTCGGGATTGTCGGTTGGTACGGAATCAATAATGTCGAGGAGGGTCTGATCGATGTTGGCGAAACACACCTGATGGCCACCAAAGGTATCGGTCTGGTGATGGAGGGGATGAACGCCATTAAATCGGCAGAAAGGACCATGGTTAATCCAAACATCACCAATACAGAGCGCAAAGAGGAGATGGGGAAACTCAAAAATCGCTGGGATGACCTCAATGAAGGGTGGGCGATCTACGACAAGGTTTTAAAAGAGCCTGAAGAGCAGATTGTCTGGGATAAAGCCAAACATATTTTTCCTGCCTGGGAAAAATCCCACGAAAGCCTCGTTGCAGAACTCACACAGGTTCAATCCGAACAGTTAAATGTGGTCGCTTTAAATGAAGAGGACAAAGATTCTCTCAACCACTTAAACAGCGCGGGCGCGATTGCCTTCAATGAAAGTCGTAACGCGTTTAATGCTCTGATGGTGGAGATGGATCATATTTTTGAATTGGCCGACCAATTAGCTGACGCGCGGACCATCGAGGCGGAAGCTAGTGCGCGTATGCTTAAAACAGTTGCTCTGATTGTGGTTCTCATCGCGATCGTGATCTCCATGCTCTTCGGATATATGATTGCCCAAAGCATTGCCCTGCCGATGGCAATTGGTGTGCAGCTTGCGGAGGAAGTGGCAAAGGGGGATTTCAGTACACGAATGAATATGAAGCGAAAAGACGAGATTGGCCAGCTTGCACTAGCTCTCGACAGCATGGCTGAGAGTCTCGGCCGTCAGGCTGCTGTTGCTGAAGATATCTCCAAAGGGAATCTGAATGCTGAGGTCAAGCTCTCCTCTGAAAAAGACCAGTTGGGTACTTCACTCAAAAAGATGGTCGAAGTTCTGCGTGATGTGATCAACAACGTCCGTCTCTCCGCCGACAACGTCGCTTCCGGCAGTCAGGCGATGAGTGCCTCGTCCGAAGAGATGTCACAAGGAGCTTCGGAGCAGGCGGCGGCCGCTGAAGAGGCTTCGAGCAGTATAGAGCAGATGACCGCCAATATCCGGCAGAATGCCGACAACGCGCAGGAGACCGAGAAGATCGCCGTACAGGCGGCAAAAGATGCACAAGAGGGGGGCGCCGCTGTTGTCAACACCGTTGCCGCGATGAAGGATATCGCCACCAAGATTATGATTATCGAAGAGATCGCCCGACAGACCAACCTGCTCGCCCTCAACGCCGCCATCGAAGCGGCCCGGGCCGGTGAGCATGGTAAAGGGTTCGCGGTGGTCGCGGCCGAAGTGCGCAAACTGGCTGAACGGAGCCAGATTGCGGCCGGCGAGATCAGTAATCTATCGACCTCAAGTGTTGATGTCGCCGAAAGGGCTGGCGAACTGCTCAAAATCGTTGTCCCCAATATCCAGAAGACCGCTGAACTGGTTCAGGAGATCACCGCCGCCAGTCGCGAGCAGGACGCCGGAGCCGATCAGATTAATAAAGCGATTCAGCAGCTCGATCAGGTCATCCAGCAGAACGCCTCGGCTTCTGAAGAGATGGCCTCCACCGCCGAAGAGCTCTCAAGTCAGTCGGAGCAGCTGCAGGGGATGATCGACTATTTCAAAATTGACGGGCGCCAAAATTCGATACTCGGCAACAGACTGCCTGATCAGGTCAGGGTCGCCCATATGGAGAAAAAACCAAACAAACAAAACGCTTTGCCGTATGGAAAAGCCAAGTCAAAAGGGAACGGCAAAGATGTAAACATCAACATTGCTGGTCGTAAAGACGAGCTTGACCATGAATTTGAGCGCTATTAAGGAGGAAATGATGACTGTTGCCGAAATGATGGAGACCACACAGTTTCTGACCTTCAGCCTGGCCGACGATATCTTTGCCATCGACGTCATTAAAGCCAAGGAGGTGCTCGATTTTTCCGAGGTCACCAGGGTTCCACAGACACCGGACTACATGCTCGGCGTCATCAATCTGCGCGGCAGTGTGGTGCCGGTGATCGACATGCGCCGCAAATTCAAAATGAAGGATGCAGATCGCACCCGCAATTCGTGTATCGTCGTCGTTGAAGTCGATGTTGATGGAGAAGCGGTCACAGTCGGTGCTCTGGCCGATTCCGTCCGCGAGGTGATCGACCTGAAGCCTTCACAGATCGAACCGGCACCACGCATCGGAACCCGGCTGAACACCGAATTCATCAAAGGGATGGGGAATCTCGAAGACCGGTTTGTCATCATCCTCGACATCGACAAGGTCTTTTCAGTCGATGATCTGGTGATGGCAAAAACGATCACAGAAGAGATGAGCGAAGAGACCGAAACAGGCTGACGGGATTTATAACTGCTGATCAAAAAAATGTGCAGCTGATTCAGCTGCACATTTTTTTATTTTTTTGAACGTGACTCAACCTCGCTTTGCCACCTGATGCGCAGCAATCAGCGCCTGCCCGAGAGCGATGCCGCCATCGTTAGGTGGAACGCGCGCATGGGTCAATACCGTAAAACCGTCTGACTCGAGGAGATAAACCGTCTTTTCCAGCAAAAGACGGTTTTGAAAGACCCCTCCCGAGAGGGCGACCGTCTCCAGACCGGTCAGATTCCAGATCAGGCGGGTCGCCGATAAAGCGACTTCGGCCATGGTATTGTGGAAGCGGGCACTGATGATTGGCGCTGTCTCCTTTGCGACGATATCATCGACAATCGACGAAATCAGAGCCGGATAGCCGAGAACAAACCCCCCTTCATCCTTCCAGAGATTAAAAGAGTAACACCCCTCTTCCTCAAGATCGGCAATCTGCTCCAGTTCCATCGCCGCCTGCCCTTCAAAACTGATCGTATCACGCAGACCGACCATTGCAGCGACACCATCAAACAGACGTCCGCAGCTCGATGTCAAAGGAGAATTGATCCCGTTGGTGATCATTTGCCGATAAAGGGTAAGCTCTTCTGCCGAAAATTTTTCGATCAACGCCAACTTCGGCAGACTGTTACCATAAACCCGAATCAGATAACTCAATGCCATCCGCATCGGCTCCTTGACCGCCGCATCACCACCGGGCATCGGAATATTGGAAAAATGTCCATAACGCTTGAAGCCGTCAAACCCACCGACCAGAAATTCCCCCCCCCAGATCCGGCCATCGTCGCCATAACCGAGACCATCAAAGATGATGCCGATCGTCTCTTTTCCTGCAAAACCGTTATCGGCCAGACAGCTGGCGAGATGTGCGTGGTGATGCTGCACGGCGACTGTTTCGACCTTGTTGAGTTGTTCAGCATAGCGGGTCGAATAGAAATCAGGGTGCAGATCGTGAGCAACAATCTTTGGTGTAATCTCAAGAACCTCCTGCAGGTGAGAGATTGTCCGCCTGAAGCAATCAAAGACCTCGGAATTTTGCAGATCACCGATATGCTGACTTAAAAAAGCGCGATCACCCTGCGTCAGACAGACGGTACTCTTCAACTCGGCCCCGGTCGCAAGGATTGTCGGCAACTCTTCTCGCAAAAACAGGGGACGGGGAACATAACCGCGGGAACGGCGCAACAAAACACTCTTCCCGGCCATGAACCGGGCTATGGAATCGTCAGTACGGATATGAATACGGCGGTTATGAATCAGAAAGTAATCGGCAACCGACCCGAGCCGGGTGATCGCCTCGTCATCCTCAAAAATCATCGGCTCGTCCGAGACGTTGCCGCTTGTCATCACCAGCGCCAAAAACGAATTTTTAAGTAACAGGTAGTGCAAAGGAGTGCTTGGGAGCATCACGCCAAAAAGACGATTACGTGGTGCGACCGACGGCGCAATCGCGCACCCCTTTTTTTTCGGCAGCAACACAATCGGCCGCTCTGGTGCGGCCAGCAGCGGCATTTCCCAAGCTTCGGTGCGGGCATATTCAACCACCTGATCGATCGTGTACGACATCAGGGCAAACGGTTTTTCATCGCGATGTTTGCGTCGGCGTAACTCCTGTACCGCCGCATCGTTCTGAGCATCAACCGCCAGATGGTAACCGCCCAGACCCTTGATGGCCACGATGTTCCCCGCACGCAGCAGTTCTATTGCCGCAGTAACCGGATCATCAACCTTAACCAGCTCCCCTTGTGAGTTCGTTAAGGAGAGGACCGGTCCACAATCCGGGCAGGCGTTCGGTTGTGCATGAAAGCGACGCGAGGCCGGGTCATCATACTCATACTGACAGGTCGGACACATGAGAAAATCGCTCATGCTGGTTTTGGGCCGGTCATAAGGAATACCGGTAATAATCGAATAGCGTGGTCCGCAATGTGTGCAGTTGATAAATGGATAGCGATAACGCCGGTCTCTTGGATTGAACAGTTCGGCAAGACAGTCGTCACAGACGTAGGAATCGGGTGCCACCTGGGCAACGGTCGCCACCGACAGATCGCTCTGCCGGATTTCGAACCCATTCAGGCCGGTTGGCGCAAGATCGGTCAAATCAAAGCGGGAGATAGAAGCGAGCGGTGGGATATTGGAGCGGATTGCAAACAGAAAACCGGCCAATGCTTCCAATGGTCCCTCGGCTTCAACGACAACCCCACGGCTATCATTCAGCACAAAGCCGTTAATCTCCCATTGCCTGGCCATGGTATAGACAAAAGGACGGAAACCGACCCCCTGTACGATACCTTCAATTTCAATCCTTTTACGCTGAATCATGATCCCTCCGGAATCATGTTTTGTATCATCATTAAATAAGCGGGGCAACAGCGTAAAAACCGAAAACAAAAAAAAGGCCTGCGTTCCCATACGGGGACGCAGGCCTTTTAGCGAATTTTGATCAGGTGATGTGATCTTCCGGATAAGCAGTAATCTTATGATAGGTAAGATCAGACCCTCTGAATTCTTCCTCTTCAACCATACGCAAACCGCACACCTTGACAATAATACCGTAGACCACAAAACCTGTCACCAGAGCATAGACAACAGCGAGAAGACTTCCTGCTAACTGGCTCATGAAGGTCACACCACCACGACCACCGAATAGCGGCCCGCCAAAGATTCCGGCAGCGATCCCCCCCCATGTACCGATCAATCCATGTAACGGCCAGACGCCAAGCACGTCATCAATCTTCAATTTATTCTGTTCCCACTGGAAACCATAGACAAATAACAGTGAGCCGATACCACCGATAAAGAAGGCAGCAATCGGATGAACAATATCGGAGGCGGCACAGATCGCGATTAAACCGGCCAAGGCTCCGTTGTGAGTAAAACCGGGGTCATTTTTACCGGAGACCAGAGCGAATAAAACCCCGCCAACCATGGCCATCAGGGAATTAACGGCGACCAATCCGGAAATCCCTGCGAGAGACTGGGCACTCATGACGTTAAAACCGAACCAACCGACCGCCAGAATCCAGCTACCGAGAGCCAAGAACGGGATATTGCTGATCGGAAGCGGATGGCTCTTGCCACGGACCCATCTTCCCATCCTCGGACCGAGGAACAGTACAGCCGTCAGTGCGAGCCAGCCACCCATAGAATGGACAACGACACTCCCGGCGAAATCATGAAATGGTGCACCAAAATTTGACTCAAAGAATTGTTGCAACCCGGAACTGTTACGCCCCCAGATAAATGACTCAAAGAGTGGATAGGTTAGACCAACAAAAATTGCGCCCGCGACAACCTGCGGCCAGAATCGGGTCCGTTCGGCGATGCCACCGGAAATAATAGCCGGGATACAGGCTGCAAAGCAGAGCAGGAAGAAGAATCGAACCAGTTCGAACCCCTGCGTCCCCCCGAGAAGTTGTTCGGCCGGCATAAAAAAATGAATACCGTAAGCGATTGGATAGCCGATAAGAAAGTAAAATACTGTGGAGACCGACCAGTCGGTGATAATTTTAATGAATGCATTGGTCTGATTCTTTTTTCGGACCGTACCAACCTCAAGAAATGCAAAACCGGCATGCATGGCAAAAACCATGACCGCACCGAGCAACAGGAACAAAACATCACCGGACCGCACCAGCGATTGAACAGATGGTTCCATGAACTAACCTCCTCGTTAGTGAACAATGGTTGCAGAGAACGCTCCGACCATTGTTTTCGACTTCATCGTCAGAATTGCGGAAACTTATTCCTCTAGCTCACAATCTATATCAATTGTCGTGCCATCTTCTGACCCGCAGTTTTAGCGGTTTCTTAACGAAGATATGATTTATCTGATCAAAATTTATACAGTGGTGCATTTTCCTTAGGCAGCTTGCCCGTGCTGATGAGCAAAAAAAAGGGCCGCCCACATACGGGCAGCCCTTGTTCGTCAGATCAAAATTTTCTTTAATAAGGTTCTACATGCAGCTCGAAATGCTCCTTCGGGTGGATACAGGCCGGACAGCTGTCAGGAGCAGAGCTCCCCTCGTGGATATAACCACAGTTCCGACATTTCCAGGCCACGACAGTCTCCTTTTTAAAGACCTGACCCGTTTCGACATTGGTCAGCAGTTTACGATAGCGCGCCTCATGCTTCGCCTCAACTTTGGCGATCGCCCTGAATGCCTGAGCAATCAGTGGGAAACCCTCTTCCTCAGCAATCTTTGCTGCCCCCGGATAAAGAGCCGTCCATTCTTCTTTCTCGCCATCGGCTGCCGCTTTTAAATTTTCAGCCGTGTTGCCGATAACACCGGCAGGAAAGGTTGCCGTAATTTCAGTCATCCCCCCTTCGAGAAATTTAAAAAAACGTTTCGCATGTTCACGCTCGTTCTCAGCCGTCTCAATAAACAACGCCTCAATCTGCATATACCCCTCTTTGCGCGCCACAGAGGCAAAATAGGTGTAACGATTGCGAGCCTGAGATTCACCAGCAAAAGCGGCTAGAAGGTTCTTTTCGGTGCGGGTCCCTTTAATCGATGCCATAAGCTTCTCCTTGCAGGTCAGTAAAGTGAATGTAACGATTCGATCGAGGTCAACAGTGTCGACACGATTCAAGAACAGGTACATATTCACCTTAAAATCGGGACAAATCAACTATTTAAATAACTAAAAAGGGGATAAAATCAGGCCCCGTCTCTCATTACTGAATGATGAATTTATCATTCGAGAACAATCAACAGATCCCCCTGTTGAATAGACGCCCCTTCTGCAAACAGAATCTCTTTAACGACTCCACCCCGTTTCGTCTTGACAGCGGTCTCCATCTTCATCGCTTCAGTCGATACCAGAGTGTCCCCCTCTTTGACCTCATCACCCATTGCAACCAGTAATTTGAAGATTTTACCCGGCATCGGCGCACCGATCTGCCTGCTGTCGTCCAGATCAGCTTTCGGGTGGCTGATATCTTCCGTCTCGACGGAGAGATCCTTGATCAGAACCTGACGCGGCTCGCCATTGAGTTCAAAGTAGATGTTGCGGGTCCCATCCTCATGCACTCGACCGATTGCATTCAGTTTGATAATAAGCGATTTACCCGGTTCGATATCAACAGTGACTTCATCACCAACATCGAGTCCATAGAAAAATACCGGAGTCGGCATAAAGGATGTATCACTGAAATCCTGACGATGCCGATCAAATGCTTCAAAAACTCCCGGATAAAGAACGGCCGACAGCACATCACGGTCTGAGACAGTGTGTCCGAGTTTTTTCTCCAGTTCTGCTTTTTTCACTGTAAAATCGATCGGTTCCAAAAGTTCACCAGGGCGGCAGGTGAGCGGCTGCTCGCCTTTGAGGATAATCTTTTGTAGCTGTTTCGGAAAGCCACCATAAGGCTGTCCAATCATCCCTTTAAAAAAATCGATGACTCCTTGCGGGAAAGCGAGATCTTCCCCACGCTCCAGAACATCTTCAGGTTCGAGGTTATTCTGCACCATAAACATCGCCATATCTCCGACGATTTTTGAAGATGGCGTCACTTTGACCAGATCGCCGAACATATCATTAACCTTGCGGTACATCTCCTTGCACTCTTCCCAACGATGGCCGAGACCGAGACCCTCAACCTGCGGTTTATAGTTGGAGTACTGACCACCTGGGATCTCATGATGGTAAACCTGAGCGGTACCGCTGCGCAGTTCTGATTCGAACGGCGCATAGTAAGTACGGACAGTCTCCCAGTAGTTGGCCAGCTTCTGCAGACCCGCCTGATCGAGTTGCGGATCCCAGATCGACCCCTCCAATGTCGCCAGCAGAGCATTCATATTTGGCTGAGCAGTCAGTCCGGAGACCGAAGAGAGCGCTGCATCGACGATATCACAGCCAGCCCGGGCTGCCATCATCAGCGTCGCGCCACCATTGCTCGATGTATCGTGCGTGTGCAGATGGATCGGGATGCCGATTTCATCCTTGAGGGTTTTAACCAGTTTTTCAGCTGCAAACGGCTTGAGCAGACCGGCCATATCCTTGATAGCCAGGATGTGCGCCCCCATCTTCTCCAGCTCTTTGGCGAGATTGACATAATATTCAAGCGGATATTTATCACGTTTCAGATCAAGGATATCGCCGGTGTAGCACATCGCCGCCTCACAGATCGTCCCCGATTTACGGACGGCGTCCATAGCGACCTGCATCCCCTTGGTCCAGTTCAGAGAATCGAATACCCGGAAAACATCGATGCCGCTCTGCGCCGATTTGGCGACAAACTCCTGTACCACGTTATCAGGGTAATTCGTATAACCGACGGCGTTGGACCCCCGCAACAGCATCTGAAACAGGATATTCGGTATCTTTGCCCGCAGGCGATCGAGACGCTCCCACGGATCTTCATTAAGAAAACGCATCGAAACGTCGTATGTTGCCCCCCCCCACATCTCAAGAGAGAAGAGACCGCCACCGAGGTGAGCCGTCGCCTCGGCAATCCGATCGAGATCAAAGGTTCTGAAACGCGTTGCCATCAGCGACTGATGTGCATCCCGCATGGTCGTATCGGTCACCAGCAGCCGTCTCTCCTTGCGTGCCCACTCGGCCAGACCTTCGGCCCCTTTTTCTCGCAGAATATCGCGAGTCCCGCGCGGATACGCCTGACCATAAGGAATATCCGGCAGATCTGCATCACGCAGATTTTTGAAATTCAATTTTTTGGCCGGAGCGATACCAGGATATCCATTGACTGTTGTATGTGCAACAAATGAGAGGATTTTATTCGCTCGGTCTTTTTTGACCGGCAGGTTGAAAACCTCCGGGTGTTTATCGAGAAAGCTGGTATTGCAGGTCCCTGCAAGGAAGACCGGATGTGTAATCACTTTCTCCAGGAAACCGATATTGGTCTTGACTCCACGGATTCTGAACTCCTGCAGAGCACGATGCATGGTGCGCGACGCATCGCCAAAGGTCAAACCCCACGCCGATATTTTAACCAGCAGGGAGTCGTAATGCGGTGTAATCACCGCCCCGGCATAACCGGCTGCCGCATCGAGACGCACCCCGAAACCGGCCGCAGTTCTGAAGGCTTTGATGGTTCCAAAATCAGGAGCAAAGTTATTGGCGGGATCCTCGGTAGTGATACGGGACTGGATTGCATAGCCACGCAACTCGATATCTTTTTGACTCTTGATATTAATTTCGGGATCAGAGAGTTTGTACCCTTCTGCGACCCGGATTTGCGCTTGCACCAGGTTACGCATCGTTACCAGTTCAGTGACTGTATGTTCCACCTGTATCCGCGGATTGACTTCGATAAAATAAAAATTTTCATCTTTATCCATCAAGAATTCTATCGTACCGGCATTGACGTAATTAACCGCCTTAGCGATTTTCAGTGCGTAGTTACAGATCTCTTCACGCTTCTTCCCGGTGAGATAGAGTGATGGAGCAATTTCAATCACTTTCTGGTGACGGCGTTGAATCGAACAGTCCCGCTCATAAAAATGCACAAGATTACCGTGCTTATCACCGAGAATCTGCACTTCGACATGCTTCGGATTTTCAATGTACTTTTCAAGAAAAATAGATGCATTACCAAAGGCTGCCTTAGCTTCTGAAGCAGCGGAACGCAACCCTTCGAGGAGTTCCTTCTGATTCTGGGCAACCCGCATACCCCGTCCGCCGCCACCGGCCGTTGCCTTGACAATAATCGGATAACCTGAATCTTTGGCGAAAATAAGAGCTTCTTCATCTGTTGTAATCGGATGCTCGGTTCCGGGGACAATCGGCACACCGGCCTCAACCGCAACCATTCGGCCCGAAACTTTGTCGCCGAGTCGACGTTGAATATCGGGGGTCGGTCCGATAAAGGCGATGCCAGCCCGTTCGCACGCTTCTGCAAATTCGGCGTTCTCGGACAAAAAACCGTAGCCGGGATGAATCGCATCGACATCTTTTTTCCTCGCCAGATCGATGATTTCATCGATACTTAAATAGACATCGATCGGCCCCTTCCCTTTGCCGATCAGATAAGCCTCATCGGCCTTGTAGCGATGCAAGGAGAGTCGATCCTGTTCAGAATAGATTGCAACAGTATTGATACCGAGTTCCGTACAGGCGCGAAAAATACGAATCGCAATCTCACCACGATTGGCCGCCATTATTTTTTTAAATTTTTTGACCGACATTAAATAAACCTCCAGATTTGTAGAATACAGTTATAAATTTAAATCTTAGTTAAAATTTACACTAAAGATAAACTCTTTAACCGTAACCATTATTGATAATAAATTTTTTTAGTTACAATTAATTTTTTCAATAAATTTAACAACTTAGACACAATAGTCTTTGGTATATAAGCAGTCCCGAACATTCCCTGTCAAGATGCAATCTTGTTCTATTTTATAACTCTATGATATTTATGCAAATTTTTTACTGCAAATCACATTGTTTGCGCCATAGCGCACCAACAAGAAATTTATGGCAAAAAACAATTATTTATCGCTTTTGTTTAGGATTCGTGTCTGTAGTGAAAACTTGTCATTTTTTGTATTTCATGGCAGCATGAACCGTCAAAACCATGACACACCGGTTAAACAAATGAGGTGCTCTGATGAATGCAAAAAGCAATATACTGCTGATTGATGATGACCACAACAGCCGTAATGTTCTGACCGCCCTCCTCACCTCTTCCGGCCATCATGTTCAGGCGGCTGAATCTGCCGAAATGGCGCTGACAGTCCTGAAAGAAGATTCCTTTGCAATTATTATCACCGATCTTAATCTCCCCGGAGCCAGCGGCATCGATATCCTCAAGTGGGTCAAAGAGAACGCAACGGACACCAGCGTTATCCTGATCACGGGAATGGGGTCAGCTGAATCAGCCGTCACGGCGATGAAGGAAGGGGCTTTTGACTACATCACAAAGCCACTTAATATCAAGGAGCTGCAGATTGTCATCGAAAAAGCGTTGGCAAATCAGCAATTGATCGTTGAGAATCGTTACCTTAGACAACAGCTGCACGGTAAATACAATTTTGACAAAATTATCGGAACCAGTCTGGCAATGCAGCGTGTCTTTCGGCTGATGGAGAAGGTCACGCATACGGATTCGACGATTCTTATTTTGGGGGAATCCGGCACCGGTAAAGAGCTGGTCGCCAAGGCGGTCCATTTCAACAGCCAACGCAAAAACCACCCCTTTATTGCCATCAACTGTGGAGCGATCCCGGCAGACCTGCTGGAGAGCGAGCTGTTCGGACACGTGAAAGGGGCTTTTACCGGTGCGATTGCCGACAAACCAGGTAGGTTTGAATTGGCAAACAAAGGGACGATCTTCCTCGATGAAATTGCAACGATGCCGATGTTGCTCCAGTCAAAACTGCTTCGCGTTCTACAGGAGCACGAATTTGAGCGTGTCGGTGCCGGTCAAACAATCAAACTCGACGTACGCGTCATCTCGGCGACAAATTCAAATCTGGAAAAAGAAGTTAAAAATGGAAATTTCCGCGAAGATCTGTTTTACAGACTGAATGTCATCCCGATCGAACTCCCATCATTAAGAGAGCGGCATGAAGATATCGCCCTTTTGGCCAGACACTTTCTGAAAAAATGCAGTATCGAAATGGAGAGAGGGGAGATGACTATCACCAGAAAAGCTTTAAGTGCGATGGAGCAGTACGGCTGGCCTGGGAATGTTCGGGAGATGGAAAACGTGATCGAGCGAACAGTCGCCTTGACCGATGGGACCAATATCGACGTAAACGATCTCCCCACCGCAATGAGCGCCCTGCACAAGGAAGCGACCCCTAGCTTGCCTCACCCGAAAGTCACCACGGCAGGACTCAATCTGCCGCAAGTGATGATCCGTATCGAAAGGGAGTTGATTGAGGAGGCTCTACGCCTCACTGCCGGAACCAAAGCAAAAGCAGCTGCCCTTCTCCACCTGAATCGGACCACACTGGTCGAAAAGATGAAACGGTTGGGACTCAAATAAATCGGGTCGAGAAGAGCCTGATTGACTGTTGCACTGCATCGGTAAGATCAACAAACTTTACGCCGATACCGATCGGATAATTTGGCTTGGTCGGGTTCGGGCGGGTATTATGCCAGGAGACCATCCCTTTGCAGCTGATTTTAACATGATCTTTGTAAGGGAGGACAAATTCGATCATAATAAAACTATTTAGATCGAGCAGTTCGCCCGTCTCAATAAACACCCCGCCACTGCTGATATCGAGGCACTTCCCCTGGATTTTTGCACCATCTGCCCCGACACGGTCATATTGCAAAGTGATCGGAAAGAGGCATGATCGCCGCGGTTCACGGATAGTCGGCAGAAACTGCCGACCGATCTCAAGAAACTTATGTCGATCGATCGGTTTGGTCAGTATTCCGTCACAGGCTGCATTTTGACAGGCCGTCATCTGTGCTGCATCATTCTTGTCGCAGATCAGAATGACTGAAGCCTGCTTCGTACCGGCTAACGCCTTGAGTTGGCGACAAAAATCGATTGCAGAGAGACCGGGCAAATCAAAAGCGACATAGGTTAACTCCGGCGTCTCTTTCTGCCAGATTATCAACGCTTCTTCTGCTGATCCGGCTTCGAGAATTTTGGCCGGGGTTTTAGAGAGAAATTGACGTTCTATACTTCGAAAGAAGCTGGAGCTCTCAACGATAAGAATTTTGATTCCCTGAGTCATGCCACCCCCTGCATTGTTCAAATATTTCAATTCTGATCGTTACTTGATTATTTAAAGCGAAATAGTAGCTGATGCAGCCTCTGTTTGACAGTAAAAACTAACAGCCACCTTCCTGACCCTCTCTGAGCCGTTTTATCACCTGCTTCATATCATCCCAGACTTCGCGTTTACCGAGCGGGTTGATTAACAGGTCGGACGGATGCAAGGTCGGCATTAAAGAGATATTTCGGTACTGTTGCCAATGACCGCGCATTTGTGCAATCGGCTGATCAGACTGCAACAGTATCTGCGATGCAAAGGTTCCGAGCGTCACGATAATTTCGGGACGAATTGACTCTATTTGTCGAATCAAAAACGGCGCACAAGCTGCAATTTCGTCAGTGCCGGGACGCTGTTCATTCCCCGATAGACACTTAACAACATATAAAAGATAGACATCACTGCGCGCTAATCCCATGGCGTTCAAAATACGATCAAGTAACTCTCCGGCTGCACCTGCAAACGGTTCACCGCTTAGGACTTCTTCAGGCCCGGGACTCCCATCAACAAAAACAAGCTGCGCATCAGGGTGCCCAACGCCAAAGAGTACTTTTGTGCTTCCTCCAGCTAATGAACAGCGTTGACAATTGACGACTTCGGCCTCTATTTTCATTAAATTTTCAGATCCAAGCTCCCCGGGCGCAATCAGATCAGAGATTGAATCAAGGATCGAATCGGGATCAGGATAGATTTCACCGAGGCCGAGCCGTTGCAGATCTTCAAGAATACCGCGTGCCTCGCCAACAGCCGTTTGCAGTTCGGTTTTCAATTCATTCGGCATAGTGCTTTACAGTCCCGTCAAGGTCTATTATCCTTACAAAAAACAGACAACGAAATGCGGCCACCAATGGCTTTTAATATTCTGACAATATCGATTTTACTGCTCTTGCTGCCAGCAGAAGCTTTTGCCTGGGGGATCGGTGTCCACCTGCAGCTCGGCTCGAAGATTCTCGAACAGGCGGCGTTGCTTCCGATCGGTCTGCAAACGATTCTACTGAATAACCCACACGACTTTCTCTATGGTTGCATCAGCGCCGACATTACCCTCGGGAAGAAATACACCCACCACTTACGAAATTGCCACTCGTGGCGCATGGGGAAAAAAATCCTTGATGCTGCCGACAGTGACCGACAACGGGCCTGCGCCTATGGCTATCTGGCTCATCTTGCTGCCGATACGGTCGCACACTCCTATTTTGTGCCGTTCAAAATGATCCGGACTTTTAATACTGTCATGCTGAAACATACCTATTGGGAGGTGCGGGTCGAAGCTTGTGTCGAAGAAAAGATCTGGCTTTTAGCCAGAGAGATTGCGCAGAAAAACTTCACCGTTAACGATACGATGATGCGTCAGGTTCTCTCCAACACACTCTTCTCTTTCGGGACAAACAAGCGTCTTTTCAACTCCTTGCTCCTTCTTAACCGACTTCAACAGTGGCAGAAGATGATCCGGTCGTTATCGACCAATTCCAAATGGACCCTGCCGGAAGAGAATCTCAACGAGTATCTTTCGTTGGCTGGCGAGGCCGTCTTCAGTGTCCTCAGTGACCCTGAGTCACCCTATCTGCAAGCCGACCCGACCGGCGCGCGCTCCCTCAACGCCGCACGCATCCTGCGCAAGAATCTCAAAACACTCTGGCAGTCCGGAAAACTGACAGAGGCCGAGATTGAAAACTACCTCGATGAACTCCGTCCAAAATTTCGTCAGGGGATCCTCCGGCAGAAACAGATTCTTGAACTGCTGTCAGACGAGAATTAAGCATCACACAGGGTTTTGATCCGATCAAGCAAGATATTGGCGACGGCAGATTTCGGCAGCAGAGGGAGCTCCTCTTCGGAACCATCGCGAAACAGCAGACGGACAGCATTGGTATCGGCCTCAAAACCGGCATCGACGCGGGACACATCGTTCGCCACAATCAGATCAACATTCTTTTTTTCCAGTTTTTTGCGGGCATTGCCGATCAGATCATCTGTTTCCGCTGCAAAACCGACCAATAAAGCCTTCAACCCCATCTGCCCAAGAGTGGCGAGAATGTCGGGATTTTTCTCCAACTCAAGCGACCATGTCTCCTGCCCTTCTTTTTTGACCTTCCCATCAGCCCGGATCGAGGGACGATAATCAGCGACGGCAGCGGCCTTGATCACCACGGTCGCTTCATGAGCGCGTTCCAGAACGGCACCGTTCATCTGTTGTGCCGAGACGACATAAAGAGTCTCAACACCCCGGGGCGGATCGAGTGCGGTCGGACCGGAGATCAGCACCACCTTGGCTCCCCGCTCAGCTGCCGCACGTGCAATAGCATACCCCATTTTCCCTGATGAGTAGTTTGAGAGATAGCGAACCGGATCAATCTCCTCTCGCGTCGGTCCGGCGGTAATCAAAAAAGACTCGTTGTTCAGGTCGGCCGGGTATAAGGAAGTCAGAGTGTCGGAAAAGAGCTGTTCGGGGTCTGGAAGTTTCCCCTTCCCCTGCCAACCACAAGCCAGATCACCTGTTGACGGTTCAATAAACCGATAACCGAACGTCTCAAGCCGGGCCTGATTACTGCAATAGATCGGATTCTCCAGCATATTGGTATTCATCGCCGGAGCAAAAATAACCGGAGCTCTGGTCGCCATGATGGTTGTTGAGAGCAGGTCGTCGGCAATGCCGTTGGCAACTTTACCGATCAGGTTGGCCGTCGCCGGTGCCACAACCAGAAGATCGGCCCGATCGGCCAAAGAGATATGTCCGATCTCATGCTCCTGAAAAAGATCAAACAGTTCCGTGTGAACCGGGTTGCCGGAGAGAGTCTGAAAGGTCAAGGGGGTAACAAACTTCTGCGCTGCCGCTGTCATGATAACGTGCAGGTCGGCTCCTGCCTTCTTGTAGAGCCGCAGCAGTTCAACCGCTTTGTATGCTGCAATACCGCCACAGACACCGAGCACAATCGTTTTACCCTTTAACATAGGTTTCCCTCTTTATGTTTAGAGATGAACAAAAGGATTTGATGTTTTTTCATGACCGATCGAAGTGTCCGGTCCGTGCCCCGGATGAACAATTGTTTCATCCGGTAAAATGAAAAGTTTTTCACGGATCCCCCGAAGCAGCAACGGATGGTCACCACCCGGCAGGTCGGTACGACCGATCGACTCTGCAAACAGCACATCTCCGACAATCAGATGCTGCCCAACGTGCAGGCAGACACTTCCGGGAGAATGCCCGGGAACATGCAAAATATCAAGATCAAGATTTCCGACCCGCAACGGTTCGCCTGCAGTGATGAGTCGATCCGGCGGCGGTGAATTCTCGACGCTCAAGCCGTAAACCGACGCATGCATAGCGGCTTGACCAAGCATCGGCAGATCAGCAGCGTGAATCACCAGCTCGGCTCCTGTCGCCTCTTTAATCCGCTTATTCGCGCCGATATGATCAAAATGTCCATGCGTGTTAATAATCAAAACAACATCGCACCCTGCAGCAGCCACCGCCTGCATAATCAACGGAGCATCTGCGCCCGGGTCGATCACGGCCGCTTTCCCCGTCTTTTCACAAATTAACAGGTAACAGTTAACCTGCAACGGCCCAACAACGATTGCTTCAATTTTCATCTGTTTTTCCTCCGGTCTTCTTGATGACTGGGAGGTCGATCGCTGCCGCTTTCAAACGATCCGCAAGGGTCACCCCGAGGGACTGTTTACTCTCCGACGGTGCTGACCTCTGTATCGATGTGAGCGGCGCAGAAACGGACGCTTCGGATTCACAAACTGTCTCCGGCGCCCCCTTGTAATAATATTGGTCATAAATCCGATGGTGCTGCGTCCATGCCGACGAGCTGTGCAGCTCTTTAGCCAGATGAGTCCTGATTCCGTTAATTTTCGAATCGAGATCATCGGCGTAGCTGAGAATCACCGCCTCAACGGTTTTGGGTCGTTTCGGTGAACCGAATTCATACTGCCCGTGATGCGACAACAAGAGATGTTTCAGATGAACAGCATCAGTCTCCGGAAAAGCATCGATTTTCGCAATCTGCTCATCGACCATCTGTACGCCGAGCATGATGTGACCGAGAAGCTTGCCGACATCGGTGTATTCAAAGCTTCGCCGATACTGCAGCTCACGAATTTTGCCAACATCGTGTAACAAGGCACCTGCAATCAACAGATCGCGGTTCAGATCACCATACTGCTGAGAGATATGTTCAACCAGATCCGCAACCGCCAAAGAATGTTCCAACAACCCTCCAAGAGAGACGTGGTGCATCGATTTGGCCGCCGGTGCCGTGCAATAATCTTCAAGAAATCCGGGCCGTTCAAGAAAAGATTCCAGCAGCGCCCGCAAGTGCAAGGTGGTAATCCGGCTGATTTTAAGCCGCAGACGCGCTTCGAGTTCAACCCGTTCGAACTGTGAGACCGGGAGAAAATCGGCAAGGTCGACAGTCGCTTCATCCTGGAGAACCATCTCTTTTACCACAAGCTGCATCTTCTCCATATAGAGGCTGGCCCGTCCGCGTAAAAATATAAAATCATCTTTAGCGCAGCTTTTAGCTAGAAAATCAGCATTATCCCAGACTCGCCCTTCAATCTCTCCGGTCCGATCGATCAACTTGAGAACCAGATACGGTTTTCCGTTTTTGGCCACAGCCAGGTTAAGGCTGCGCAAAAGAAAAACTCCTTCAACTTCATCACGATCTTTGATCTGGTCAACATACACTTTTTTCAATTCAACTCTCCACAACTCACGCGATTGACAATCTGTTCGGCGGCATTTATCCCGTCAATTGCCGCACTCATAATTCCACCGGCATAACCGGCCCCTTCGCCGACGGGATAGAGCCCACGATGCGAGAGAGACTCTCCAGTCTCCCGATCGCGCACGATTCGTAACGGTGCAGACGTGCGCGATTCGATTCCGATCAGAGTCGCCTCGCGCGTTAAAAAACCTTTCATCTTCCGCTCAAAATACGGCAGGCCACGCAGCATAACTTCGGATATCTCTTTGGGGAGGACAGACTTCAGATCGGCTTCCATCACCCCCGGACGGCAGGTTGAGAACAAAGGTCCCGCCCCTCTCCCCATGAATGCGAGCAGATTCTGGGCCGGGGCCTTGTACTCGCCACCACCGGCAACAAATGCAGCATGTTCCCATTCGCGCTGAAATCTGACCCCCGCCAAAATATCGCCAGCGGCAAAATCCTCAGGTCTGATCGAGACCACCAGTGCACTATTAGAGTACGGCTCCATCCGGGTACTCGCACTCATGCCGTTGACAACCATCCCTTCCGTTTCCGAGCAGGCGGTGATGACACTTCCGCCGGGACACATACAAAAAGAATAGAACCCACGACCGGTCTCACGATCATTATAGCTCAGGCTATAATCAGCGGTCGGCAGTAAAACGTGATCAGCATGGCCGTACTGGATCTGATTGATCAGCTGACGCGGGTGCTCAACACGCAGGCCGACAGCGAATGGCTTCACCTCCATCTGAACGGCAGATTGTGCAAGCATCGCATAAGTATCGCGGGCGCTGTGGCCAGGCGCCAGGACGAGAGTGTCACAACGGCACTCATCCTCGCCGAAGATTCCGGCGATCACACGTCCTTTTTGAACCTGTAACCCGTCAAGTTGCGTATTAAACCGGATCTGTACTCCGGCGGCGCTCAGAATTTGCCTGAAATTGAGCAAAACCGAATGCAAAATATCGGTACCGAGATGCGGCTTCGCCTCGCTCAAAATTTTATCGGGAGCACCGCAGGCGACCAGAGTCTGAAGAACCAGCTGGTGCCAGACAGAATTAACCCGCGTTGTCAACTTGCCATCAGAAAAAGTCCCTGCTCCCCCCTCACCAAATTGTACGTTACTCTGGGGGTCTAGTACACTTTTGCTCCAGAACCTCTGTACATCAGCAGTGCGCTCTTCAACCGGCTTTCCACGCTCAACCAGAGTGACAGCAACACCATGTCTGGCCAGATGCAGAGCAGCAAAAAGACCGGCAGGCCCCATACCGACAACCAACGTTTTATGCGGCCTGGGGACTTTGTGCAGAGTTATTTCCGCCGCCCGTGGCGCCTCGGCTATACGGTTATCGGCTGTAAATTTTTCGAGGAGATTCTGTTCATCAGGCGCTGAAAAAGAGACGGTATAGATACGACGGACATCCGGTTTTTTACGGGCATCAATACCACGTCGAACAATTTTCAAATCTGTAATTTCCGCCAGAGACAGCTTGGTATAATCAGCAACCTTACCCGCTAAAAGGGTTTCTTCCTCATTCAAAAACAGAGGGATTTCACGTAAAAGAAGGGTCACTTGAGCCGTACCGTTTTCAAAAAATTATCCATAAATACACATCGTGATAGCGAACTAAAAGAGTGGGAGAATCACTCTGAATTCTGCACCACCTTCAGGCCGGTTGACGGCGGTTATTCGTCCCTTGTGACTTTTTACAATTCTCAATACAGTCGACAGCCCAAAGCCTGTCCCCTGCTTGCGCGTCGTAAAAAAAGGGTCAAAAATACGGTTCAGGTTTTCAGACGGAATCCCTTTTCCGGTATCTGCGACGTATAATTCAAGATGAGCTGGCTCCTGATTCAGGCCGACCAGAAGTTCCCCTCCGGTCGGCATCGCCTGTAAAGCGTTGGAAAACAGATTTGTAAAAATCTGACTTATCTCGTCTTCATCGGTTTGAATCGACGCTGCATCTGAGCAGATCTCTGTAATCAGAGTAACGCCCTGCGCCTGTATTTGCTCAGAGAACATTGAAAGAGTATCCTGAATGACTTGAGCAATCGATACATTGGCAAGCCCGACGACCGACTGCTCACTCACCTTGAGAAGGCGTAAAAGGAGTTGATCGATCCGCTCGACCTCCTCAATAATTTTTTCCGGATAACCGGCAACATCACCCGGGAGCCTCGATTGATCGAGAATTTGCGCGAACAGATTGATGGAATTCAGCGGATTACGGATCTCATGAGTCAGACCTGCTGACAAGTGCCCCAGCGCTCCGAGTTTCTCGGCCTGAATGATTTCAACCTGAGCTTCTTCAAGAGCTTTCGTTTTCGCATCAACCCGTTTTTCGAGTTCCCGGTTCCATTCGGCAATCTCTGCAAGCAGACACTCTCTTTCGGCAAGCAGATCCTGATTACGTAATTCAATACGACGCAACCGAAGGACATTGTCAATCCGTTCAATCAGATCCTGATTATTGAAAGGTTTGCGTATGTAGTCATAGGCACCGGACTTCATGACATTGACAGCTAAATCTTCACTCCCCTTCCCCGTAAACATCACAACATAGGAATTGGGAGAGATCCGGCGTAATTCACTCAAAGTCTGCATACCATCCATACCCGGCATCATATAATCGAGCAAAATCAGTGCCGGGGGGGATTCTTCGACCAATTCTAAAGCGGCAGCACCAGAAGAGGCTGTGGTTACCAGATAGCCACGCGCCGTTAAAATCATCGCCGTAAGGTCGCGAATAACCTTTTCATCATCAACAATCAGAATTGTCTCTTCCATATACGATTCCTCAAAATACAAACCGAGACTATCGGGTTTGAAATTGCGCTTTTAACAATCTTAAAAAAAATGTATGCCATCGAAGCGACAGCATACATTTCAATCTTGGCGGTTGACAAGGAGAAACAGAGATCAGACAACGTTTCAATTCAGAGACGCACCCGACAAAAAACTACTTGATCCGAATCGTCATGACCGGAACATTTGATTTACGTACGACTTTTTCGGCTGTACTTCCGAACAGGACATGGTCAAGACCGGTTCTGCCGTGGGTTCCGAGGACAATCATATCGACAGACTCTTCCTCTGCCTTTTTGAGGATTTCATCATACGGTATTCCCGGAACAACAAGCGATTCGACGCGGTCGTACCCTTTTGTATGCGTTTTAATAAATTTATCCATCATGTTGCCGGCGCTTTCAGCCATCTCTTCCTCAAGCTTGTCAATAGAGATGTGCGGAACATAAAAACCGCGCAGATCGACAAGTTCATTGATGATATGCAGCACAATCAGCCTGGCATTAAATTTTTTTGCGACAGTGAACGCATATTCAAAGGCGTGATCCGAACTCTCGGAAAAATCGGTAGCAAACAGAATTGATTTAAAATCTTTCATTTTTGGGTGCCCTCCTTTTCAATTTATAAAAAGTTAGTCTGATTTTTGTGCCTTGCGATATGCAATAGAATACATGACTGACTTAAGAGCATCAAACTTTATCGGTTTACACAAATACTCCGCCACCCCCAGATTCATAGCCTGAAGATAGGAATCGGTTCCACCGGAGGCTGTTAGTATAATAATATTTATCTCTGGAAATTCCCGCCGGGCAATCTGCAGAAAATCGATGCCGTCAAGATTAGGCATGTTGAGATCGGAGATTATCAGTCTGAATGAACCGGAGCGCAAATACTCGAGTGCTTCATAGCCATCTCCGGCGGATTGAACATCAAATCCTTCAGCGGCCAGAAGCCTCGACATCCCCGTCCGGGCATTCTCTTCATCATCAACGACAAGAATATTTTTGAAAGTATTATAGAGATTTACTTTGCTCTGCATGGCGGAAATATTAGCATGGGGATCAGCTCTGTCAAGCGGGAGAAGGTCTGATCAGCTAGCTGTCTCGCACAATTTTTACCCTGAAAAATCAGACCGTCTGCCACCGCTGCACCAGGAGGGGGAAAAGCTCAATCAGCTGTTCAGCCCCGAGGCGTCCGGATGACAGAACATCCTCATGTGCGAGCTGAAAGTCACTACATCCGGCAGCGAGATTCGAGAGAAAAGAGAGCCCGGCAACGTCCATACCGAGGTAGCGAGCCATAATCGCTTCAGGAACCGTTGACATGGAAACAGCATCGGCGCCAAGAATCTTAAGCGCACGTACCTCGGCCGGAGTCTCGTATGACGGACCCGGAACCGATGCGAGAACCCCCTGATTCAGAGTCACACCACGTTTTTGCATCTGTTCAATCAGACCGGAATAAAGATTCAGATTATAGATCCTGGAGAGATCGATGAAGGGTCTGTCACGCACCCCTTTGAGAGGGTTATCACCGGTCAGGTTTATCTGATCGGCAATGCACATGAACGAATGAACAGGGAAGTCGGAATTAATCAAACCGGCGGCATTGGTCAATAGCAACCGGGAGGCTCCGGCCGCCGCCGCCAACTCTACCGGGGCGACAACTTGAGCAGCGGTATACCCTTCGTAAAGATGGTAGCGCCCGGAGAAAAACCAGATGTTCCACCCCGCGACCTCACCTATAATCAGCTCACCGATATGCCCTTCGACAGATGGTTGTAAAAGTCCGGGGATATCCGCATAAGAGACCCTGGCAGACGGAACACAACAGTCAACTGCCGGTCCGAGACCGGAACCGAGAACAACCGCCAGATCGGGTTGCATAAAATTGGTCTGGCGCATAAGCGCAGCGCACGCCTCACCCCGGAAGTCGCAACCCCTCCTGTTCATTTAAGCACTTTGAGAAACGTCTTGGACTGCTGGCTCAACTGACTGTCGGGGGCAAGTTCAACAACCGATTCAAAATGATTGATCGCCTGGGCTGTATCACGATTCTTCATCATAGCGAGCGCCATACTGTAGTGGGCAGAAGCGATATCAGGCGCAAAGTCGAGGGCCTTTTTGTACTCGGTAATTGCCTCGGTCACTTGTCCAAGATCAAAATAGACATCCCCTCGCCGAACATAAACATCTGGAAATCGCCAATTGCTGGCAATCGCTCTATCGTACGCTTTAAGTGCGGCAGCATGATTTCCTTTTTTAAATTCGGCATAGCCGATACCGGTCCAGGAGACTTCAGGCCGCGGGAACAGGAGATTAGACGCAGCGAGTTGAAAATATTCAATCGCATCATCATAGCGTTCCATCTTCAGATAAAGTGCTGCGAGATTATTCTGTGTTTGAGGGTTTTTCGGATCAAGTTTCAAAGCATATTTATAATGTTTCTCGGCTTCAGGGTAGGCATTTTTTATCTGATAAACCTGTCCGAGACCGGCCTGTAATTCAGAATTCGCTGGTTCAATTTTTTCGGCCTGTAAAAATTCTCTCAAAGCCGAAGTCGGGTCACCGGAACGTAAATAGGAGACACCAAGCATGTAGTATGCTTCAGAGTTATCCGGTTTTCCTACCGGAGAACAACTGACAAAAAACAACTGCATCCCGAACAGCACTAAAATAAAAATTCTCAAAACAGATACTCCTACATAGATGAAAGGAATCGACCCAGGTTTTCGCGCAGACTTTTTCTTTTTGCTTCAAGTTCCTCGGCAGTCGGCGGGTTTTTCTTCCGTCGCAGCGTAGCCAACGCAGTTGCACGCGGCAACCCGAGATCAATCTCTTCAACACTTGGCGTCTGATGTTGCTGAGACTTATCTGCAACGCCCTTCTCTGCAACGCCGGATTTTAAAGCAGGCTGATTCTCCGTCCGAGCCTGTGCCTTTGCAGGGTTTTTTTCGGTGCTCAATTTTTCAGGCGCAACAGACTTCGGCAAATTTTTCAGCGGCAACGACTCCCAGAGGGTATGTCGCTTTGCCGGTTCCATCCGGTGTATATCGAGATCGACCAGAATAAAACCGAGTGTTTCAGCAAACCGAAGCCCTTCATTCATCACGGCACCAAGGTCTTTGCGTGATATATTTCTATTATCATTCAGATAAAAGACAACATTATTGACATCACGAAGATGAAAAGCGACCGTAACGCGCAAACCATGTTCTGTATCAAAAGCGCAGACATAAACTTTTGCGTGTTGTGCTGTGATTCCGGGCAGAGCAATCTGTATATCGCCGAGTGAGTGCTGCAAACGTAAAACATTTTTGGCCGGAATATCCAACCGCTTCAGTTTTGGGTTAAACTGAAACATACCTCCCCCTTTATCTCTGCGCCCGCAATGATAGATGTTGCGTCGGTCTCTCTACTTCATTCGGTCAGAGCCGCAAAATCGGTCAATAGCTTGACCTCTGAAAAACGATCTTTAATTTCGGCGTAATTGAGTCTCTTCAGCCGATCCAGACTGAAAGACTCAACAGTAAACGATGCCATGACGCTACCGAAGACAACCGCCTGGCGCATACTTGCATTCGAAAGATTCCGGGTCGAGGCGAGATAACCAAAAAAACCGCCAGCAAAGGTGTCGCCAGCGCCGGTCGGATCAAACACCTCTTCCAGCGGCACCGCCGGAGCAGAAAAAACAGAGTGTGCCGTAAACATGATCACGCCATATTCACCACGTTTGACGATCAGACTCTTCGGCCCCATTGCCAGAACAATCCGGGCGGCTTTTTGTAAATTTGGTTCATCCGCAAGTTGACGAACCTCCCCTTCATTGATAATCAGAATATCGACATGCGCAAGGGTCTTCAAGAGTTGTTCACGTTTACCGCCGATCCAGAAATTCATGGTATCACAAGCGATTAATTTTGGGTTACGGACCTGCTTGAGCACATCAAGCTGCAGTTCGGGATCGATGTTCGCCAGAAACACAAACTCGGAATCTTTAAAGTGTTCAGGAAGTTGCGGACTGAAATTTTCAAACACGTTTAACTGTGTGTCGAGAGTTTGGGCCTCATTTAAATCGAAACCGTACCGCCCCTTCCAACGAAACGTGGCCCCGGGTGCGGTCTGCAATCCGGCCAGATCAATATTGCGCTGCGCCAGCATCTGCCGATGTTCATCCGGAAAATCATCACCAACGACAGCTACCAGATTAACGTCGGTGAAAAAACTGGCTGAAGTGGAAAAATAGGTAGCCGACCCACCCAAAGCCTCTTCGACCTTGCCAAAAGGGGTCTCGATGGAATCAAATGCAACCGAGCCGACAACTAAAATACTCATAAACTCTCTCTCTTATTTACCAACCCTATATCAAAACATCGATTGAATCAACAATTAAGCTTTTGAATTCAAGTATTTACCAATCAAAAGATCCAGATCTTTGCGTATCTCCCCGGAAATTTTATCAGGACTGGTCATCACCGCAAATTTAAGAGCTTCACCACAGGAGCAAGGGCGAGTCTTCGCAACCTTACCCGCTGCAATTTTAATAATATTGCGGGCCATTGCAACGTTCTGTTTGATGACAGCGATCACCGCATCGACCGACACATCATCGTGTTCCGCGTACCAGCAGTCATAATCGGTCGCCAGCGCCACTGTGGTATAACAGATTTCGGCTTCACGAGCCAGGCGCGCTTCCGGAATATTGGTCATACCGATGATATCGACCCCCCAGCTGCGGTAGATATTCGATTCAGCCCGGGTTGAAAAGTTCGGCCCCTCGATACAGATATAAGTCCCCCCTTTGTGCACCGTCGCGCCAGCTTCTACGGCTGCTTCGCAGACAAGAGTCGCCATATCTGCACAGATCGGATCGGCAAATTGTGTGTGCCCCACCAGACCGTTACCGAAAAAAGTAGAAGAGCGCTGTCCTTGCGTTCTGTCAAAAAACTGATCAGGAATAACAATGTGACCCGGCACGATCTCTTCCTTCATGCTGCCGACCGCCGATACGGAGATAATCCGCTCCACCCCCAGTTTTTTCATGCCGAAAATATTCGCCCGGTAATTAACTTCAGACGGCAAAAAGGTATGGCCACGACCGTGACGAGGCAAGAATACCAGTTTGACGCCGTTCAGAACTCCGGTGACATAAAGATCTGAAGGGTCTCCAAACGGAGTCTCAACCTTCACCTCTTCAATATCTGTTAATCCCTCAATTTCATACAGACCACTCCCACCAATTACGCCAATTATCATTGTTTTAGACCCCTTCTTGTCATAGTGACACAACCATTAAAGCTGTTTTTTTTCAAGTCTACCCTTCAACTGGCCACAGGCCGCCGAGATATCCTCTCCCTTGCTGGTTCGACGAATGGCGACAATATCGCGATCAAGAAGATAACGCTGAAAGAGTTCAACATTCTTGAGATCCGGTGATTTGAGCGCCGACCCTTCATGCTCATTGTAAGGGATAAGATTCACCTTGGCCCGCACGCCGTGTAACAGTTTAACCATTCGTCTGGCATCATCAAGGGAATCGTTAACCTCTTTGATCAGAATATACTCAATAGTGATCCTCTGTCCGGGAACCATCGGGTAGTTGCGACAGGCGGCCATCAACTCTTTTAGAGGATAACGTTTATTAATCGGCATCAAACGATCTCGCACCTCATCCGTCGTCGCATTCAATGAAACGGCAAGATTGGCACGAATTCGGGTGCCGAATTCGTGCATCTGCGGCACCAGACCGGAGGTCGAGACCGTCACTTTACGCGGACTGAAGTCGAGACCCGCCTCTGAATAGAAGATTTTCAATGCGGTTATAACGTTCTCCAGATTGTTTAACGGTTCACCCATCCCCATAAAAACGACGTTATTCACCGGACCACGTTTCATCGCCGCACAGACTTGATTAACAATCTCTTCCGCAGTCAGATTCCGGGTCAGGCCAAACTGACCGGTCAGACAGAATTCACACTGCATAGCGCAGCCGACCTGAGTCGAAACGCAGATTGTCGAGCGATTACTCTCCATCGGAATTCGCACCGTCTCGATCGATTCACCATCATCGAGCCGAAACAGATATTTTTCTGTACCGTCACGACTGATTTCAATATGTTCCGGATTCCAATCGGAAACAAACGCCCTTTTTTGCAATTCTGCCCTGAACTCCTTAGCCAGATCTGTCATTTCGGCAAAATCACAGACCCCACGCTTGTAGACCCAGCGCAGAATCTGCCCGGCGCGAAATTTCTCTTTTCCGAGTCCGTCCAAAAAAAGAACAAGTGCTTCGGGAGTCAGACTTTTTATGTCAATTTTCAGATCGCTCATCATATCCTTAATCGCTATTTTTATAAGACCCGTAACTATAAACGAAGGGGTTCATCAGCTCAACAGTTTAAACTTTAAATTGAGAGCAAACAAGGGAATCTACAACAGAAAAGGCGGGTTGTGATCAGGATAACGAGAGGAGTTCGTATTCGGTCGAAACGTTATCGACGATAATCTCGATTGTGTCACCGACCTCCTTGCCGAGCAGACCTCTCCCTAACGGCGAATCAGGGGTCATCACAACCACTGTGCTGTTTTCAATAACGATTTTCAGCCCGCCAGCTGCCGGGCCAAGAAAAAGACGACGGCGGCAGCCGTTTGTCGATGCAATATCGACCAGAGCCGTCATATAGACACAATCGTTAATATTAAAATGACGTAGCGACAGTTGCCGATAAAGATCGAGGGCCAGACGTATTTCCACCGCTCGATTCGCCTGCCCCTGGGCGATATAAGAGGATTCAAGAGCCAGAGTCTCGTATTTATTATCCGGGCTGTTCTCAGGATCTGTTGCCGCAAGATGAGCTGCTTGCGCTGCATGAAGCAGCGACAGATAATCACAATTCAGCTGTTCGATGATCGCCTGAACGAGTAAAGCCTTGTTCATGTTTAATGTTGTCCAAAAGGAGGTATTCGCAAAAGAGCTGATGTTTCTCCGGGGGATAGTCATACGGTAAGGTCGAGATCATAAAATCGCCGTAGAACGGATTTTTGCAACGTCATCATAAAGAATGGGGACAGGAAGTTATCCTGTCCCCATTTGGTCACGGCATAAGCGGTGATTGGGCGACTAAATCAGTTCCAGCCCGGAGAAAAAGTAGGGAATTTCAAAAGCAGCTGTTTCAGGAGCATCGGAGCCGTGGGTTGCATTTTCACCAATATTGGTGCCGAACTCTTTGCGCAGAGTCCCTTCTGCCGCTTCAGCCGGATTCGTTGCGCCCATGAGATCACGCCACTTCTTGATTGCGCCTTTGGCTTCGAGAGCCATAACCAGACAAGGGCCACTGCTCATAAATTCGGTCAACTCACCAAAAAAAGGGCGCTCTTTATGGACGAAATAAAAGCCTTCTGCTTCAACTTTACTCATGTAGAGTTTTTTGATTCCGACAACCTTAAAACCTTCGGCATAAATGCGGGCAAGAATTTTACCGGCGCTCCCTGCGGCAAAAGCGTCAGGTTTGATAATTGCGAATGTCTTTTCCATGTGTCAATCTCCTCGTATTCAAATCGTTTAAAAGCGCAGGCTTTGTAGCATCCGCCACTTTAAAAGTCAAGGCCAACTAAAGGCCCTGGTTGTCGTCAAGGTCCTGTTCTCCTGCTGACTGCAGCAACGCCGCAGTTGAAAATTTGTGGCGCTTCAATATCGATTCAACCCATTTTTTCTAATCTGTGCAGCAGAGCGCGTAACGCCTGACCGCGATGACTGATACGATTTTTAGTCTCCAACGGCAATTGAGCCAGAGTCAAACCGTATTCTCGCACCAGAAAAAGCGGATCGTAACCAAAGCCGCCATCACCCTGAAAGTCGTGCAGGATAACCCCTTTGAGAAGACCGGAAAAATGGAACCTCACGCCGTTTGGTTCAGCCAGAACCATAGCACAATGAAAGGCCGCTTGACGGTCGGACGTCCCGACGCCAAAAAGCAGTTCGAGCAATTTACAGTTATTGCTGGAATCTGTCGCCCCCTCACCTGAAAACCGGGCAGACAAGACCCCGGGAGCCCCGTGCAAAGCATCGACGGTCAACCCCGAATCATCGGCCAGGGTCAGACAACCGGTATGCGTGGCGATGCTCACAGCTTTCTTTTCGGCATTGCCGGCAAAAGTTTCGGCATCTTCAACCACTTCAGGTGCATCCGGGAACGCATCGAGCCCAAGAATATTAAAAGAGGTCTCTTTTAGCAGTTCGCGAATCTCTCGAAGTTTACCCGGATTACGGGTCGCAATCACCAGATCACGCATCACCGCAACAGAGCCTCTTGTTGAAGGAGTGTTAGTCGGGAACAGCCATCAAGGGCCAGGGTGCGGAGGGTGTCCATTTCGGCAACAGTAAAAGGGACCTCTTCGGCGGTCCCCTGAATCTCCACGAAGCGACCGTCTCCGGTTATAACATAGTTCATATCAACATCAGCTTGCGAGTCTTCTGAATAATCGACATCGAGCAACGCTTGACCATCAACAATACCGACGCTGATCGCCGAAACCGTATCAAGCAGAGGTGATTCAGCGATTAAACCCTGTTTGATCAGCCCGTTGACAGCCAGAGAGAGAGCAACATAAGCGCCGGTAATCGAAGCGGTGCGCGTTCCACCATCAGCCTGAATAACATCACAATCGATCAGAATTGAACGTTCGCCGAGTTTGTCAAGATCGACAATTGCCCGCAGGGAACGGCCGATCAGACGCTGAATCTCATAGGTGCGGCCGCCTATCTTGCCGATAGCCGCCTCGCGCGAATTACGGGTGTGCGTCGCTCGGGGGAGCATCGAATATTCGGCGGTAACCCACCCTTTCCCCTGCCCGCGTAAAAAAGGTGGAACTTTTTCTTCCACCGAAGCATTGCAGAGCACCCGGGTCGCACCAAAAGAGACCAGAACAGACCCTTCCGCATAGCGGGTATAACCACATTCAAACTGTACCGGGCGCAGATCGGTCGCACCTCTGCCATCGGCGCGAACACTCTTTTCATTCATTAATTAAATCCCTTTACCTTCCAGTCCAAAAGCTTTCAGACCATTAAACAGAGCGGTCGCGAGACGAACCTGCCCCTCTTCTTTCATCAGCAACAGACTATCCTCTTCGTGACTCAGGTAGCCCATCTCAATCAGAACGGTTGGGAGATCCCCACGACCAAGGGGCAATAATGGTGCTGCAGCAATGTCGCGCACCGTCAACCCGTCTTCACGCAGCGCTTTTGCCAGAGCCGTAGCCAGACGTAAACTTTCCCCATCCACCTTCGACTCTTCATCACTGCGGATATAAAGATAGATACCAGAAGGAGTTGGACTGAAAGCTGCCTGAGCATGCAACAGGAGCATGGCATCAACATCCGGTTCAGCTGCCGGTTTAAGATGATCTTCAAGCGAGAGAGCATAATCGTCATTACGCGAAAGATAGACCGGGACACCAAGATTCATCTTGACGATTTTCTGCAGTTGCAACGTGACAGCCAGTGTCGCGTCTTTCTCCTTAAAACCGTTAAGCCCGATCGATCCGGTATCGAACCCACCATGCCCCGGATCGAGACCAACAGCGCGAAGGGTTGCGGCATTCGCCGGTTTTTTCTTTTTAACCATAAAAGAGAAGAGACGATCGAGGGCTGAATCATCCTCCCCCTTGCGGGGCGTTGCCGGGTCAATATTACGATAGAAGAGTTGCGTCGACACAAGAGAGGAGAGGTTATTAACGACAAAATTTTCCGTCACCCGCAAGCGATTATCGATAAAACGCGGCTTCTCCTGCAGAGGGATAAAGCGTTCACCGATCCGCATAAAATGACTGCCGGGGGAGATAATGGCGGTGCCGCGGTCAGACTGAATCCGATAAACGTGATTGATTGAATCCCAATCGCCATCGAGAGCAAGCGCAGAGAGCAAGTCATCAAGGGGGATATAAATCAGACCATCGCGACGATAGATTTCATCAATGACGACCGGCTCTTCGCCCCGTAATGCAATCTCAATGGAAGCGACGGCCGAGGAGGCTAAGAGCAGCGAGAAAAGAACAAGGAGACAGAGATTGCGCATGACACCATGTAAAACAGAATGAGTTCCCCTTTTATTATCAGGGATTTCAGCATAAACGAGATTACATTCCACTTTCAATTACCAGTCCTTTCCCTTTACAGATCGGCAGATCGAGCGCCTTGAGTAATCTTTTGGTCATGGTCTGTTCAAATTCGCGAAGCAGGTTACCGTTACCAAGCATCGGCTTTACCTGGGCTCCGGCCGTCATGGCATGTCCACCGGCTGTACCGAGATCACCGACGACAGTTCGTAAAAGATCACCGGCCAACACCTCATAAGAGGTTGTTCGTAACGATAACACCGCACTCTCATCATGACGACCGATTCCGAGAACAAAATCGACCCCCTCCATACGAAGGAGAAAATCAGCCATTTCGGCGATCGTCTCCGGTGTATTGATATCAAAAAGATTAAAAACAAGTACCGAGCCGTACTGTCGGGCATTTTCGATCGCTCGATTGAACAGATTAAAATATTCTGCCGGAACCTTGGCCTGGGTAATCCGGAACAGCAATCGATTGTTGCTTAATTGCAGCAGATTGAGATAGGCGGTTCGATCAGCGGGCCCCCATTCACGACCGAGGTCCTGAGTTTCAGACTTAATCGCGTAATAAAGAATCGTGGCCAGTTTGGTAGCAACATAACCTTCCTGACAAAGCAGATATTCATAGAGTATCGTTGCCGCCGCACCATACTCATCACGGACATCATAAATCCGGCACGATTTTGTCTGCTCACGCAGCGAGTGATGATCAACAACGATATGAACATCCCGGTCGTGCGGAAAGGAGTTATTGCCGGTGCCGGGCTGAGTGTCGACCATACAGACAACGCCGTATTCGTCCAGATCGAGATCTTCGAGCCGGGACGTTATGATATTAAATATTTTAATCAGCTCACGGTTTTCGACCCGGCCAACGACTCCTGAATAGGCGATCACCGCCTGTTTATGTGCCTTGACTTCAATCAGATGCCGCAGAGCAAAGGCCGCTGCCAGGGCATCGGGGTCCGGATTATCATGTGTCACAATCAGGACCTTCCCCTTCCCGTGCATGTATTCGATAACTTCTTTGGAAAATTTACGCGAACGTTCTAATTCGGCAGGCATAACCCCTCCCCTCGGTATGAAATGACGGACTGCTGAGAAGATTCGACAGCAGATGCCAGGGACAATCCGATCGGTCCAGGCAGATATCGGCGCATCTTCAGTACCCTTCCGGTTTTTTCAGACGTCGAGCGAACCGTTTCAGTAACAGACTGTTTGAAACAACCGCCACACTCGAAAAAGACATGGCTAATCCGGCATATTCGGGTTTCAGGTAGAGACCAAAGGCAGGATAAAGGAGACCGGCGGCAACAGGAATACCGATAATGTTAAAAATAAAGGCCCAGAACAGATTCTGTTTGATTTTGGAGAGCGTTTTTCGCCCGAGGCGAACGGCCCGCACCACATCACGCATATTCCCGTTTACCAGGACAATATCACCCGCTTCTTTGGCCACATCAGTCCCGGAACCGACGGCGATGCCGACATCGGCCTGCGCAAGCGCCGGTGCATCATTGATTCCGTCTCCGACCATGCCGACGCGATACCCCTGTTCGATATAACGCCGGACAATCGCCTGCTTCTGATCGGGAAGAACTTCGGCTTCGACCCGTTCAATTCCGAGACGATCGGCAGTGGCCATTGCCGCCTCTTTACGATCCCCGGTCAGCATGACAGAAGGGATGCCGATCTGATGCAAGGCGGTGATTGTTTCACCGGCCCCTTCACGCGGTTTATCGCGCAGTGCAATAAGACCGAGAAGCTGTCCGGACCGGGCGACGAAGATCAGACTTTTCCCCTCGGCGGCGAGTTCCTGGCCTATCACCAACATCCCCTTGAGGCTGACTCCCTGCTCTTCCATTAAATTACTGCTGCCAAGCAAAACGGTCACACCTTCTATCGTACAGCGAACCCCATGACCGCCGATCTCTTCACCATCCTGCGGAGTCTGCAGAATGATTTTCTTTACCTCTGCCCGTTCAACCAGAGCAACAGAGAGGGGGTGATGACTGACCTGTGCCGCGCTCGATGCCAGAGTCAACAGTTCAGCAGAGGTCAACCCTTCTGCGTGGACAGCATCGGTCACCCGAAATTTCCCTTCGGTGAGAGTGCCGGTCTTGTCAAACAGCATAATATCGATCCGGGCAATATTTTCTAAAGCGGATGCCTTTTTAATCAGGATACCGGCCTGTAATCCGATAGAGCTCCCGATCATGATCGCCGTCGGTGTCGCCAGCCCCAGAGCACAAGGGCAGGCAATCACCAAAACCGCCACCGCCATACGAAAAGCGAAAACAAATTCAGCCCCGCTTACAATCCAAACCGAAAAGGTCAAGGCGGAGATTAAAACCACAGCGGGCACAAACCAATTTGCAACGGCATCAGCCATGCGTTGAATCGGCGCCTTGTCACCCTGGGCTTCCGCGACCATTCGGACGATACTCGCCAACACCGTTTCGTCACCGACGCGGGATGCCTGCATAACCAACCGGCCGGATCCATTGACCGTCGCCCCGGTAAGAGCATCCCCCGGTCCCTTGACCGCCGGAACCGGTTCACCGGTCAGCATCGATTCATCGACGGAAGTGCGCCCCTCCAGAAGAGTGCCATCGACCGGAATCTTTTCACCCGGTCGAACAACAATTCGATCGCCAGCCTTAACCTCAGAAACGGGAACCCGACGCTCAACCCCATCGACCAGAACCGTTGCAATATCAGCCTGTAGCGACAAGAGTTGATTTAAAGCCCGACTCGCCTTCCCTTTGGCGCGGGCTTCAAGCCATTTACCAAACCGGATAAACACGATCAGCATGGCGCTGGTTTCAAAAAAAACTTCCCCGGAGAGACCGCCGAGATTATTGGCTGCCAACATTGAATAACCATAAGCCGCCGTAATTCCGAGGGCAACCAGAACATCCATGTTGGCGGAGAAATTACGCAGAGAGAGATAAGCTCCACGATAAAATGTGAGCCCGGCGGAGAATTGCGTAATCGTTGCCAGCCCCATGATGACATAAAGCGTTGCGTTGCCAAACGGCTGCCACCACATCAAAGGGAGGATCGGCAGAGCGATAAGAGTTGCAAAAATCAGCCAGCGCAACTCGCGCAAAGACTCCAGTTGATCACTTTTTTCAGTCCGATCGACAAACGGCTGATAACCCGCTTTTGCAACAACTTCAAATATCTGTTCACGGGTCGTCATTGCCGGATCGAAATCAACCGTGGCCGTCTCATCCGCAAAATTAACCATTACAGAAGAGATTCCAGGCGCCAGCTGCAGATGTTTGGCAATGGTCGCCGCGCAGGTCGCACAGGTCATCCCACGCACATCAAAACGAAAATGTTCAAACTGATACGCTTCGGGGAGAGCTTCCGGCGGCATTTCGTCGTCCTGAAATTCATCCCACATCTCATCTGACGATTCATCCGACGCCGTCATCACGTCGGCAGGAGGAAGAGGGTGGCAACTGAAGCCGGCGGCGACCACAGCCTGTTCAAACAGGATCCGACCGGACTGCTCCGGGTCAAAGGAGATCCAGGCAAGAGACTGGTCAAGGAGGACATCAACATCATGCACTCCCGCAACCGACTGCAGAGCCGCTGTCACCCTGGTGACGCACTTTGCGCAGACCATGCCGTAGACCGGCAGAGAGATCCGGTCAAGCGGTTTGCGCTCAGTCTTCTTCAGCCCTGTTTCAGGCCGGTCAATTTCTGGAAAAAGGGATTGTTGCTCAGCCATTTAAAGTCGGGGTCTGTGATCGCATCCTGTAACAGATGCGCATCCTGGTTGAAGACGGATTCTAGCTCGTCAAGGGTCTCCTGCATTCGTCCCTGACGGGAAAAGACGCAGGCGCGATTATAGTGCGCAAGAGTATAGTCAGGCGCACGCTGCAATATGGTGTCAAAACAGACTAAAGCTTCATCAATACGATTGAGATCCATCAGAATATTCCCTTTATTGTTCAGGGCGTAATTCGATTCAGGATCACGGGCAAGACTGATTTCGAGCATCTCCAGCGCGGCTTGCAACTCCCCCCGTTTTTCGTGCAATAAAGCCCGATAAAAAGCGAAGTCCGAATTATCGGGGGAGTTCTTATCAGCCGCATCAAGAAGAGCAAAAGCTTCTTGCGATCGGTCATTATCGTTCAACAGAAGAATCTTTTCAACCAGTGCTTCACCAAAATCAGGATCACGGCTTAAAACCGCGTCGTAATCGGCCAAGGCCAGCTCAACCTGATGAAGGCGGCTGTAAGCGTTGGCCCGATTATAGTAATAAGTCGGATTGCCCGGATCCTGGGTAATCGCCTGACTATATAAATCAATCGCCTCACTCAATCCGGCGAGACCCGCCAGAGCAAAACCGAGTCCATTCAGACTGGCGGCATCAGAAGCGTTAGACTCCAGTGCTTTGCGAAAACAACTCTGGGCCTCGTCAAACCGTTCGAGACGATTCAAAGCATACCCTTTATTGAAACAGGCATCAGAAGAGTCCGGCTTCCGGCGCATCGCTTCATCGTACATCGCCAGCGCTGCTTCAGTCTCCCCAAGCTCATCCAGAACGTTACCGCGATTGATGTAGGCTTCAGGAAAATCCGGTTGTAGTTCAAGCGACCGGTCAAAGGCCGCAAGGGCATCTTTATAAGCACCGGTCTTTTCCAGAAGAACCCCAAAGTTATGATGAATAGCACCATTTTTAGGATCATAAGTCAACGCGGCGCGATAAAGAGAGAGCGCCTTGACATGATCATTCAGATTGGCGGAAGCGACAGCACAAACGTTGAGTGCTTCAACATCGAACGGATTCAGTTCAAGATACTCCTCAACCAGCTCCAGTGCCGTTTCGTTGTCTCCACGTTCAAGTGACAACTGTGCCAGCCCCAGCAGTTGCGACTGTTCAAAGTCGGCAAAATCATCGTAATCTTCTTCGTATTCTTCGTCCATCATCTTCCGATCGCCTGCCCTGCAATTATTTGAATTGGGAGTATAGCAGGATTATCTTCATGTCGCCGCAAAAATCCACAGAAAACGCCCCATAGAACCAGGCAAAAACAGAAAGGATTAAACAACAACGACGCAGATCAAAGGCCTTTGCAGAAGTGTGCAAAAATGCTTCTGCTGCAATAATACTTTATTAAAAAATGAGAGCCGATTCGCCCCTCCTTGACTTGCCTAAAGTTGCTCATTATAGTGGCCGTCATGCGAGACCTCTTTATAGCCGATGCGCACCTGCGCCACCCCGAAGATAAAAACTATCGTGCCCTCCTGTTTTTTCTGGAGAATCAGCCGGAACCGGTGCGCACTCTTTACCTGCTCGGAGATATTTTCGAATTCTGGATCGGCTTCGAACACGTTGTTTATACCGATCATCTCCCGCTTCTGAACTCTCTGGCCAAACTCCATGCAGACGGCACCCGCATTGTTTATGTGGAGGGGAATCACGATTTCAGACTCGGGCCATTTTTCGAACGGACTCTCAACTGTACGATTTTGCCGGATGGTGGTGAAGTCAATATCGACGGACGGCGCGTTTATCTGGCTCACGGAGATCTGGCGAACCCGTCAGACAGAGGCTATCGGCTTTTACGAGCTGTTTTTCGCAGTCGAATCGCCCGATTTTTATCCCGGGTGATTCACCCCGATGCGATCTGGAGATTTGCCGCCTGGGCTTCACGCAACAGCGCCGGTAAAAAGAGCCGACGTCCTTCTGGCGGAAGCCGCTCTACCCTGGTCGCTTATGCCGATCAATTTTACAAACAAGGAGTCGAGGTGGTTCTGACCGGACATTATCACACGCCGTTTGTGGAAGCGACTGAGCCCCAAACGCTGATCGCCCTCGGTGACTGGATTGAGCAATACTCTTATGCACTCTATGAAAATGGAGAATTCCGGCTGGAAAAATTTACGGCCGTCATCCCTTCGAACTGACCTGCGCCTGCATCGAAACTCCCCCGGTTCCTGCTGTTTTCTGCGCCAGTTGATAAACGGTCATTCCGTCCAGAACCTGAGTCTCAGCATCCGCCAACGCAACTGACAGTTCCCGGATCAGACTCCAGTCTGACCGCCCTTTATCGTTCTGCGCATCCGGCAGCTCCCCCCTGAACTGACTCAAGAGATCTTTGATTACGATATTTTCAGGTGACTGCAGTGGTACAAACCCCTCCTCATAACCGTCCCTTGAGACTTTCGTCAGATACCCGAGGGTCATCAACTCATTGGTGATTTTAATCACCTGCCCCGGCAGAAGATTGAGCCGCGCAGCCAGGTGTTCAACAGACAACGGTGCGTCACCCTGAATAAAGGTTCGGGTCACAGCGAGCAGAAGCGCCAAACCGATGAAGTCATGCCGCCAGAGCTGCTCTTTTTCAGACCGGATTCGATGGCTGATATTCTGCAGATTCTGAATCGTACTGGTAATTTCAAGTCCGAAAAGAACGATCATCCATGAGAGATAGATCCAGACCATGATAATCGGTAACGCCGCCATGGTTCCGTAAATGGCGTTATAGCGCGACACTCCGACCTGAAACAGAACATAACCGATCTGCACAAGTTGCCAGAGAGTGCCGCCGATCACCCCGCCCACAATCGCCGCTGGCACACGAACACGAATATTCGGCATAAAGACATAAAGAAAGGTGAATGCGATCCACATCGCGACATACGGCAGTATTTTAAAGGCGAACCGGATCAGATCACCGATAAACAGTTTGGACTGAAGCGCCAGCACCAGTTCGTTGTTTTGCAGAGAGGCAGTCATCGACATGGCGACAACGACAAGCAACGGGCCGAAAGCGACGACTGAGAAATAATCGGCAAAACGACGTAAAAAAGTCCGGGTTTCACTGACCCCCCAAACAGAATTAAAACTCTTTTCAACGTTGGATAAAAGGGCCAGAACAGTCAGCAGCAGCATCCCGAGACCGACAGACCCGAGTTGTCCGACATTGGTATTGTTGATATACTCAATTATCTTTGTCACAACCTCCTGTGAGCCGACTGCCAGATTTTCTATAATGAGCGGTTCTATCTTGTTTTGAACACCGAGCCCTTTTAGAACAGCAAAAGCAAAAGCGAGCAGAGGGACAATCGCCAAAAGTGTTGCATAAGTGAGAGCCGAGGCGCGCAACATACAATTATCGCGACCGAAATCCCGATAAACAATAATCAGAACACGCAACGCCTTCTGTCCGAACTGTCTGATTTTCGAAGCTTCGTCAGAGAGATCATGCCAGACATTATCGGTTAAAAAGCGCCGAATGGAGACGATGCGAGCCTTAGTCTTCTTCATCGTGACACACCGGGCAGCTCAACCTGGGGTAATATTATGATCGGTCTTTGCAGATTTTCAGCTGCGGCTTCGTATTGATCGGGTTGACCGACCAGAACGATGACCATCTCTTCCGGGTGGAGATGTTTTTGCGCGACACGTAAAATATCTTCTCGACTGATCGCAGTTATCTTCTCCCGGTAGGTCTGTAAATATCCGGGTGGGTAATCAAAAAAATCGAGCCGCAGCTGCTGGGTCAACACATCATGACTGTCGGTAAAGGCAAACACAAAAGAGTTGATCCGACTCTCCTTGGCCAGCTCCAGCTCCTCTTCTGATACAAGCTCAGTTCGGATTTTTTCTATTTCTTCCAGCATCAAAGAGACCATCAACATCGCTGTTTCATTTTTTGTTTCACCACTGGCAACAAAACTGCCGGGCAAACGACGACCTATCGCATAGTAAGAATAGACCGAATAGGCCAGCCCCCGGTTCGAACGAATTTCACGCATTAATCTGGAGTTAAAACCACTTCCGCCGAGGATGGCATTCATCACCTGCACCGTCAGCAAATCCGGATCATCCTTACTGATGCCGACACTACCGATCATAACTGTGGTCTGTGGTATCTCTTTTTCGGCGACCAGGATTGCCGGCTTCGGCGACTCTGTCAAATCAGGAATCTTCACCGGCATCGGACTACCCTGGTCCCAATCAGCCAAAAGTACACGGATTTTCTGTTCGAGCTCTGCTCGATCAAAATCGCCGCTGATGGCCAGATAGAGATTTTCAGGGGTAAAATGAGTGCGGTGAAAATCGACGAGATCTTCACGCTCGACCTGTTCAACTGTCGCAATTGCAGGCGTCCGACCAAACGGATGATTCCCGTAAACATTCGCGTTAAAAGCTCGCTGCGCGATACTTTGCGGGTTGTCATTCTGGCGACGGATCGCTTCAATCATCTGTCGTTTCGCGAGTTCCAGGCGCTTTGGGTCGAACCTGGGGCGACGCAGCAAATCATCAAGTATCTGCAGCCCGGCATCGAGATCCTCACTTAACAACGACAGCCGCAAGGTTGTCGAGTAGGGATCGATATCGGTACTCAAATTGATAGCAAGACTTTCCAGGTACTCCTCAAATGCGCTCGCCCCCCTCTCCCCGGCACCCCCTTCACTTAACAGAGCGGCAAACAGCTCCCCCTGTCCGGTTTTGTCGTCAGAGTCATTGATATTGCCGACACCGATCATTCCGGTCATCTGAATTAAAGGGAGCTCACGATCCTCTAAAAGATAGAGATGAACACCATTTGCCAGAACGATCGGTTTGATCTCCGGCACAACCAGCTGAAGCGGCGCAAAAGCAAGAGCGTCAGGGCGGACATTTTCCGTCTGGGCAGGGAGACAGGAGGTGATCCCCAGAGAGAGCAGCAACAGGAACGAAGAGAGATAACGTGACATCACTTAAGCCCCCCTTTGGCAAGAACAACAACTGTACGGTTTCCGGGGATAAAATAATCACGGGCGACAGCCATCACCTCTTTTGCCGTGACCGTTTCGATCTGTTTTTCATATTCGACCAGATAACGCCAGGATCCGGCAATCGATTGATAATAAGAGAGCATATTGGCCAACCCGCTATTACTCCCGAGAGAGCGAATATTATCCGTGCGCAAACGTTTCTGGATCCGACTCAACTCGGCATCGGCAACCGGTTCGGTGGCAAGTTTATGGAGTTCAGCATAAATAGCAGCTTCAACCTCGGCAGGAGTGTGAGGGTAGCGCGGCGTCGCCGAAATGACAAAAAGATTCGGATAACGTGCCCCGGGGGCCGCATAAGTCGCTATGGATGAAACAAGCTGTTGTTCAACCAGAAGGGAGCGGTAGAGCATGGAGGTCGAGCCACCAGACAGCAGAGCATCGATGACATCAAAAACATAATCTTGTCGATCCGGCAGGGTCGGTTTGTGATAAGCAATTGAAAGGGTCGGTTCAGCATCGAAATTAACAGCAATCCGCTTCTCCCCTCTCTGCACAGGCTCTACAGAAGGGACAGACGGAACCTTGACCCCGGCTTCGATATCACCGAAATATTGTCCTACCGTCGCAACAGCCTGATCGAATGAAAGATCACCAACCAGAGTGATCACAGCATTGACCGGTGCATAATAGCTTTGCAGAAAATCCCGCGTTTCGGCAAGAGACAGATTTCTGATATCGGTATCCCAACCGATGATCGGATTGCGATAAGGATGCACAGTATAAGCATTCGCCAGCAGATTTTCATACAACAGACCCCGCGGATTACTGTCATACGATCGACGTCGCTCTTCGCGCACCACCTCCCGCTCGGTATAAAATTCACGCAGAACCGGATTTTTCATCCGATCCGATTCAATCGCCGCCCAGAGTTCAAACTTGTTCGCCGGAAGCGAAATAAGATACGAGGTCTGATCCTTGCTGGTAAACGCATTGTAACCGACGCCGCCATGCTCAGCATAAATTTTAGAGAATTCGTCCTTGACGACAAACTTTTTATGTTCGGCTTGAAGTTGTTGCAGGCGCTGCTCCAGAGTGGCGATTGTCTCGGAATCCGGATTCGGTTTCAAACGCTCAGCATCAAGCCGGCTCCCGATCGCCTCAATCTGCTGCAAGACTTTCTCTTCGGCTTCGTAGTCGATTGTCCCCAACGTCTTTGTCCCTTTGAACAGCATATGCTCCAGCAGATGGGCAACGCCACGGGTTCGGTCGGTTTCATGAACAGAGCCAACCCCCAGAGTTATATAAGCGGAGAATGTCGGCGAGGCACGACGTTCGACAACCAGTAATTTCAATCCATTGGCAAAGGTATGTTCCAGCACACGCTCTTCAAGGCCGCTGCCAAAGCAGATCGTGGAGATAAATAAAAGGGGAAGTAATAGATAGTGTTTAAATCGACGCATAAAATCACTCTCTTCCTGAAAAGATCTCAATAATAATTATGATATTCAGAGTATACACAGAGTCATAGATCTGGTCGAGCAAGAGAGGTGGAGGTGAATAAAAAAATGCCCCATTCCGAAGGAGGGCTGGAATGGGGCGAAAGTGATCCGGCCGGGGGGCGGCCGAATCATAAACTCTTTCAAGCTCTTTGCTGTTTTTTGCTGTTCGAATTACGTCGACTGAGTCTCTAGTAGCAAACTGCACGCCAACTATTTAAAGAGAGGATTAAAGTGTAACTATCTGTTTTTTTAAAACAAATTTAAAGTTACATAAAAACAGCCCGGTCATAAACGAGAGAATGTGGCCAAAATCTACCGTATCTGGCTATTTTTGGCCTGAATGATTATTCTGAGTCAAGATTGTACTTCCCCAGCTTGTATCGAAGCGTTCCGCGAGGGACATTTAAAATTCTTGAAGTTTTTGCCACATTGCCGCCACTGACCTCCAGCGCCTTTTCGATATACTTCTTTTCAATGTCCTCAATCAGACTCTCAAGGGAGATCCCCTCCGAAGGAATTTCAAAACTCAAACCTGATTCGGTCATCGGCGCCCCCCCCCAGATCTCAGTCGGAAGATGCTCCGGCAGAATTACGGCCTCATTCTGCATGATGCAGATCCGTTCAATCACATTGCGCAGTTCACGTACATTCCCCGGCCAGGAGTAGCGTTTAAACAGATCAAGGGCGTCCCGTGAAACCTCACGGATTTTTTTGTTAAAGTTTCGACTGAATCGATGAATAAAAAAATCGAGCAATGGCAATATATCTTCACGTCGATCCCGCAACGGTGGAATATGAATCGGAAAAACATTGATTCGATAGTAGAGGTCTTCGCGAAAGACTTTTTCCTCTATGGCACTTTTTACATCACGGTTGGTCGCGGCAATAATTCTGGCATCGATTTCAATATTGCGTGTCCCGCCGAGTCGTCTTATTTTGCGATCTTCCAGAACCCGCAGCAGTTTAACCTGCAGATTCAGATCCATCTCGCCGATTTCATCGAGAAAGATCGTCCCCCCGTTTGCCTCTTCAAACAGCCCGAGTTTGCGATTCTTGGCATCAGTAAAGGCCCCCTTTTCATGACCGAACAGTTCGGTTTCAAGCAGATTAAAAGGGAGAGAACCACAAT
>JAGXHN010000043.1 GCA_024636225.1 Desulfuromonadaceae bacterium | reverse complement strand
GATTATTGATGGGGGGTTTGATCTGCTCGTCGTGCGTGAGTTGACGGGGGGGGTCTATTTCGCCGAGCCGAAGGGGATTGAGGGGGAAGGGGCACAACGGACCGGTTTTGACACCATGAAGTATTCAGACGCCGAAATTGAACGGATTGCCCATATCGGCTTTCAGGCTGCACAGAAACGCTCCGGCAAGCTCTGCTCTATCGACAAGGCGAATGTCCTTTCAACCTCTGTTCTCTGGCGTGAAGTTGTCGAACGGGTTGCCCGGGAGTATCCGGATGTCGCCTTGACCCACATGTATGTCGATAATGCTGCCATGCAGCTCTGTCGTGCGCCGAAACAGTTTGATGTCATGCTGTGTGGCAACATGTTCGGTGATATCCTCTCTGATGAGGCGGCAATGCTGACGGGGTCGCTCGGCATGTTGCCGAGTGCATCATTGGCTGAAGGGACATTCGGTCTGTACGAGCCATCCGGAGGGAGCGCTCCTGATATCGCAGGCCAGGGGATTGCTAATCCGATTGCCCAGATACTCTCTGCCGCCATGATGTTGCGCTACTCCTTCGGGATGCCGGATGCCGCTGCAGCCGTCGAATCGGCGGTGGAGAAGACCCTGAATGACGGTTTCAGGACGGGCGATATCTATCAGGGGCAGTCTGGCGAAAAAAAGGTCAATACCGTCGAGATCGGTGCGGAAATTGTTGCCCGTCTTTAAGTCGGTGCGACAAGAGATACAGCTCTCTTTTTAGTTCTCATGCCGGGTCAGTCCGCTTGCGTTTGTATTGCTGTGAATACGCAGGCTTTCGTCTCTGCATTGATCGGCTCCAGCGATCTGGTTCGTTATTAAATCTTTTGTGAGCCTGATGTACACGATTCGTTTATTGATTGAATATGATGGTGCGAACTACATCGGTTGGCAATGGCAACCCGAAGGGGCATCGCTGCAGAAAATTATCGAAGAAGCGATCGAGAAGGTTGTACGTGAACCCGTTCGACTTCACTCCTCCGGACGGACTGATGCCGGTGTTCATGCCAGGGGTTTGGTCGCTCATTTTCGCATTAATGACCTTTTGTCGATGGGGGCCTATCGCGAAGGAGTGAACCATTTTTTACCCAGCGATATTGCTGTCCTCAGTGCTGAAGTGGTTCCGAATGATTTTCATGCCCGTTTCAGTGCCGTTGGTAAATGGTACCGGTACAGCATCTGGCAGGGGGAGGTGCGATCACCGCTCCTTTCAGGACGTTACTGGCATATTCGCAATCAGCTCGATCTGGAGATCATGAGACAGGGAATCTCCAGTCTGCTTGGTCGGCACGATTTTTCAGCTTTTCGTTCCAGTGGCTGTGATGCATCAACGACAGAGCGAGAGATTGTCGGCGTCGAGATTACCGAAAAGCGCGGCGTGATTCATATCGATATTGCTGGCGACGGTTTTTTGCGAAATATGGTGCGGATTGTTGTCGGAACTCTGGTTGAAACAGGTTTGGGAAAACGACCGCTCACGACGATAAATGAGTTGCTGAAAAATGGCCAAAGAACGGTTTCAGGTGTCACGGCACCTGCGGCAGGACTTTGTCTCATGAAGGTCTGGTACGATGTAAGTTTGGCTGAGATGAAAACCTGCTTTGAATGTCGAGAAAATTCTTGACAAGGTGAGAGGAATCAGATATTTTTCTTTTTTCTGTGAGCCCCGTAACTTCACAGATTGATTGTCAGAGAGGATTATTAATGAGTACGCAAGTTGCTAAAGAGAATGAAGTGAGCAGGGCCTGGTTTGTTATTGATATGGACGATCAGGTTCTTGGCCGGGTTGCAAGTGAAATTGCCACCATTTTGCGCGGTAAACACAAGGCGATCTATTCACCAAGTGTCGACACCGGTGATTTTGTTGTTGTCGTCAACGCTGACAAGGTTAAATTGACCGGTCAAAAGTTTGCTGACAAAACTTATTATCATTATTCCGGTTATCAAGGTGGGTTGAAATCGATAACGGCTGCAAAACTTCTTGAAAAGCGTCCGGAAGAGCTGATTAAAAAAGCGGTCAAAGGGATGCTCCCCAAGAATCGTCTGGGCCGTCAGCTCATCAAAAAACTGAAAGTTTACAGCGGTACTGATCATCCTCATGCTGCACAGCAACCTAAAACGCTGTCCTTTTGAGGTAGGAGATAATAATGCCTGAACAAAAAACTTATGCGACCGGTAAAAGAAAAACTTCCATTGCCCGTGTCTGGTTGTCCCCTGGAACCGGCAAAATTACGGTTAATCATCGTGATATTGATGAATATTTTGGCCGTGAAACCTCCAAGATGATTATTCGTCAGCCTCTTGAGCTGACAGAGAATCTTGGTCGTTTTGATGTCTGGGTCAATGTAAATGGCGGCGGTCCTTCAGGACAGGCGGGTGCGATCAAGCATGGCATCACCAAGGCACTGCTCGGTGTTGATGTGACGCTGCGCGGCACCCTGAAAAAAGCCGGCTTCATCACACGTGACAGCCGTATCAAAGAACGTAAGAAGTATGGGCGTAAAGCCGCACGCGCCAGCTTCCAGTTCTCCAAGCGTTAATAATCTTCCGGTTTTGGCCGGAAGAGACGGTATCTGTCAAAAAAAAGGGAAGCCCTCGGGTTTCCCTTTTTTGGTTTTAAGGAGATGATATGACGAATATTGCGATTGTAGGTGCAAGTGGTTATACCGGAGTTGAGTTGGCCAGGCTTCTGGTCCCCCATCCGGGAGTAAAAATAACCTGTCTGACTTCCCGGCAGCATACCGGCCTCCCTTTTTCAGAAGTATTTCCGTCGATGCGCCGCCAGCTTGATCTGGTTTGTGACCCGGTCGATATCAAACTGATCTGCAGCAAAGCGGATCTGGTTTTTACGGCCCTACCGCACAAAACAGCGATGGAGGTTGTGCCGCTGTTTCTGGATGCCGGTAAAAAGGTGATCGATCTCTCGGCCGATTATCGTCTGCACGACGCAGATCTTTACGCAGACTGGTATCAGCCGCATTCGAGTCCGCAACTTCTTCAAGAGGCGGTTTACGGCCTCCCTGAGCTGTTTCGTGACAAGATCAACGGCGCGCGACTGATCGCCAATCCCGGCTGTTACCCGACCACTGTTGCTCTCGCTCTTGCTCCTTTGCTCACACAGAACAGTCTCGATATTGATTCTCTGATTATCGACAGCAAATCGGGCGTCAGTGGCGCCGGGAGGGTTGCTAAAGAGGGGAGTCTTTATTGTGAGGTGAACGAGTCGTTCAAGGCGTATGGCGTCGCGACTCATCGTCACACCCCGGAGATTGAACAGACTTTGACAGAACTGGCAGGGAAAAAGGTTACCGTCAGCTTTACCCCTCACCTTCTTCCGGTGAATAGAGGGATCCTGACCACTTGCTACGCGACGCTGACGCCATTCATGTCGACGCAGACGGTCCTCTCCCTGTTCAAAGAGTTCTACGCCAAAGAGCCGTTTGTGCGCGTTCTGCCGGTCGGCATGTTGCCGGATGTCGGTTATGTGCGTGGCAGTAATTATTGTGATATCGGCGTCGTTTGCGACGAGCGCACCGGTCGCGTTGTTGTTGTTTCGGCCATTGATAATCTGGTGAAGGGGGCTGCCGGACAGGCGGTGCAGAATATGAATATTCTGCTCGGGCTGGAAGAGACGACCGGTCTGAACCAGGTTGGGCTGTTTCCGTAAGCGTAGCGATATTCTCGAATAAACAGCCTGGTTCCCTGTTGGAATCAGGCTGTTTTTTTATTCGGCGAAAAGACAACAACCCGATTACGCCCTTGATCCTTGGCTCTATAGAGTGCCTGGTCGGCCAGTTCCAGAAGGGTGTGAATGTCGGATGTGTGATCAGGATAGCTCGCAACTCCAAGTGACAAGGTAAGCCTCCCTTCGGGTTGGCTCTCTTCTTCGCCGTTGAAATGCTCTGCTTCGATCACTCGCCGTAATTTTTCTGCGGTAATCATGGCTCCATCTGATGTTGTTTTCGGGAGAAGAATGATGAATTCTTCGCCACCAAAGCGGCAGGTTAAATCGATGCCACGGGTATTGTGCAACAGACAGTCAGCAACTTTTTTCAAAACAACATCACCTTGCAGGTGGCCATGATAATCGTTGTATTTTTTAAAATGGTCGATGTCAATCATGATCAGACTGAGAGTCGTCGCATAACGTTCTGTCAAAATGATTTCACGATCAAAAATATTCTGGAAATGACGTCTGTTGGCAAGACCGGTTAATTCGTCCGTAATGGAAAGTTCGGTCGCTTTATTGTACAGTGCGACGTTTTCAATCGCGATCGCCGCCTGAGAGGCAACCGCCTCGCACATAGCTATCTCCGCGTTGTCGAAGCTATTAATTTTATCTTTATGCAGATTCAGTACGCCACAGAGTCTGTCATGGGTGATCAACGGGATGGAGATCATGGAACCGAACACGGTTAATGTTTTTTTGTAACTCAGATAGCGTTTTTCAATCTTGAGATCCGGCGCGTAAATCGTTTTTTTGGTTCGCGCACTCTCTCCGGAGATCCCTTCCGTCAACTTAAAAGTGACATCGGCTAAAGCCTCTCTGTCGATGCCGAAGGTTTGACTGACTTCGAGTAATTCAGAACCGGGGTCGTACGTCAGGAGGATGAGCGTCTGGCATCCAATCATGTTTCTGAGTGAATTCAGCATATTGGCGAAGAGAGTGTCGAGGTCGAGGGTGGAGGACATCTCCTGGGTAATCTGCAGTAATACGGAGAGTTCTTTGTTGTGCTCAGCCAGTTCCTTGTTGTAGCTCTCGATCTCTCTATTCTTGTTTTCAAGTAAATCTTTATAGCGCAGGCCTTCCTGGGCAATGGTTAACTCGCGTTCTTGTCTGATGCGGTCGGCGTGGACGGTACTCAGGCTGGTCATCATGTTATTGAACGCATGAGCAAGCTGTTTAAACTCTCCAGCCTGCGCCACCTGCAGTCGGCAATCGAGGTTGCCGTCTGCTATGGCGCGTGTTGCCGAAAGAATATCTTCGATCGGTTTCGTGATCTTGTTGATTTGGCGATAAAAAAGTAATGAGCAGATCAATAGTGTCGTCAAAAAAGTTAACGCTGCACGAGAGAAGAAGCTGGCGATCAGATCCGTCATGTCGGTCATCGGCAGAGTGATTGCCAGCAGAATTTTATCGGTTGTATCGAGCGGAATGACGCTGTACATGATGCGGTTCGCGATGAAGCTGGAGTCGGTCATGAACAGCTTTTCACCGTCCAAAACACGCTGCAGCAGCAGTGTGCCCAACTGTTGGCGGCTGACATTGTTGTGACTCTTGACCAGAGGTTCGCCATCGATACCAAACAGTGTGATTTTGATCTGGAGGGGGTCGGCAATCTGTTTGAGATAAGCCTGATCCAGGGTTGCCTGAAGAAGAATAAACTGCTCGACACGGTTATTGACAATAATCGGTGTGACAAGCGTGAGAGCAGGAGCGGTCCCAAAATCGGTCGTGAAACGAATCCGTTTTTTATGGCTCGCTTCTGCTTGTGCAAACATCTCCCCCAAGGTTGTGACAGGGGCTTTTCCAGGCGACTGCGGTTCTACAAAACTGGCTCTGATGTGACTCGCAAGCAGCGACCCTTTAATCAGCTTTTCAACAGCGTTCCTGTCGATGACGTGAAGGGAGGAGGATTGGTTGATCCGGTAGAAGATTTCGAACAGCTCTGATTTCTGTAATAAGTCGGTCTCCAGCGTTCGAATCTCCTGATCAATCTGCTGTTGAAAAGCGATCAGTTTTGTGTCGGCAGATCTGGCCAGAGTGTCAGTGATCATATAGAGACTGACGATTGTCGCTATGGCCCCAACGGCTGTCAGGATCAGGAAAAAAGGGATCAGTACCTTGCTGCGCAGAGAGTCGATGCTGGAATGTGCCGCAGAGGTGTGACCGGACAAATTATAACTCCTCTTCAGCACGTGTCTGGAGAGCTATATTGGCGTTGAACCAGTTTTTGTCGTTACACAGAGCAATAAACTGCGCCGTGATTTCGGGATCAAATTGTGTCCCGGCACATGACTGAATCTCTTCGATGGTCACGCTGTGCGAGAGAGCGTTACGATAGGGTCGGTCTGAAGTCATGGCATCATAGGTATCGGTTACGGCAATAATCCGCGACTCAATCAGGATTTCATCCCCTGAGATGCAGTGCGGATATCCCGTACCGTCAAAACGTTCGTGATGCTGCAGAACAATCTTTCGTGCCGCTTGTAAAAATCCGACCGGTTGGAGAATATGCGCGCCGATTGCCGGGTGTTGACGCAGTATCTCCATATCCTCGCTGTCCAGATTTCCCTGTTTGTGCAGCAAGGGGAGGGCAATGCCGATCTTGCCGATGTCATGCAGGATAGCCGCCTGTTCCAGGCGGTTAAGCGCATCATTATCCAACCCCATCTTTTGTCCAAGGGCGACGGAATAACGTGTCACACGTTCGGAGTGGCCACGAGTGTAGGTATCACTCGCTTCAATCGCCGTGACCAGAGCATGGACGGTGTTGAGGTAGGTTTTTTGTTGTTCTTCATAGAGTCGTGAGTTGTTGATTCCGACACTCGCCTGAGCGGCAATGGTGTTCAGCAAGCTCATGTCGTCGTTGCTGAACGGTGTTTTATCACGTTTATTCGACATGGTAATCGTGCCGATAATTTCATCTTTTATGATCAAAGGAGCACAGACAACCGATTCGCGATCAAACCCGAGCAGACTGCTGGTGTTGAATTCTTTTGAATCCTGCACATTCTGGATCAGAAGAGGCTCTGCGTTGAGAACGACCCAGTAAGAGATCCCGCCGGGTTGCAAAGGGATTGTTGCATGGAGCAACTCTTCATCATTAGGGAGCCCTTTAACACCAACCACTTGAAAATTTCTGGTTTCGCGATTCAGCAAAAGGATATAACCGAATTCTGCCTCAATGGTCTCCATCGTCTTCTCCAGGAGAAGATCAAACAGCTGTTCAACTTCCATGATAGAGTTGGTCGCCAGTCCCATTTTGTACAGAGCCGAGAGGCGTTCAACGGTTTTTTCCAGTGTTGTGTTCTTCCCTTCGAGTTCGCTGGCGAGGTCGGCAATCTTGAAGTTGGCTTCTTCGATCTCTTCTATGCGTTCTTCCATGGAGATATTGAGAAATTCGATCTCTTTTAATCTCTCCTCCAGGGTCTGGTTCATCTGCTCAATCTCTTCATGATGCGCCAATTTCTGATGGCTGATGGCGAGCGCGCGCTCATTTTCGATGGTTGTTCCGATCAGCCCCTGTAATCGCTTGATCATATTATTGAAACGGAAGCTCAACTGCTCCATTTCAGTGGAACCCGAAAGGTTTGTTTCGGCCGCCTCGAATCGACCGTTTTCGACCTGGTCCATGGCAGAGATAATCTTGCGAAGCGGTTTTTCGATATAAATGATAACAAATGTTGAAAGAGCCAGAAACATGAGCAGAAACATGGCAGCCGATGAGTAAATGGTTGTAGCGCTGCCGCTCTGTTGCAACTCTTCGAGAATCTGGAGTGAAAGACGAACATTCAGAATTCCGAGAAGGACTTTGTCTGCACCGTGACATGAGTGACAGGAGTCCATGTTGGGGATCGGCTTGAGTGCTGTCAGATAGTCGGATTTACCCTCGTTTTCGATAAAAGTCATCTTGTTGGAACGAAATGCGAGGAGCTGGGAAGAGGGGATCAGATCGCCCGTCTCAGCCGAATCTGTAGAGATGAGAATCCGGCCTGCCGGGTCAAAGATTCTGATTGAATCGATGGCCGCCTCTTTCTCTATCTGTTCGAAAACATGGATGACCTCGGAGTTTCGACCGGATTGCATACTTGAAATAATACTGTTGTGGATGGTTTCGGAAAGGACGTGGGCATTTTGCGCCGCAAAGCGCGAGAGCATCGATTTCTGGGTGTTCAGGTTGAACCCTATGGTGACGACAGTCATTACTAACACAATGGCTGCAATCAGGCCCAGTAGTTTGAATTTAATGGAATCCATGGATTGTTTCGATTACACTCGGTTTTGTTGTCCTCACAACGAGTCCGTTATTAGACTTACAGACGATGTGAGGTTTCTCGATATAACGTAATGAGTTTTTGACGCTGTCGCATACTCCTCTTTTGAGTATCATGACCGGGTCTGTTGTTGCCAGTAAAAACAGTTGTATTTTAATGACCTTGATGGTTTATTTCATCCGTTCCAGAGGGGATGAATCAATATAAAAAATCTCTGATCACAAAGGAGACGATTTTATATAGCAAGATAACTGCCAAGTCATTTTACAGGTTTGAGGTGTCGGTTGTGAGTTTTTTATTGATGGTTGTCGGTGTGGTACTGATTATTGAGGGGATCCCCTGGTTTTTATCGCCTGAAAAGACAAAAAAATTCATGTCACAGATTCAGTCGCTGTCCGCTCAACAGTTACGACTCTACGGGTTTGTCATGATGGGGATCGGCCTGCTCGTCGTCTATCTTGCTACGCGATAAAGGGTTAAAACAGATTGACTTTACAGGGTGTTTATGGTTGAGTTGTCCAGATTTTTCAGGGGGAAGGGCGGTGTTGCAGTACAATGTTTTTGTCTGAATTTGATTTTGAGCTCCCTGCGGAACTGATCGCTCAGAAACCGGCCGAAGTGAGAACCGCATCACGTATGATGATGCTGAATCGGGCCGATGAATCGGTACGTTTAGGTCAGTTCTCTGATCTGAATGAAAACCTGCAACGTGGTGACCTGCTTGTTTTAAATGATACGCAGGTGATTCCTGCCCGTCTGATCGGAAAAAAAGAGACCGGTGGACGAATTGAAGTTTTTCTGGTTCGACGCCTTACCGGTGCAGAAGAGATTTGGGCCTGTCTGACCAAAAGTTCAAAAACAGTCAAACCCGGGGCGCGACTCATCTTCTCCGACGGACTGGAGGGGACGGTTCTCACCGGTGGCGATGAGCCGCTTAAATATCTGGTTTTTACTGCGCCGGGTGTCGTCTCCGAGGCTTTGGATCGCGTTGGCCGGATCCCTTTACCACCCTATATCGAACGTGAACCGGAAGCTGAAGATCGGGATCGTTATCAGACTGTCTTTGCCCGTAATGCCGGAGCGCTTGCGGCACCGACCGCCGGACTTCACTTCAGTCAGCCCTATCTCGATAATTTACGCCGGGCAGGGGTTGATATTCTGTTTCTCACGCTGCATGTTGGTCTCGGAACTTTTTTACCGATTCGTACTGATAATGTTTCTGAGCATCAGATGCATGCAGAAGAGTACACGATTTCAGAGTCGACGGCTCAGAGCCTGAATCGCGCTCGTGACGATGGTCGTCGTATTGTCGCGGTCGGAACCACAGTGGCACGAGCATTGGAGTCGGCTTTCTCGTCGCTTGAGAATAAAGTTCTGAGCGGTACGGCAACCACACAAATTTTTATTCGTCCCGGCTACACATTCAAGGTCATCGATGCCTTATTGACAAATTTTCATCTTCCACGGTCAACGCTGCTCATGTTAATTTCAGCTTTTGCCGGTAAAGAGTTCGTCTTGTCTGCTTATGAGCAGGCGGTACGTGAACGTTTTCGCTTTTTCAGCTACGGGGATTGCATGTTTATTCAGTAGCTCTATGTAGAATGAGTTGATCTGGTGCAGAAAAAGAATTTTGTTCTTTTAAATAGAGACGACTCGACCCTGGCCCGTCGCGGGGTGGTTACAACCCCTCGAGGTATGATCCAAACGCCGGCTTTTATGCCGGTTGGAACCCTCGGCACAGTCAAAGGGATGTTACCGGAAACCTTGAGTGAGGTCGGGGCGCAGATTATCCTGGGGAACACCTATCATCTGCTGCTTCGTCCAGGGCATGAACTGGTGGCGAAGCTGGGTGGCCTGCACCGCTTCATGAATTGGGACAAACCGATTTTGACCGATAGTGGCGGCTTTCAGGTTTTCAGTCTCGGCGCTCTGCGTAAAATCGATGAGCAGGGTGTAGCGTTTCAGTCTCATATCGATGGATCGAAGCATCTGCTCACTCCGGAATCGTCTATTTCGATTCAGGAGGCGCTCGGTTCCGATATTATTATGGCTTTTGACGAGTGTATTCCGCATCCGTCGACCCGGGATTATGTCGCCGCTTCGACTGCACGCTCCGGACGTTGGGCGCAGCGTTGCAAGAAGGCGCGTAAAGACGATCCGGCACAGTTGTTCGGGATCGTTCAGGGGGGGATGTATCACGATTTACGGACCGAGAGTGCCGAAGAACTGATTGCCATCGGTTTCGATGGCTATGCGATCGGGGGGCTCTCGGTTGGCGAAGAAGCTGAGTTGATGTATGAGATGATGGAACATACGCTGCCGCTTCTCCCCGTCGATTCGCCTCGCTATGTGATGGGGATTGGTACACCGGAGAATCTGATCGAGGCGATTGCCCGCGGGGCGGATATGTTTGATTGTGTCATGCCGACCCGCAACGCCCGCAACGGTGTATTGTTTACCAGTTTTGGCAAAATCAGTATCAAGCAGGCCCGTTATCTTGAGGATGAGCGTCCGATCGATCCGGACTGTTCATGTTACGTTTGCAGAAAATACAGTCGTGCCTATTTGCGGCATCTTTACCAGAATAATGAAATATTATCATCGATGCTCAATACACATCATAACCTCTCCTATTACCTCGGTTTGATGTCAGAGGCCCGCGAGGCGATTGAAAAGAGTGCCTTCGGGGTTTTTCGTAAAGATTTTTATCGTAAACGGGAAGTCAAACAATAAATCAATCGCAACAGTTGATCTTATCTACAAAAAGGAGAAACAAGAATGAATCTGATGAATCTTTTTATTACGGATGCTCACGCAGCAGAGACTGCCGTGGGTGGTGGCAGTGGCTATGAAAGCATTATCATGCTGGTTGCTATGGGGGCGATCTTCTATTTTCTTTTGATTCGTCCGCAATCAAAGCGTGCCAAGGCCCACAAACAGTTGATAGAGAGTCTGTCGATCGGTGATCCGGTTGTCACCGCAGGGGGGGTCCACGGTAAAATTGTCGCACTGCAGGATGCGATTGTCACCGTTGAAATTGCAGCTGGCGTCAAAGTTAAATTCAATCGCTCCTCAATCGTCGGCGGCCAAAAATCGACCGATGAGAAGAGTGAATAATTTACCGACCGTTTTTTTAATTTCTATTGGAGTGACAAACCGCTATGTCAGGAAGTATCAAGTGGCGAGGACTATTCGTCCTGATCTGTCTCGTTTTTGCGTTGGTGTCGCTGGCGCCGACCTTTTTCAATAAAAGTCTTCCAGCCTGGTGGACCGATACCTTTTCGCCGATTCAGAAAGGGCTCGATCTGCAGGGGGGGATACATCTGGTTCTCGGTGTTGTTGTGGAGAAGGCGGTTGAGAGTCATCTCGACGGGATCGCCGATCAGATCGAAGACCAGATGCGTGAAAAGGATATCATTTACAAGCGGGTTGAGCGTATAGCGGGCGAGCGTATCGTCGTTACGGTTTATGACGACGAAGCCGGATCTACTCTCGATAATTTAATGAAAGAGACCTTCGGAAATCTTGAGCCGATGACGCTTGAGACGGAAGGGGGGTATGTCCAGAAAAACTACCGACTCAGCGATGCTGAAATCGAAGCAACCAGGGAGCTGGCGATCCGCCAGGCTCTGCAGACCCTGCGCAGTCGCATCGATGAATTTGGTGTTGGTGAGCCGGTGCTGCAGCGGCAGGCGGGAAACCGGATCCTGATTCAGCTGCCGGGGATCGATGATCCGAAGCGTGCGATCGATCTGATTGGTCGGCGGGCGCGCCTGGAGTTCAAGATGGTTCTCGATGATGCCGATCCACAGGAAGCGATCAAGGGGAACCTGCCGCGTAATGGCCAGTTACTCTATATGGAACAGGTCGATTCGCGAACCGGAGTCAAGACCGAGACACCGATTGTGGTCGAAAGTCGCACCGCTCTGACCGGAGAATATCTGACCGACGCCCGGGTACGCATCAGCAGTCAGTTTAACGACCCGTACGTCAGTATTCAGTTTGATGCGGCTGGTGCCAAACGGTTTGAACAGATCACCGGTGCCAACAAGGGACGGCGGATGGCGATTGTTCTGGATGATACGGTTCATTCGGCGCCGGTTATTCAGGATCGCATCGGCGGTGGTTCGGCGCAGATCAGTGGCAGTTTCACTGAACAGGAAGCGACGGATCTCGCTATTGTTCTTCGTTCAGGATCGCTCCCGGCACCGGTAGAGATCCTTGAAAACCGGACGGTCGGACCGTCCCTCGGACAGGACTCCATTGACAAGGGAGTCATGTCGGTTCTGGTTGGCGCCCTTCTGGTGGTTGGGGCGATGCTTTTTTATTATCGTCTTTCCGGTCTGGTTGCCAATATTGCCTTAATCTGTAACCTGATTTTCATTCTTGCCCTGCTCTCACTGCTCGGGGCGACGCTGACCCTGCCGGGGATTGCCGGGATTGTTCTGACCATCGGAATGGCGGTCGATGCGAATGTCCTGATTTTCGAGCGAATTCGTGAGGAGCTGCGCAGTGGCCGTCCCGCAGCCATTGCCCTGGAATCCGGCTTCGGCAAGGCGTTTCGAACCATCGTCGATGCCAATATTACCACATTGATCGCTGCGGTGGTTCTGTTTCAGTTCGGCACCGGTCCGGTCAAAGGGTTTGCTGTTACGCTGTCGATCGGGATCCTCTGTTCTCTGTTTACAGCTGTCTTTGTTTCGCGACTTATCTTTGATTTTTTCCTGGCGCAGGGTAAAGCCAGGAAATTCAGTATATAGGAGAACAGCATGCAACTGATTAAATCTGACATAAATCTTGATTTTGTCGGCAAAAGAAAACTGGCTGTTCTCTTCTCGGCGCTGCTGCTATTGATCAGTATCGGCTCTCTGGTGATTCAGGGTGGCCCGAACTACGGCATCGATTTTGTCGGGGGGACACTGGTCCAGGTAAAAATTGATGCGGATGCGAGCTCCGCCACGATCAAGGATGCCCTTAAAGATATGGCATTGGGTGGGTTGGTCGTACAGAGTTTTGGTGATGAGTCAAATGAGTTTCTGATCCGGGCGCAGTCGTCGAGTGCCGAACTGAAAGACATTTCGAACCAGATATCGAGCTCTCTGGAGAGTCAGTTCGGTGCCGGGACGGTCGAAATTCGCCGGAGCGAGATGGTCGGGCCGCAGGTCGGAAAAGATCTGCGTGAAAAGGGGATCATGGCTGTTGTTTATGCCATGATCGGGATCCTGATCTACATCACCCTGCGGTTTGAATTCCGTTTCGCCGTTGGCGCAATCATTGCTCTGATTCACGATGTCGCGATCACCCTCGGTGTTTTTTCTCTATTTGGCAAAGAGATCGATCTCCCGATCATTGCCGCTTTTCTGGCGATTATCGGCTATTCTCTGAACGATACGATTATTGTCTATGACCGGATTCGCGAAAATATGGGGACGTTGTCAAAATCAAAATTTCCGGTGATCATCAATCGAAGTATCAATGAAACGCTCTCCCGAACCATCCTGACCTCCGGTACGACACTTCTGGTTGTCCTCTCTCTGTTTGTACTCGGTGGCGGCGTGATTCATAACTTTGCTTTTGCTCTTCTGGTCGGTGTTTTGATCGGAACCTATTCATCGATCTTTGTGGCGAGTCCGTTGTTGATATTCTGGGATGAGTACAAAACCGTTAAAGCTGCCAAGGGGAAAACAGTATGAAAAAAGAGTCTCTTTTTTTTCTAGGAGTCGCTCTGGTGATCGGTCTTCTGCTCGGTCTGATCATCGGTCATAAAAAATCCGGATCGAACTCTTCGACTCCGGTCGCCAATGTCGGGCAGACAGCACCTCCGGTCAATCCGGAGCAGAATATCCGGCGTTTAAAAGAGGTTGTGGCGACTGAACCGCAAAACCGCAATGCCTGGGTGCAGCTCGGCAATACCTATTTTGATTCCAACCGTTTTCTTGAATCGATTGAAGCTTACGAAAAAGCGCTGGAGCTCGACGGGAACGATCCGAATGTCTTGACCGATCAGGGGGTGATGTTTCGTAGTCTCGGCTGGTTTGACAAGGCGGTTGAAAACTTTGAAAAGGCACACGCCCTTGCGCCGAATCATCTGCAGAGTCTCTATAACTCCTACATTGTTTACCGGCACGATTTGAATGATTTTGCCAAGGCAAAAAAGGCAGCCCTTCGCCACCTCGATCTTCAGCCAAACAGTCAGGTCAGTGCGCAGTTGCGGGCCGATATCGAATTTATGAATACACAACCTTCTGCAAATCAGAAATAAATGCGTTTATACACAGGCCGATCAGATTACTTTGATCGGCCTGTCTCTTCTCTTATGCGACCTTTTGTATTGACATCGCTTCTGGTTCGAATATTTTCTGTCGGGCTGATTCTTATCATCTGTGCCTGTCTGCCGCTGCAAGAGCCGCAGACCGACTTTCAGCCTGCCGTTATTGTCTGGTCCGGAACTGTTGAGATCGATGGCGATACGATTTTTGCACCTGAGACGGAACTGATTATTCTCCCTGGCACCGAGGTGGTTTTTCTTCCCGCCGATCCAGCCCGTGACACCTTGCAGCGCCATCCCAATTTTATCGGTTACGAGCTGATTATTCATGGGCGGGTGACGGCTGTCGGGACAGCTGATCGACCGATTATCTTTCGCTCATCAGACCCTGCATCCGGTGCCGGAAGCTGGGGAGGTATCAATCTGGTCGAAAGCCCTGGTGCCAGATTTGAATTTTGCCAATTTATGCAAGCCGACAGTGCGGTGCACGGTCAAAAGTCAGAGATTACGGTTGAAAACTCTCTTTTTGCAAGAAATCGGGTCGGCGTCCGTTTTTACGATAGTGAAATCCTGATCGAAAATAACCTTTTTCACAACAATCAAACCGCTATCCGCTTTCATTTCGGTGCTCCGGTTATCTGTCTGAATATCATCCGCAATAATGAGCAAGGTCTGTTTGTCACATCGTACCCGCGTGATTACCTGATCGAGAACAACACCTTTGAGCAGAATCGGTACGGGAACGTTATTCTCGGCGAAGAGGTTCCGGATGATTTTCGGCTACCGGGTAATTACTGGGGATCATCAGAGTCGGAACGGATTGCTGCGACTTTTTATGATGGCAGGCGTGATGATGCGATTGGCCGGGTTATTTTTACCCCTCTTTTGCGTAAACCGGCGGTTGGCAGCGGAGGGGTATGGAGCCGATAATCGATCGTGACTGGCAGGATCGGAGTGAAAATACAGATCTCTGCACAATTGAACGTCTGAGCAGAGGCTTGAAAATTTCACCTGTCACGGCACGAATTCTGGCGTCGCGCGGCATCGATACATCTGAAAGCGGTGAAAATTTTCTAAACGGCAAACTCTCGCTTCTCCCCGACCCGTTTTTGTTGCGCGGGATGGATAAGGCGGTCGAGAGACTCCTGCTGGCGATCCGTGCCAAGGAGAAAATCGCGATTCATGGTGATTATGATGTCGATGGCATTTCAGCCACGACACTGCTGGTCGAATTTTTCATCGGGATCGGCGTCACTGTCGATTATCATATCCCGCTGCGTTTAAAAGATGGTTATGGTCTGTCAGCCGAAGCGATAGAGTTGGCGGCTGCGGCCGGGGCAACCGTTATTATCTCTGTCGATTGCGGAATTTCAGCGTATCAGGAAGCCATTTTGGCGGCTGAGATGGGGATTGATCTGATCATTACGGATCATCATCAACCGCCCGAACAGCTCCCGGCAGCGTTTACGATCATCAATCCTCATCAGCGCGATTGTCAATTTCCGGATAAGATGCTGGCGGGAGTCGGTGTCGCTTTTTTTCTTCTGGCCGCTCTGCGTTCGCGTCTGCGTCAGGAAAATTTTTTTACGCCGCAGAATCAGGAACCGGATCTGCGCTATGCTCTCGATCTGGTTGCCCTCGGAACCATTGCCGATGTCGTGCCGCTTCAGGGGGTGAATCGGCTTTTGACCCGGATCGGACTGCAGGTCATGACCGGCAAAAAGAGGGTCGGCCTGCAGGCGCTGCTGCGTGTGGCCAAGGTTGATAAAATCGATTGTGCTGCCGTCGGCTTCAGACTCGCACCGCGTCTCAACGCCGCCGGGAGGATTGAGGATGCTGCTCTCGGGGTTAAATTGCTGCTGCACAAAGAGGAAGCTTTGGCGAATGAGATCGCCGAACAGCTCGACTGTTTTAACCTGGAGCGTCAGGCGATCGAACGCAACACCTTGCAGACCGCTTTGAGCCTGGTTGCACAGCTGCCGGATGATCAACGTTCGGTTGTCCTCGGTTCTGAACTTTGGCATTCCGGCGTGATCGGGATCGTTGCCAGCCGCCTGGTTGAACGGTTTTATCGCCCGACAATTCTGTTTGCTTTTGACGGGGAGGTGGGGAAGGGGTCAGCTCGATCGACCCGGGAATCGCATCTTTACCGGAACTTGCAGCAGTGCGCCGATCTGCTGCTCGGTTTTGGCGGTCATGCCGCTGCGGCCGGGATGTCAATTAAAGAGAGTGATTTAGACCTGTTTCGTCAGCGTTTTGAAGAGACTGTTGTCGCTGAGCAGCCTGAGCAGATTATGCCGAAAATCGAATTTGATGGCGAACTTCTGCTCGAAGAGATTGATGAAAAGCTGATTCGAGAGCTGGAGCGCCTCGCCCCTTTCGGGATGGGGAATCCGGGACCGATCTTCTGCCTGCGTGAAAGTCGGGTGCTGGGAGTCGAGCTGCTCAGTGAGAAGCATCTGCGGTTCACGGTCCGGCAAGGGGGGTATTCTCTCCCCTGTATCGCCTTCGGCCTGGCTGATCGCCAGGATGAGTTGACCGGCCTGGTCGATTTCCTCGTCACCCCCGGTTTTAACAGCTGGAAAGGGAGAGAGACAGTTCAGCTCCGGATTCGGGATTGGAAAAAATCGGCACCGAGTGCAGCATTGACTTTCTGAAATAAGATGACGGCCCAAATTGTAACTGTTTTAGCACTTCTATTACGGCATGAGGTCTACAGAACTTCCCGACGTTAAGCAGCCCACATGCTGTGCGGTTTGGTCAGGGTGCAAAATAATGACTCAAATTGATTTGTTCCCGCGCAAATAGGTAAGCCAGTAAGCCCCTGCAACAAAAACAACCCCGCCAACGATATTACCGAGTGTGACCGGAATCAGGTTGTTCAGCAGAAACGAACTCCAGTTCAGGCCGACACTCTGCATCTCTGTCTCAGCCGATAGAAGTAATCCGGCCGGAATAAAGTACATATTCGCGACGTTGTGTTCAAAACCACTGGTGACAAAGGCCATAATCGGAACATAGCAGGCGAGGATCTTGCCGCTGATGTCCCGGGCGGCAACAGCCATAAAAATAGCCAGACAGACCAGCCAGTTGCAAAGGATGCCGCGAATAAACGCCACGTCAAACGAAAGTGTCGCTTTTGCCGTGGCAATCGAGATGACCTGCTCCTTGAGCCCCGGGGCTGTAAATAGCTCGCTTCTGACCATCAACCAGGCAAAAAAGAGTGAGCCGAGAAAATTTCCGAGAAGGACGACTCCCCAGTTTTCCAGCAGTTTACTCCAGGGGATCTCTTTTTGCAGTGCCGCCTTGGCCAGGAGTGTATTGCCGGTAAACAGTTCGGCACCGCAGATCAGCACCAGCATCAGCCCGAGGGAGAAGACGCTACCACCTAAAAAGCGGGCAACCCCCTGCCCGAGATGAGCGGCTGTATCGTGAGTGACGACCGTTGCCAGCTGAGCCCCGAAGGCGATGTAAAATCCGGCCAAAAGACTGAGGACAACAGTACTCGACAGCGGTTGGGTCAGAACGCGCTGACCGTGCGTGACAATCGCCGCGGCCGTTTCGGGAGGGGATAAAAACTGCTTGTTCATTTTAGCAGATCCTCATTTCACGGGCGAGGTTCGTCCAGGCCGGCAGGCTCCGCTCAATCATCGCATCGTCGACACAGTAGGCAATTCTGAAGAATCCGGCGGCACCGAAGCCGCTGCCGGGGACCAGCAACAGACCGTGTTTCTGGGCTATTTTTACAAATTCGATATCATCTTTGATCGGTGCGTGCGGGAAGAAGTAAAAGCCGCCATCCGGTTTGACGGTTTTAAAACCGATAGAGGTGAGATGCTTGTAGAGGATGTCGCGCTTTTTTCGATAGATTTCGATATCGACCGTTACATCCTGCAGGGTACTGACCAGCCTCTGCATCAGGGCCGGTGCGTTGACGAAACCGAGGACCCGATTACAGAAGACCGCTCCTTCCATGAAGAGATCGACCTCCGGCATCTTTGGGTTGGCGGCCAGGTAGCCGATCCGTTCGCCGGGCAACGCCAGATCTTTTGAGTGTGAAGTGACGACAACCGCATTGTCGATGCTGGTGAAGATTGACGGCACCTCCATATCGAAGGCAAGCCGCGCATAAGGTTCGTCGGAAATCACCGTTATTTCACGCCCGGTTTCAGCCTGCTTTCTGACCAGCAGCTCTCCCAGAGCGTCGAGGGTCGATTTCGGGTAGATCACTCCGGTCGGATTGTTGGGAGAATTGATAATAATCGCGCGTGTTTTTTTTGTTATCGCAGCTTCAATGGCAATCAGATCCGGCTGAAAAGTCTCAAGATCGTTACAGACCTCCACCGGAATGCCAGCGTGATTATCGATGTAAAATTTATATTCGACAAAATACGGTGTCAGGATAATGACTTCATCCCCTGCATCCAGAATTGTTTTCAAAACGACATTGAGTGCGCCACCGGCCCCACAGGTCATGATGATATGTTTTCCGGTGACAGCCGCGCCGCTGATGCGGGATAACCGCCTGGCGACGGCATTGCGGGTCTCGTCGTAGCCAGCGTTATTCATATAGCGATGCATTCCGGGGAGCGGTGTTTGGGCCAGCTGCAGCATCCTTTCATGCAGAGCGGGCGGGGGCTCAATGCAGGGGTTGCCGAGGGTGAAATCGAAGACATTTTCGGCGCCGCGTTCAGCAATGAGTCGCCCCCCTTCTTCAAACATTTTACGAATCCACGACGAGCGTTCGATGCAAGTTTTAATTTTATTCGATATCGTCATTAATTTTCTCCTGAAGTTTATCTAAATGTCAGCGCAGTTTAGCGATCGAATATAAGCCGGTCAAGTACTCCTTGCAAAAGTTTGAGTGAACAGCAACAGCCGACATGCGTGCGGTTTGAGCAACTGCTGAATTATTACGCTGCAATAAGGGCAAAACTGGCTTCTTCGTTGATTTTTGTGAATGAATACGCTACATTTTCGAGCCACGACTGACATGAAGGATCTGCTATGCCGAAAAATAAACTTGCCGTTTTAAGAGAAAAAATTGATTCCCTTGACGACCTGATTCTCAAGCATCTCAATGAGCGGGCCGAACTGGTGATTAAGGTTGGTCATCTCAAGCAGGGGGTGAGCAGTGATTTTTATGTTCCGAGCCGGGAGCAGGCGATCTATGCCCGACTGCTGGCCGAGAACAGCGGACCGTTTCCCGACGAGGGGGTACGCCGTGTTTTCCGCGAGATTATCTCGGCGTCGCTGAATCTTGAACAGCCGATGAAGGTCGCTTTTCTCTGGCCGCAGGCAACGTTTACACATCTGGCTGCGATGCAGCAATTCGGTTTTTCGGCTCAGCTTGTCTCACAGCGAAACATCAGTGCGGTTTTTGATGAAGTACAGCGGGGTCGGGCCGATTACGGAGTCGTCCCGGTCGAAAATTCGAATGAAGGGGCTGTGACGCACACCCTCGATATGTTTGTTGAGTCGGACTTGAAGATCAATGCCGAGATTCTGTTGGAGATTTCACACGATCTGTTGTCGCGCAGCGGCCATCTCAGCGCTATTCGCAAAGTGATTTCGCACCCTCAGGCGCTCGGGCAGTGTCGTGCCTGGCTCGAAGAGAACCTCCCGGACGTTCCGCTGGTCGATGTCAGCAGTACCGCCCAGGCGGCGCAGATGGCGGCTGAAGATGAGACGGCAGCAGCGATCGCCAGCGAGCTTTCGGCGACTCTCTACGGTCTGCAGGTCGTCAAGAAGAAGATAGAAGATAATGCGAATAATTTCACCCGTTTTCTGGTGATCGGTTCCCGTAACCCCGCCCCGTCCGGTCATGATAAGACCTCCTTGATGTTCAGTGTCAAAGACGAGCCGGGTATTTTGTATCGCATGCTTGAGCCGTTCAGTCACAACAATCTTAATCTCTCAAAAATCGAGAGTCGTCCTCTGAAGAAGAAGGCCTGGGAGTATATTTTTTTTCTCGACCTCGAAGGACACATCGACCAGGAAAATGTTCGCAAAGCGGTCGAAGAACTCGGAACTTTTTGTCAATTCGTCAAAGTGCTCGGCTCCTATTCGTCAGCGCGATAATTTTTTGCATCGACAGGTCATTTAATGAATAAAGAATTTCTGATCCCGAAAATGTGTGTGATCGGAGTCGGCCTGATCGGCGGTTCCCTGGCTCTGGCAATGAAAGAGGCGGGGCTGGTCGGTGAGGTGGTCGGGGTCGGTCGCGGCGAGGCGAATCTCAAGACAGCTCTGCGTCTCGGGATCATCGATTCCTATACGACCGATCCGTCTGCCGGTGTTGTCGGAGCTGATCTGGTTTTTTTGGCGACCCCGGTTCTCGCCCTCGGCACTCTGGTCAGAACCATCGCCACGAGTCTCAAACCCGGCGCCGTTGTGACCGACGGCGGGAGCGTGAAACAGGCGGTGATCGATGCTGTCGAACCGGCTC
>JAGXHN010000042.1 GCA_024636225.1 Desulfuromonadaceae bacterium | reverse complement strand
AGATGTGTATAAGAGACAGGTTTTCACCATCGCCCAGGATACTTATGACGTCAAAACGGGGCTGCAGATTAGCCAGCTTCTCCTTCTGCAAAAACCAGAGCGCCGTGCGAACAATCTGTCTTTGTTTAACCGGCCCGACCGCCTCGGCAGGAACTCCGCAGACAGCACTGCGACGCGTCTTGACTTCAATAAAGAGAAGAAGCTTTTTATACCGGGCAATTATATCAATCTCACCAACCGGGGTACGATAGTTTCTGTGAAGAATTTTTACTCCTCTTTGGCTCAGGTAGAGAACGGCCTGATCCTCCCCCCATGCACCTAATTTCAAGCGTCGTTCAGTCATGAAGATACTCTTTGACACCACGAAATGTTTTACGATGCAAAGGGGATGGTCCACAGCGGGCGATCGCTTCTTTGTGTGCGGCTGTGCCGTACCCTTTATGTATGGCAAAGCCGTATTCAGGATACTGCTTGTCGTAGGCCAGCATAATCCGGTCGCGGACGACTTTGGCAACTATCGAGGCTGCGGAGATGGAAAGGGAACGTAAATCGCCTTTTTTCAGGGTTTCTTGCGGGATCGTTGTCGGGACAAGAGAGATACCGTCGACAAGAAGATAGTCGGCAGCAAAGTTCAAACGAGAGATGGCCTGCTGCATACTTTGCAGCGTCGCCTGCAGGATATTGTTACGATCGATGATGCTGGCAGAGACCAGACCGATGCCGACGGCGACCGCTTGTCTCTGAATCATGGGGTAGAGTCGTTCGCGCTGAAGCGCTGACAACTTTTTTGAATCGGTCAAACCGGGAAGATCGAATTCAAACGGGAGAATCACAGCAGCTGAAACGACAGGCCCGGCCAGGGGACCGCGACCCGCTTCATCGACACCGGCAACAGCGCGATAACCATTTTGGTGTGCTCCCCTTTCAAATCGAAAGGGATCGATCTCCTCTTCAGGAAAGAGCATATCGGTCACACCGGCTCCACTCAACTGGAATTATGAAAGTCCGGACCGCAGAAAACACGATCCGGACTGCATTAATTTAGTTCTGGCGCTTCTCGCGAATTCTGGCCGCCTTACCCTGCAATTTGCGCAGATAGTAGAGCTTGGCGCGTCGAACACGACCAACAGAGACAACTTCAATTTTCTCAACAGACGGAGTATGCAGCGGGAAAATCCGCTCAACGCCAAAACCATTGGAGATTTTACGTACGGTAAAGCTGGAGCCGATACCACGATTAACCCGCTTGATGCAGACACCCTGGTAGACCTGGACGCGCTGTTTGTCCCCTTCGATAATACGAACATGGACACGCAGAGTATCACCCCCCTTGAAAACCGGGATGCTCTTCTTCATCTGCTCCATGCCGATACGATCAACGATATTCATGACTTCCTCCTCAAGGCCTGTTTGAATCCGGCCGATTTATTTCTGTTTGTAATGATTTACGTTTTCAATAACGTAGAACTAATTTTACTCTCGATTCTGCAACAGACGATCAAACATGATCGCCGCAGCCGCCCGAACCGGAAGATGATTGTATTCGTCCGCCCCCTTGATGTTGCACAGGACAGGCCAGCCGCGATCATAAAGTTCCGGTGCAATCCCCCAACCGGTCCCGAGCAGGAGCATGGCAGGTTGCTGACCGATCGCGCTGCGCAGGTCACGAAACGACATATTACCCTGTTGTGCTGCGCCGGTCAGAATCGGCAACGGTTCACCCCCCTGTTCCCGTCTCCAGTCGTCCAGAGCATCATCAACTGTTGCGCAGACCCGAATCAATTCAAGCGCCTGTTTACGTTTGGGGTTGTATTCAGCCCCGTGCCCGTCGAGCCAGTGGTCGAGCAGGCGCAACACCAGCCTCTGTTGCTCAGCCAGAGGTGTCACCACGTAAAATCGACCCAGACCGAAGGTTTTGGCCGACCGTGCGATATCGTGCAGATCGAGATTGGTTACAGCAGATGAAACCGTATCACCGCGCCGATCCAACACCGGTGCATGCAGTAAAACCACCGCCAGGGAGCGTAAACTCACTTGCTGTGTTCCTCATCACCCTTGATTAAACGGGCAACATAATCTTGATCGTCATCACTTAGAGTTGCGCTGTCCAAAAGATCCGGGCGCCTCTCAAATGTTCTTCGCAACTGCTCGTGGCGTCGCCAGGCATCAATCGCAGCATGATGACCCGACAGCAGCACTTCGGGAACAAGCTCTCCTTCAAAATCAGCCGGGCGCGTATACTGCGGATATTCCAGCAACCCATCTGAAAACGAATCGCTCGCGGCGCTGCTACTGCTACCAAGGACTCCAGGGAGGAGTCGGGCAACGGCGTCAACCACGACCATCGCCGCAGGCTCGCCACCGGTCAGAACAAAATCACCGATAGAGAGTTCTTCATCGACCAGTGGCCGGATCCGTTCATCGACCCCTTCATAACGACCACAGAGTATAATCAACCCCGGTTCTCGACTCAGGCGCTCTGCGTCCTGTTGCGAAAATGTTCGCCCCTGCGGCGTCATCAGCAGAACCCGAGACGTCGGGGTTTGTGCCCGTAGTGCCCGCAGCGCCCGGGCTATCGGCTCAGGTTTAAGGACCATTCCGTCACCCCCGCCGTACGGAGTGTCGTCAGTCACCTTGTGTTTCCCCTGCGCCCAGTCGCGCAAATTATGTGCCACGACCGTCAACAACTTTTTCTCCTGAGCCTTACCGAGGATACTTGCGGCAAACGGCGACGCAAACAGTTCCGGGAACAGGGTCAGAAGATCAATTTTCATCGGACTCCGGGATCAGACCTTCTGGCAGATCAACCTGAATCCGCTTACCGTCAAGATCGACTTCAATAATAAACTGATCGACAACCGGAATCAGAACCTCACCAAAGGGACCATTGACTTCATAAATATCGTGTGCAGCGGTTGAAAATATCCCTTGCAAAAAACCGATATCACCACGCTGCCGATCGAAAACGGCTAACCCCTGAAGCTGGTGCCAGTAATATCTGCCGACCGGAAGCTGCGGTAAATCGACCTGCTGCATTAAAACAGAGAATCCGACCAGCATCCGGGCCTGTTCGACCGATTCGACCCCTTCAAGCCGCAACAAAAGGTTCCCTTTGTGCGGAGCAGACCGTTGCGGGACATACAGCTCAATGGCACCATTGCGGTCGCGCAGAAAGATCGATCGGGCCGAGATCAGAGAGTCAGAGGCAGGCGTATGTGGAGCAACTTTCAGCTCGCCACGCAAACCATGCACGCCAACCACAGTGCCGAAATCAAACAGTTCATTTTCAGAAAGAGTCATGACTCCAATATCTGAAGGTTAGCCCTTTTGTTTTCACGGGTGGCTTTGGCGTTTAAAAGCGTCCGCATCGCCTTAGCGGTACGCCCCTGTTTGCCAATAATTCGCCCCATATCCTCCTGTGCTGCAGCCAGCTTGACAAGAATAGAACCGTCAGCCTCTTCAGATTCGGACACCGTTACTGCGTCGGGGTTTTCCACCAGTGATCTGGCGATAAATTCAATCAGTTCCTTCATGGAGGCCTTCCTTTTCATTCAAAAGGCTCCGCCAGGCTGACCGGATCAGGCTTGTGGTTGTTTAAACTGAGCCCACAGCCCTTTGGAGCGAAGAAGACGCCGAACAGTATCGGTCGGTTGAGCCCCCTTCTGCAACCATTCAAGAACGCGATCATCCTTCAGGTTCACCATTGGCGGATCCTGCTTAGGATCGTACTGACCCAGATTTTCGATAAAACGACCGTCACGCGGATAGCGCTCATCGGCAACGACAACCTGGTAAAAAGGTTTTTTCTTGGCGCCGCCACGGGCCAGTCTGATTTTTACTGCCATGTTACTCCTCCTGCTGAACTGCTGACGCTGGTCAGCTTGAATTATTTTATAGACAACTAAAACGGCATACGGCCTGATCCAACCAGATTTTTCAACCCTTTTGGACCAAGCTTCTGCATCTTTTCATCATTTTTTGTGCTTCCATGAAACGCTTGATCAACTGATTCACATCCTGGACAGAGGTCCCGCTGCCGCGTGCGATCCGCTGCCGACGTGAGCCATTCAAAATCCGGTGATCATAACGCTCTTTGCGAGTCATCGAATTGATGATCGCCTCAACCTTTTGCAGCTCTTTTTCGGGAAGCTGAGCGCTTCCAGCTTTCTTGATTGCCTTCCCCATCCCCGGAATCATCGACATGACCGATTCCATCGACCCCATTTTCTTGATCATCTTCAACTGATCACGAAACTGCTCAAGATTAAAATCGCCACGGCGCATCGACTCTGCCATGGATGCAGCATCAGCCTGATCGATCGCAGCCTCAGCCTTTTCGATCAGGGAGAGGACATCACCCATGCCAAGAATGCGTTGTGCCATCCGCTCCGGATGAAACGGTTCGAGCTCATCAAGCTTTTCACCGACACCGACAAACTTGATCGGCAGACCCGTAACCGCACGAACCGACAGTGCAGCGCCACCGCGCGCATCGCCATCAAGCTTGGTCAGAATAACGCCGGTCAACGGCAACTGTTCATTAAAACTGCCGACGATGGTCACCGCATCCTGACCGGTCATGGCGTCTGCAACGAACAGAATCTCCTGCACAGAAAGCGCCTGTACAATCCGCTGCAACTCCTGCATCAGCTGCTCATCAATGTGCAACCGACCAGCCGTATCAAGGATCAGTGTATCAAAACCGTTCAGATCGGCAAACTGATGAGCAGCCTTACAGATCTCAACCGGATCCTGTCCCACCGATGCATCAAACACCGGAATATCGAGCTGACGACCGAGAACCTTGAGCTGCTCGATGGCAGCGGGGCGGTAAACATCGGCCGGAACCAGTAACGGATTACGTTTTTCACGGCGCAACCGCAACGCCAACTTACCGCAGGTCGTTGTCTTACCCGCACCCTGCAAACCACACAACATCAAAGTGACAGGTGGTTTTGACTGTAAATCGAGACCATTTTCTTTATCACCCCCCATCAAACTGGAGAGTTCATCCCGAACGATTTTGACAACCTGCTGAGCAGGGGTCAGACTTTTCAGCACGTCTTGGCCGAGAGCACGATCGTTGACGGAAGCGATAAATTCTTTAACGACGCGGAAATTAACATCCGCCTCAAGCAGCGCAAGGCGAACTTCACGCAGCGCTTCCTGAATCGTCGCTTCGTTCAGCTGCCCACGGCCACGTAATTTACGGAAAACCGCATCAAACTTGTCCGTCAAATTATCAAACATAGTCTGTACCGTTAGACCCGTTCCCCGCAAAGGGGCGAAATATAGCTATATACGGCGAGATTGTCAAGGAAAAATACCATCCCCCCTACCCCTCTGGCGTTACCTTCTCAAATCCATCCACCCTCTTTTTATAAATTTCGACCGGCTCCAGATCTTCGGCCAAAAGAACATCCAGAACCTCACGTCGAACCGTCTCCGAATAGCGGATCGCCAGTCCACAGTCCGAAGTCAATTGTCGCGGTGCCGGAATTAAAAGGATTTCAATTTTTGCCCGCTTAAGCAGCTTTTCTGCCTTCATAACGCGATGTATAGATTGAAATATTGCAACATAATCACCTGTACTAACCATACATCATCTCCTTCAATATCATACCGATAGATCACTTTTAACTTGGCAGATTGACACCTGTCTTACAATCGGAGTAAACTGCGCCTCAAATTAACAGCCAAAGACCTGCTCGGCGCCTGAAAAGAGTCCCCTTGTCACTCGAGATTATCATCAAACTATCCTGTCTGCTTCTAATTGCCTTGTGTATTAACATCCCGCTCGGCTATCTCAGAGAGTCATCACCACGCTATTCGGTACGGTGGTTTGTATTGATCCACCTTTCCATCCCGCTTCTGGTCGCCCTGCGTTTTTACCTCAAATTCGGATGGGGGGTGATTCCATTCTCTATCGCCTTTGCTGTTGCCGGCCAGCTCATTGGCGGATTCATCCGCAAACAAAATTTAGCGCAATGACCCAGAAGAGTCGAGGCGGAAAAGAGGGACAGGTTGGCGACCTGGTAGAACAACTCCTCATCAGTAAAGGGTTCAGTACTCAACTGAAGAAATACCGGACCTGGATCTGCTGGAATGATGTTGTCGGCCCGCAGATTGCCCGCTTTGCCCAACCCTTGAGAATACGTGATCGAATTCTCGAAGTCAGGGTTTCTCAGCCGGTATGGATGCAGCAACTGCAACTTCTCAAACCAAAAATCCTAAAACAACTCAACGAGCGACTGGGAGAAGAACTGCTGGATGACATTTTTCTCAAAAGGGGCCCGGTAACGCCACCGGAAGCGGCTCCGACCGCCCGGCCAAAAGTCGTCAAACCCCTTACCGATGAAGATCGAACCCGCATCGACGCGATGCTGGCAGAGATCGACGACCCTGCTCTGCGCAGAAATCTCTCTGACCTGATCGGGCTGGACCTGCAATGCAAAAAAGCAGACAACGACTCAACCTGACAAAGGGTATGGGCCAGCGCTTTAACAAACTGCTTAGCCGCGGCACATCCTTCCTGGGTTTCATGCTTTCGCCGTCAGTTAAATAGCCGTCGAATCTCCTTTGTATACTCACCCTCTTCATAAATATAGAGAGGAGATTGAACCGTCAATCCAGGCCGCCCTCCTTTTCGACCTTCGACCAGAACCAGATGAGCATCACGCCTTCGGTCTGAATGAATCATGCGCAATCGCTTCGGCTCAAGAGAACAGAGTTGCATCTGGCGCAACAGTTCAGGAAGCCGCTCCGCCAGAAAGATCAGATAAACCGCTCCGCCGTGCCGCACCAGCCAATGCGAGGCGTGAAGAAAATCGTTAATGGTGCCATTTAATTCATGGCGACATGCGGCCCGTTCACCCCCTGCAGAGAGTCGCCCGGCCGTCGGTATCCGGTAGGGTGGATTCATTAACACCACTTCGAAACCGCCGGCGGGCAAACTCTTTTCTTTTACAATATTACGCACATCAAGCAGCCTGATCGTCACCTTACTGCAGAGACCGTTCAACTCCACATTACGGACAGCGCGGTCATATAATGTCTGCTGCAGCTCAACTCCGACCACTGCTTGCATCTCTGTCGTCGCGGCAATCAAAAGCGGCAAAATTCCACTGGCGGTCCCGAGATCGATAACTCTATCCCCTTTACGGACCGCAGAGAAGTCGGCAAGCAAAAAAGGATCGAGAGAGAATCGATAGCCATCTTGCGCCTGAATCATCCTTAGCCCGTCAACTTGCACAGCGTCAATTCGTTCATTTTTGTTTAATTTGCACATAAAAAAAGGCACCTGTACAGGTGCCCCTCAAAAAGATGGGAAGCGTAAAAAATCAGAAAGTTTTCTTGAGAGAAATTCGCCAGCGCTGCTCGGTACGATCGAGCAGTACCCCTGTATCATCCACAGTACGCAGTCCATACTCATACTCCATCCCGACAGTGAGCAGGCTGAACGTAAAATCGGTATAAAGCCCAAACCCGACATCATCATCGCCACGGTCGATATCGTGTTGCCAACGCACTTTGCCACCAAGTCGCGTCCATGAGACTGGATAATAGTTGCCAACACCGGTCAGAGCCACCGCTTCAAAAAATGAATCGACCTCCGTATCAATCCGCTCGTAGTCTAAAAATTCATTCAACTCAAACAGACGCCGTACCACGCCGACCGAGGCGTATCGAGTGTAACGATAATCTTGCCGAAAAGCGACCCTGTAACCGGAATTACTACTATCAGGATCACGATAATCGAGCGTAAGCGTTCCACCCGCCTTACTGCTTCGATTTAAAGAATAATCGATACTACTCTCATTTGAGAGACTGTAACCGTCAAATGTCGAACTGGCTAAAACCGCTCCGAAGGCACGGCTGTTGACAGAACGGTCCAGTTCATCCCCATACAACGCCTCACTGACAATATTAATACGATACGGTGTCGCCTGATACTTGTAAATATGGCGAGCCAGATACTGTCCGGCGTTTGAGGTCCCGTCATCCTGATATTCAGCAGCCAGTTCATAACGGTTTGTAGCCCTGTTCATGGAAATATGGTCAGCAAACCACATCAGGCGACCACGCCAGACGGTGCCATCAACCACAACCCGGTTATTGTTCACAGAGCTGGCAAAAAAACCAGTCCGACTCATCGGCGTAATGTAATCGGTTACATCAGCTTCTGCCTGACCACTGCCGATCAACAACAACGACTCGATTCCGGTCCGGGATCTCGGGGTAATCTGCTTATCAATATTAAATCGACCAACCACCTCAACCAGGTCGGTGTCCAATAAAGTACTTGCAATCGGCGGTACAGCATTAAAATACGCCAGAGAGAGACTGGCGAAACTGTTCAGAGCAGATCTGGCATCACGATTCGTGAAATATTCCAGCGCTGACCGGGCCGCCCACCCTTCACCTTCATCACCAAACTTCTTTTCGGCCTCTAACTCAGAAGCAACGGTAAATTTGCGGGTTTTGTTCGTCTCCCAGCGCCCCTTTGAATAGAGGTCATTCTCGTCACGCTCAAGATTAACCGGTGCAAAAGGTCGATTGGTTTTTTCTGCTGTCCCGACGAATCTGAATCGCCAGGAATTATCCCGATCTGGAGTCCCCTGGGCATAAACAGGGATATGCGCAAAGCGTTCCAACTCATCAGCTTGTTCCCAGCGCCAGAAGCGTGAAAAAATTGAAGAAGACCAGTTCCGTCGTTCCGTTTTTGTAAAAAGATTGACCGAATATCTGTTTTCATCCACATCTGAAATGTTTGGATTTAATTCTGTGGTATAACTTGCATCAACTGACAACTGTATCCAGTTGGTCAGGTTGACCCATTCGCGGCGCATCGACTGGTTGACCGTGCCGAGCATATAGGTTCGAATTTCGGAATCGAGTAACGGATTATATTTATCGCGATGGTCCATAAACCGATAATGAAACCAGTTATTCTTTTTGTTCAGAGAGACAAAGGCAAGCTCACGGTCGACGTAATCTTCCGGTGTTCGCGACTCCAGATCCTGTACTCTGGTCTCACGATAATCGACATAAAACTTCGGCAGACTGGAGAGAATACTGCGATAACGCCCCAAATAACTCCCGTTTTTAATCCCAAGAATCATCGATGCTCCCACCTCAAAACGATGGCCATCAATCACATCACCGATAATATTCGAGTCCAGGACGCTCGACCTCTGCGGGGCGAGAGTATATTCATCCATCCAGCCAGGATTAAAAAAGGTATCTTCCTCGAACTGGCTTGCAGCGATATCACGGGCGTAAGCATTGAAACGAAAGGGGAGGCCACCCGGAGCAAAAGTGACTTCGCCCCGATAGAGGAGTTTTCCGGACGAAACAGAATAATCGTGATTGACGCCGTTGATGACAACGTCAGAATTGAGGGCAAGCCACTCACCACCGAGCATCAGATTATAGTCCCCGGCCCTTCCATCCATAAACAGGCCTTTACGAGAGACAAACAACTCATATCTCTGCGCGAAGTGGGACATGTCAGACTCTTCCACTCCCCCCTCTTCCGACTCATAATGGCCGTAATCGAGTTCAATCGCCCCCCCCACATCGCACAGAGCGACAGAAGAAAACAGAACCAGAAACAGAACCGTTAGAGATAAGATACGCGATAAGTACATCAAAATTCCACTACACAGTTTTGAGGTTTGAATAAACCGTTCGGCTACTTGGCAGACAGCGGGCCAAACCTGCAAAAATTGTGCAAATAATATGCCTGAATAAAAAGAACCCCTGATACAACGCCAAAGTGCGGGCAGAGCCACATTGACTCGACAATGCTTAACGCTACAAAAATTCATACAAAGTCAAATCACTTAAAAACAGGCTGTCATACGACACAACTCGCAGCTCAGTAATCTCTTCTAACAAATCATTTCTGGTGACACTTCTGACACAACATCATCGCCGAAGTCACATCATCCGGGAAGAATTTGCGATTGGCTCCACCGTGTGGATCATGACAACTCGCGCAGGTCATCTCTTTTGCAGGCGCGAGTGGATCAGGCACCCCGCCCAGGGGGTGCGGGTTGCTGCTGCGAACGACATGAGAATCTAGATTGACGGCAGAATGACAACCGATACAGACCTCGTTGGTTGCTCTGAACATCTGGCCGGAATAGTTCGTTGCATGCGGATCGTGACAGACCGAACACATCCCGATTGCAACCGGACCATGCACAAAGGCATCCTTTTGAATCGACGCAAATTTATCTTCGTGGCACTCCATACAGATTTTCATATCACCGCCGACAGGCTTGTAGCGCGAGGGGGTGCTGTTTGGGTCATGACAGAAAACGCACTCATAAACCCCCGCCGGTCCGTGCACATATTTACGTTCCAGCATCCGATAATGGCAGGAGCCGCAGGGATTAAGTTCTACAGAAGAGTGGTTAAGCTGTTCAGGGGTCGGATTCATATTATGACAGGGGAGACAGAGCGCCTCACGCTGCGGAGTGTGCATCACATAGGGGCGATACCCGAACGGTGCCCGCTCATACGGATCTTCACGATAATAAATATCCGACACAACCTCCGTAACAACTTTTCCGGTCGCATCATGCCCATAAAGAACAACTTTGTTTTTCCCGGGCGAAAACTCAGGGACAACCTTGACAAAATCATTACCGCCCTGGGCTGCCCGGGTCTGAACCATATCGTAAACTTCACTTTTTACATCATTGATCGCAATAGACAACCCCTGGATATCTCCGGTCTTGATCACCATGAGATGAGAATAAGGGACCCAGGTTTTATCTTCAGGGTAGAGCAGTTCCAAGGCATAGGCCTGCGATGAAACAGAGAAAAAAACTGCCCCCAGGATACAAACAGAAATCGCTATTTTTTTAATAGTCTTCATCAAAACGCCCTAAATTTAAATTCGTTTAATCCTAAAGTTACTTAATAGCCGGTCCCCCGATAACCGGGACGACTGCTTCACTCTCCAGATATGGATATTTTTCAAGATATTGTGCGTTCAGATACTGAAATTGATGAACAATTCGGTTCAGGGCATCAATCACCCAGATACCGTCAGTATCATCAATATCGATCCCGCCTGGAAGATAAAATCCCCCCGGGGCAACCTCACCCCGGTTGACGATGAACTTCCCACCGATCGTCAGCAGGTAGGTTCCATCACGATCAAAAACCACAAACCGGTTTGACATCGAATCTGTCACATAGACGTGCCCTTCGCGATCGACGGCAATCCCTTTTGGAATCTGAAACGATCCGAGAGCTGTTCCACGCTCCCCGAACATCCGTACAAACTCCCCCTCAGGAGAAAACATCTGCACCCTGGCATTCATCGCATCGAGGACATAGAGATTTCCATCCTGATCAACATCGAGGTCGAGAGGGAAATTGAATTCACCGGGACCAACCCCCCGTCCACCAAAAGACGAAAGAACTGTCCCATCTTTTATCGACAGGACAAAAACCTTGTGCATATCCGGAGCAACAACAAAAATTCGTTCGCGTGCTTCATCGACAGATAAATTAACAGGTCGGTCAATCCCTTTCAGTTCCCACTCCCCCTGTTGCCGACCATCAGCGCCGAACAGAAAAATCGAATCGGCATGTGAGTCGACAACATAAATTGTTCCATCCGCCGCTCCGGAAATTCCGGTTGGACTTCTCAGCTCCAGAGTCCGGCCCACACTTTTTGCCTTCAATCTGTCAATTGTCCCCAGGTTAAAATCAATCAGATGGACAAACGCCTGACTCGGCTCGGAGACATAAATTTTGCCGCGGCCATCAGAATAGACATCAAACGGACTCGTAAAGAGCGGAGTCGGACGTTGCCGGCCGAAAACAATCTCCTGAGCTCTACTCATGGAAATTTTCAGGACATCTGCGTCAGCCTGAATAAATTTGATATATTCAATCTTCGGTTCCGGGCTGAAAGGGGGCCAGAAATACCTTTTTTGCTGAACCTGGGGCGCAGAACAGCCGGCAACCAGCCCGAGGAGAACAAACAGCAAACCAGACAGCACTATGGAACGAAGAGACATATTAATCCTCAAACAAACTTTCAATAATGACCTCAGTTTTTAACAGCCCGCTTCCGACTGTAAGCGAGCGGCTTGTGACAGCCGACCAGACAGCCGCCACCGGATTCACTCCAGGTCAACTCGAGCGGGATCTGCCACCGACCAAAATCTTTTGAATTATGCATCAATCGCTCCTGGTTCTCCCCATGGACACCGTGACAGACACGGCAACTTCGCCCTTTTTTTACATTATTAACGTGCACATAATGCAGATTTTTATCCCCGTTCCTGAAATCTGTCGCCTCCGATGTCCGTCCATAAGCCAGAAGGCCCCGTTCGTGGCAAGTGAGGCAGAGGGAGTAGGCTTCCTCGGTATACGGGACATAGAAACTGTCGGGGTATTCCCCCTTCAGCAAAAAGAGGCGTGACGAACCGTGAGGCGCATGACAACTCCAGCATTCGCCGGATGCGACCGGTTCATGTTGAAACTTATAGGAGACGATCTCCTTTTCCTTGTCTTCATGGCAGCCGTAGCAGAAAACCTCCTGCCTGGCTGTAAGCATGCGGACAGTCCCTGTCCCGTGCGGATCGTGACACCCGCCGCACCCATCATCCAGGGCGGCATGCTTGTATTGGCTCGATACAGCCAGAGCCTGGACATCATCGTGGCAACTGACACAGAGAGCATCACCAACCGCCGGAAGCATGTTTGCCTCAGGGGCGCTGTGCGGATTATGGCAATTAACGCAACCATCGACGACGATCGGATGGGTATGCTTGGCAGAAAGGAGCGGCTCTTTCTCTGCGTGACAACGTACACACAACTGATTCCCGGCGGCGAGCAGCTGATTTTCAGCGTCCGATGCGTGCGGGCTGTGGCAGCTGGCACACTCGCCGGCGGCGACCGGGCCGTGTACAACTTTTTCGGTCGTCACACTGTCATGGCACTGATAACAGAGTGCCGCACCTTCGGCCGGGAGCATACTTGCCGCAACATCGGCATGCGGATTGTGGCACGAGAGGCAACCATCGGCAAGAGCCGAGTGAACATGCGCCTTCCCCTCGGTTTTATTGTCATGACAGCTGTAACAGAATGATTCCCCTGCGGCAGGGAGCATTTTCGGAGCGGGACCAGAATGAGGATTATGACAGGAGACGCAGCCGTCCTCCAGCGCCGGATGAACGCTGTTCATCCCTTCGGTTTTATTATCGTGACAGCTCAAGCAGAGAGCATCACCCTGCAGAGAAAGCATCTGCTTTTCGGGACCGGCATGCGGATCGTGACAGGAAGTACAGCCGTCCTCAAGGGCCGGATGCTGATAAGCTCCTGCGGCCATGTCATCATGACAGCGAAAACAGAGGGTGTTACCATCACTGTAAAGGAACTTGTCGAATTGGCTTTGATGAGGACTGTGGCATCCGGTACAGTTATCTTCGGCAGCCGGATGCGGATGCGCCGAGTCTGCTGTTTGACTGTCGTGACAGGTAAGACAAAGCTCACTCCCCGACGCGGTGAGAGTAAACGCCCCTTGTGCTCCAGGATGCTTTTTTCCCGTCGCGTTGTGACAGGAATCACACTCCTGTGCGGCGACAGGATCGTGCACAAACCTGGCCTTCCCCATAACAGCATGACACGCCGTGGTGATACACCCTTCAGCGAAAACCGAACTGAATAAAAAAAGCAGGGGCAGTGTTGAAAGAAGACAGACCTTCATCAGCATACGCATGGGCACAACTCTCCTCCAAAAAAGCATAGAGTCAAATCCGGCGATTACACGTCAGCCCTCAAGTGCTATGCCCGAAGAGAAACAGACGCCCCGATTCAACAAAGACATAAAAGTAGAACACCTCTGCCGTGCGCGAAGCACGGCAGAGGTAGGGTTAGAAACAGAAGAAGTCGTGCAATAAACAGGCCAGACAGCTAGATATTACCCCCCATAGGAATGGAGACCGGAGAGAACCAGATTCACACCGAGGTAGCAGAAAATAGTTGCCATAAACCCGATGATCGACAACCATGCGGCACGTTTACCTGCCCAACCGCGGGTGAAGCGGGCATGCAAAAACGCGGCATAAATGAACCAGACAATCAGACTCCATGTCTCTTTCGGATCCCAGCTCCAATAGGTCCCCCAGGCATAGTTGGCCCAGGCGGCACCGGTGACGATCCCGAGAGTCAGAAGCGGAAAGCCGATCATGATCGCTTTGTAGTTAATATCATCGAGGACCTTGGAGCTCGGGAACATGCCGACAATTCCGGAAGAGTCGTCTTTATTTTTCTCCTCATCTCTGGCCTTGATCAGGTACATGATCGAGACTCCGCAGGCGACGGCAAAGGCGGCGTAACCGAGAAAGCAGGTGATAACATGGTAGGTCAGCCAGTTGCTCTGCAAGGCCGGGACCAGCGGCGATATGGAACTCGGCAGTTGCAGCTGTGCCCAGGCGATGGCGAGAAACGCAAACGGAATAACAAACGCGCCGATCGCGCTCTGTTTGTATTTCAGATCCAAAGCAATATAAATCAGGATAATCGTCCAGGCGAAAAAGACAACCGATTCATACAGATTGGAGAGAGGGGCATGACCGACTCCACCCGGCATCTGATACGATTCATACCAGCGATAACCGAGAGCAAAAGTCTGGGCGACAAAACCGACCCAGGTCAAAACTTTCGCCGCTAAAGCGACCGATTCATTGCGAACAGCCAGGTAAACAACAAAGCAGACCATCGCGACAAAGTAGATAATTGTGACGTAATTCAGAATCTGCGTACTGAGAAGTTGTGATCCGTCCATCTTTTACTCCTTCGCAGAGCGTATTGCTCCCGTTAAGAAAGATATTCTTTGATCTTGCTTTTAAATTCATCAAAATAGAGCGCAAATCCGGGCTGATTACGGTGTGCATTGCCACCATAAAGGACCTTGACCTTGCCGCCATCAGGGACAAGGGTCACCCAGATACGACGATGTGACAGAAAAAAGGCGACCATTGTCCCGATAATCATCAAGGTACAGCCGACCCATACCACCTCAACCCCGGGGTCTTTTGCCACCTGCAGACCGGTTGCGTACTCCAGGTCTGAATCGATCAGATCAAAAGCAAATGCCCCTTTACGAATCTGGGCATCGGCGCCGGGGTGGTACTTGTAAACAGGGAAGGGGTTGCCACGCTTTCCGTCCAGGGAATTGACATGCATCGTGAGGCCGGGGCCGAAATTGCGCAAATTGTCATTATAGGTATTGACAGCAAAGGAACCACCATTGGGGAGGGGAACAGGAACCCCCTCTTTCGCCTCGACTTCAAAGGCGGCACCGCCACGCGGTGTCACCAGAAGACGATGCACGCCGCCACCAATCGGCCTGTAGCTCGACTGATAAAAGGTAATTCCGTTATAGGTGAGCGGATCGTTGACGACGATCCGTTTTTTCAGGATCTCTTTGCCATTTTCAAACACAACCAGATCGCTGCGGTACTCTTTGGGCATCTGGCTCCCCTCGTAATACTCCAGCTCAAACTTGTCACATTGAACGGTGAACTCCAGAGGGATCATTCCGCGCCCCTCGCGTGAACTGACCTGACTGATCGAACTCCCCTCAGTAATCCAGACAAACCCTTTGTAGCCGAATTTAATACCGATCATCGCTCCGGCCAGGATAATCAAAATCGAAAGATGGGTTGCATAGACACCAAAGCGGGCATAAGGTGCTTTCTGAGCAAACAGATGCACTTTATCGCCCTCTTCGGTTCGCTGTGGCTTGGCAAATTCAGACGAAACGAACCCGGCAACTTTCGTTTCAACCTCCGCCATACTTCCGGTCACGATCAGTTCATCCCGATTAGCGAGAGTTTTGTAGAACTTCTCTTCCGGTTTCAGCTCCGGTTCACGGACAATTTTCAGGACACGCGGCAAACGGTTGATTGAACAGCAGATCAGATTCATGGCAAACAGGCCGAGCAGACCGAGAAACCACCAGGAGTGATACATGTCGAAGAAATACATAGAATCAAAAAAACGATAAGTCGACTCAAACCCCTCGCGCAATTTGTCATAATCGAGCTGAGTCATCTTCGGGGGGAAGCCATCCGGAAACATCCGTGCAAAGTTCTCCTGAACGTACTCCCCCTTCGACTGCCCCTGTTTGAGGACAGTCCCGACAATCGATGTGATCGACAGCAGGATCAGTGTTGTAATGCCGAGTTTCAGGGAGACAAAGAAATCCCAGATTCTATCTTCAAAGCGCTTTTTCTGTTTTTCCAAAATTTCAATCTCCCTGCTTCTCTAGGTATCCAGAGGCCTTAAACTCATCTGGACACAGCCTTTTTGACGAGCGGAACAAAAATATGCCAGATAAAAATTGCCCGACTTTAATATGAGTCTCCACCGGTGTCAATGTGCAACAGCACAGTTCGACAATTCACATTCTAACAAAGGCCATCCTGTTTCAGGCGGGCATCAAGGCGGGCAGCTTTCACTTCCACTTCATGGGCCATCTTTTTCCGAAACGCTGACAGACGGGCCGCCAGTTCCTCATCTTCCACCGCCAGCATCTGCACGGCAAACAGCCCGGCGTTGCGTGCCCCGGACTTCCCGACAGCCATCGTTGCAACCGGAATTCCGGCCGGCATCTGCACCATGGCCAGCAGAGCATCCAGCCCATTTAACGACGTGGCATCGATCGGCACGGCAATCACCGGCAAGGTTGTCTCTGCAGCAAGGACTCCGGCTAGATGGGCAGCAGCGCCAGCCCCGGCGATAATCGCGCAAAGACCTCTCTCGCGAGCAGTGCGGGCCCAGGTTCCAGCCCGCTCAGGAGAGCGATGGGCACTGGCAACCGTCATCTCAAAATCGATATCAAACTCACGCAAAGCTTTGGCCGCCTCCACCATGATCTCGTAGTCGTTGTCGCTCCCCATGACGATACCAACTTTTTTATTTATGCTCATCGCATCCCCTTCTTTTCCAATTTTTTGTCTAATCGTCTAATGAACGAGACAATGCTTTTTTTCCGATATCCGTCCGGTAATGCACATCCTGCCAGGAGATCATACGCACCCCTTCGTACGCCTTTTCGATCGCCTCGGCAACAGTTCTCCCAAGCCCGGTCACCCCGAGGACGCGCCCACCATTGTTGACCACGGCACCGCCCTTCGTGCTGGTCCCGGCTTGAAAAACCATCACGTCATCGATCTGGCCAGCAGCATCTATCCCCTGAATCGGGTATCCCTTACCAAACTTTTTCGGGTAACCGCCAGAAGCCATCACCACACAGACCGCTGCCTTATCGTGCCATGCAAGTTCAACTCCGGCCAGTTCACCCTTGGCACAGGCGATCAGCACCGGCACCAGATCAGATTTCAGACGGGAGAGGAGCGGTTGTGCTTCGGGATCGCCGAGGCGAGCATTAAATTCCAGAACCTTGACCTCATCGCCATCGATCATCAGCCCCGCATAAAGGACCCCGTTGTAAGGGCACCCTTCAGCTTCCATCCCCTCGACCAACGGCTTGAGAACCTTCTCGACCACCATGTCATAAATCGTATCGGTAACGACCGGAGCCGGGGAATAAGCCCCCATCCCGCCGGTGTTCGGCCCCTTGTCATCATCATAGACCGGCTTGTGATCCTGGGATGACGCCAAAGGTAAAATAGTTTTGCCATCGGTAAAAGCGATAAAAGAGGCTTCTTCACCGACCAGAAACTCTTCGATCACGACAGTACTCCCCGCCGCACCGAAAAGCCCTTCGACCAAAGAAGCATCGATAGCCTCAATCGCCTCGGCCTCACTCTGCGCCACAACCACCCCTTTTCCGGCAGCCAGGCCATCAGCCTTGACAACGATCGGAGCCCCATGCTGGCGAACAAAAGCGACCGCCGCCTCGCGATCCTGAAACGTCCCGTATGCAGCAGAAGGGACGCCATACTTGGCCATGACATCCTTGCAAAAAACTTTGCTCCCCTCAAGCTGCGCCGCCTTGGCATTCGGACCGAAAACCAGCAGACCCTTCTGTTGAAAAAGATCGACCAGCCCGAGGGTAAGAGGGAGTTCCGGACCGACCACAGTCAGGTCAATCGACTTTGCAAGCGCAAAAGCGAGCAGTCCGTCCAGATCGTCGACGGCAAGATCAACACACTCAGCCTGCTCTGCAATCCCGGGGTTCCCCGGCGCACAATATATTTTTTGCACCAGTGGCGATTGAGCAATTTTCCAGACCAGAGCATGCTCGCGCCCACCGCCGCCGATTACCAGTATATTCATAACAATACTCCTATTTATTCACCACAGAGAAAAACAGGAGATCTCAATGGTTTTCAATTATTTTAACCGGCAATACCGTTGCAGAAGCGAGCAATTTTGGCCAAGGTCAAGGAAGGCAAGCTGTGGCTGCGGAGGCGTACATCGTACGCCGCACAAAGT